>CAZALT010000117.1:0-10913 GCA_964485515.1 uncultured Rhabdothermincola sp. | reverse complement strand
TCAGGCGGGAACCAGGCGCCCCATCCGAACGTCTCAACCGAGGTACCACGATGACCGGGCCTCGCACATCGACCCACGTCCCCCTCCCCCGAGCCACCCGCGCCGCCTTCCGTGGTGATCCCCGCCGCTGTCCTCTCGCATCGAAGCTGCCATGACCGACCCCACCGAATCCGAGCGCGACGAGCTCGCCTCCGCCATCCTCGACGGCGAGGCCACCGACGCCGAGCGCGCCCGGGCGGACGCCGATCCCGAGGTGGCGCGGCGCGTCGAGCAGCTTCGTGCCGTTTCGATCGAGCTCGGCGCACCCTCCGACCTCGACGACGAGACGCGCGCTTCACTCATCGCCCAGGCCCTCGCCGCGGCCACCGCGGCCGATCCGGCACCAGGAGCTGCCTCCACACCGGCGAACGTGACCTCGCTGGAGGGCCGTCGAACCCGCCCCAGCGCTCGCCTCAACAAGATCGCGTCCGTCGCGGCGATCGTCATCGCCCTGCTCGCCGTCCCCGCTCTACTCATCGGCCTGAACCGCAACAGCGGTGTCCACGACACCGCGACAGCAGTCGGCGGCGCCGATGCGTCCTACGACGCCGAGACCGCCGGCGATGCACAGGCCGACACGCTGTCCTCGACGACCTTCAGCCCGGTCGGGGCGCCCATCGAAGGATCCGGGTCCGCGGCGGCACCGTCTGCGTCCTCGCTCGGTTCCGTCGACACCGAAGACGAGCTCGAAGCATCGGTGCACTCGGTGCTGGCCGCGGACGACGAGCGATCCGACGGCCAGGACAGCTCGAACCCGCCCACGACCGAGCCCACGACGACGACCGAGTTGATCGTTCCCGATCCTGCGCCGAACACGTTCGGCGCGGTGGGCGCGTGCGAGGCCGCTGTCCGGGCCGAGCTCATGGCCAGCGGGTTCGGCGCGTTCGGTGACCTCGTCCTGCACCGCACGGTCGAGTTCCGTGGTGTCCCGAGCGAGGTCTATGCCTTCGACTCCCTCGCCGGGTCGACCGTGTTGGCCACCCTCGTGGAGCAAGGTTCCTGTGCGCCGATCTACACCTGGATGCCCCCGACCTGACCAAGATCGGGGCGACGGAAGGTTCGCCCGAACGGTCCCACCGCCACGACGGTCGACCGGGCGACCCACCCGATCTACGATCCTCGCCCATGGCTCAACCGTCGGGTCCTCGCCGTCCCGGACAACCCGATCCCCTCGCCCAGGCGCGGGCACGCGTCGTCGGGTCTCCGGCGTCATCCACCCAGCCGAGGCCCGCCTCGTCGTCGGCGCCCACCAAGGACTGGCCCGCCCAGGCGGCCGACCTGATCGTCGACAAGGTCGACCTGGTTCGCAGCAAGACCACCGGACCGATCCTCACCGTGGCCCGCGCCGCCGTGTTCGGCATCATCGCGCTGGGTCTCGGAGCCATGGCAGCGATCCTGCTCCTCATCGGTCTCGTACGGGTGCTCGACACCGTGGTCCCCTCCAGCGTGTGGGCCGCGTATCTCATCCTCGGTGCGGTGTTCACGCTGACCGGGGCCTTCGTCTTCCGCAAGCGCATGTCCGCCGCCCCACCGGCTCCCCCCACCAGGCGCTGAGCGTCCCCCACCCCCCACCCCCACCAGCCCGACGCGATACCCCCGGGGGGAATACCTCCGCTCGCCGTCCGGTTGCTGCAACCGACCTTGGAGGTCTGACCACCATGACAAGTCCCGACGTGCGCAACGTCGTCATCATCGGCTCCGGGCCTGCCGGACTCACCTCGGCGATCTACACCGCCCGCGCCAACCTCGCTCCGCTCGTGATCGAGGGCGAGCCGTCGTCCACGAGCGATCAGCCTGGCGGTCAGCTCATGCTGACGACCGACGTCGAGAATTTCCCCGGCTTCCCGGAGGGGATCATGGGACCCGAGCTCATGATGCGCTTCCGCGAGCAGGCGCTGCGCTTCGGGGCCGAGATCATCACCGAGAAGGTGTCGCGAGTCGATCTGTCCCATCGCCCGTTCGACATCTGGATCGGTGATCCGAACGCCGATGAGCCCACCTATCGCGCCGAGACCGTCATCGTCTCGACCGGCGCCCAGGCGCTGATGCTCGGCATCGAGGGCGAGAAGCAGCTGCTCGGCCACGGCGTGTCCACGTGCGCGACCTGCGACGGCTTCTTCTTCCGCGGTCACGACATCGCCGTGGTCGGCGGTGGTGACTCTGCTGTCGAGGAGGCGACGTTCCTCACCAAGTTCGCCGACTCGGTGACCCTCATCGTGCGCCGCGACGAGCTTCGCGCCTCCAAGATCATGCAGGAACGGGCGTTCAACAACCCGAAGATCAAGATCCTCTGGAACTCGGTGGTCGACGACATCGTCGGCGACAATTCACTCGACCAGATCACGGTGCGCGACGTCCTGACCGACGAGATCTCCGTGCTGCCCGTCACCGGGCTGTTCGTCGCCATCGGCCATCGCCCGAACACGGACCTGTTCAAGGGTCAGCTCGACATGGAGGACAGCGGGTACCTCATCACCCACGACGGCAGCTACACCAACGTCGACGGGGTGTTCGCGTGTGGCGACGTCCAGGACCACACCTACCGACAGGCCATCACGGCGGCCGGTTCGGGCTGCATGGCGGCCATCGATGCCGAGCGTTGGCTCGAAGCCAACGTCCACTGATCGCCTGGCGCGTGCGTCGCGCGAGGCTTCTCGACCGGACGGGCCAGCACGCGCGGGCCGCCCGGAATGTTCCCGGTGCCGTCGTCGTTGGCACGGGGTGTTCTACCTTGTACCGCAACACCGCTCCGATTCGATGGTTCGCATCGACCGGGCTCGAAAGGACCGACCATGTCCCAGTTCGTCTCTGCTGTCTCTGATGCCACCTTCGACGAAGAGGTCGGTGGGGCGACCGAGCCCGTGGTCGTGGATTTCTGGGCCGAATGGTGCGGTCCGTGCAAGATGGTCGCTCCCGTGCTCGACGAGATCGCCGAGGAGCACGACGGCAAGCTCAAGATCCGCAAGCTCAACGTCGACGAGAACCCCGACATCGCCCGACGCTTTTCAGTGATGAGTATTCCAACCATGATCGTTTTTAAAGATGGCAAGGAGGCGGGGCGCATCGTCGGAGCCAAGGGCAAAGGCCAGCTGATCCAGGAGATCAACGGCTACATCTGATCGCCGAGTCCCCGACACGGCCCCCATGCCCGACTCGCCTGCTGCGCCCCGTCTGCCCCTGTCCGCAGACGCGGACGGGCCACTCCCTCTCGACCTCGGATGCCACGGCGAGCCCGTGCGCGATCTCCAACGCCGACTCAACGCGTTGGAGATCGACGTCGGCTCCTCCGACGGCATCTTCGACCAGTTGACCCAACGCGCCGTCTCGCTGTTTCAGGCCCAGCGGGGTCTACATCAGACGGGCTCGGTCGACGTCACCACCTGGTCCCAACTGGTCGAAGCCGGATACCGCCTGGGTGATCGGTACCTCTACCTCCGTGCCCCCATGTTCCGTGGCGACGATGTCGCCGACCTGCAGCTCCGCCTCAACGCGTTGGGCTTCGACGCGGGGCGGGTCGACGGCATCTTCGGACCCGACACCGAGCACGCGCTGCGCGACTTCGAGCAGAACACGGCCCTCACCATCGATGGCGTGTGCGGACGCGACGTGATCGCCGCTCTCGAACGACTCGGCTCACGACACGACCACACCACCACGGTCGCCCACGTCCGCGAGCGCGAGCGCTTGCGACGCTCGCCGCGCGAGCTCGACGCGCGACGGGTGGTGCTCGGCGGCGGCCTCAGCGCACTGCTCGATGCCACCGCCCGTGCCCTGCACGACGCCGGCGCCACTGCGGCCGTGCTCCCCGACCCGGACCCTTCCGCCCAAGCCGCCTCGGCCAACGCCTTCAACGCCGAGGCCTTCCTCGCCATCGACCTCCGCGCCGACGGCCCCGGCCAGATCGCCTACTACGCCCGGCCCGGCTTCGAGAGCGCGGGAGGACATCGTCTCGCCGATCTCATCGTGACCGCGTTGACCGACCAGACCGACCTCACCGTCGATGCACCCAACCCGATGCGACTCCCCGTGTTGCGTGAGACCCGCATGCCCGCCGTGGTGTGCGAGCTCGGACCCTCCGCCGCTGTGGTGCAGCAGACCGCGGACGTGGCGAACGCCCTCACCGCGGCGCTCCGCCGCTGGTGCGGTGATCCCATTCAGCCCTAGCTGCTCAGCGAGTCGTACCGTGACCGGCCAGTCGACGGTCGCGGGGCTCCTCAACGACGTTCAGCCTTCCATCGAGCCGGCACCGACCCGCTTCCTCGTCTCATCCCCACCGAGTCCCCGCAACCCATCCTGTGACATGAGACACGAAGATCAACGGTAAACCACAGGTTTTGCCACAGGGTGTGGAAGACGGTGAGTCCTGGAGATCGGCCCGTCACAACCCGCGAAACGTGCCCGCCGACAGCCGATCAGGCGGTCTCGCGCCCTTCGAGGATCACGCGGTAGATCCGCTCGAGGTCCTCGACCGTGGCGAAATCGATCACCATCCGGCCCTTGGCCGCGCCCATCGACACCAACACCCGCGTATCGAGATGGCTGCCCAACAGGTCCTCGAGCTCGAGCAACGCGGCTGACTTCGTCGACCCTGGTGACGCCGGCCGTGCCGTGGGAGCGGGATCTTCCGCCGCCTCAGGAGCCGAAGACGATTCATCGGCATCGCCCGCCAGGTGCAGGCGCACCTGCTCCTCGACCTCGCGAACCGTCAACTCCTCCTCCACGACGAGTTGCGCCAGTTCCTCTTGGAAGTTGCGATCTGGCGAGCCGAGCAAGGCCCGAGCATGACCCGCCGTCAACTCACCCCGCGAGATCATCCGCTGCACCGACGGAGGGAGCTGGAGCAGACGGATCGTGTTGGCCACCGCGGACCGGCTCTTGCCCACTCGCTCGGCGACTCGCTCCTGGGTGAGCCCGAACTCCTCCATCAATTGGTGATAAGCGGCGGCCTCCTCGAGGGGACTGAGGTCCTCGCGGTGCAGGTTCTCGACCAGCGCCTGTTCGAGGGACTGCTCGCTCTCGACCGTCCGCACGATGGCCGGGATGGTCTGGAGACCAGCCCTCTTCGAGGCTCGCCAGCGCCGTTCACCGGCCACCAACTCGTAGTGGTCGTTGCCGGCGGCGCGGACCAGGATCGGCTGGAGCACGCCGACCTCGGTGATCGACGCGGCAAGAGACACCAGAGCCTCTTCGTCGAAGTAGCTCCTCGGTTGATGTTGGTTCGGCTCGATGTTGGCGATCGGAATCTCACGGAGCTCCGATTCGCTGTCCTCAGCCCTTTCACTGGCCGGGATGAGAGCACCAAGGCCCTTACCCAGTCCGCTGCGGCGACCCACCACTGACCTCCTTGGCCATCTCACGGTACGCAATTGCACCGCGTGAACTCGGATCAAACGTGATGATCGGCTGCCCGAACGACGGTGCTTCAGACAAGCGCACCGTACGAGGGACGATCTGTCGCAAGACCTTGTCCCCGAAGTGCGCACGCACCTCCCGAGCGACCTGATCGGCGAGTTTTGTTCGAGCATCGAACATGACGAGCGCGATGGCGCTCACCTCGAGATCGGGATTGAGGTTTCGTTGGACCAACTCCACGTTGCGGAGGAGTTGGCCGAGACCCTCCAGGGCGTAGTACTCGCACTGGATGGGGACCAAGACCTCGGTGGCCGCGGCCAAGGCGTTGACGGTCAGCAACCCCAGCGACGGGGGGCAGTCGATGATGATGTAGTCGTAGTCATCACGAACCTCAGCAAAGGCCTGCTTCAGCTTGAGCTCGCGACTGAAGGCCGGGACGAGCTCGATCTCTGCACCCGCCAGATCAAGGCTGGCCGGGGCGACGAAGAGGCCCCGGACCGAGGATCCCTCGATGCAGTCATCGAGAGGCGTCCCCGAGATGATCACGTCGTACATGGACGTCTCGAGCGACCGGATGTTGATCCCCAGGCCCGTGCTGGCATTTCCCTGAGGATCGAGGTCGACGACCAGGGTGCGATAGCCCAGCTCCGCGAGACAGGCTCCGAGGTTGACCGACGTCGTGGTCTTGCCCACGCCACCCTTCTGGTTGGCGACGGCGATGACCCTCGGGAGAGGGCGGCGGGCAGCCGCGGCGACACCGCCGTCCAGGACCCGCTCGACCACCTCCAGGTCATGAGGCTCACTGATGGCACGGTGGTCGACGGTGACGCTCTCGGTCGGCGCACCAGGCGGCGCTCCGTCCTGATCCTCGTCCTCCGCCACGAGCCCCGCCTCGATGAGGTCGCCGAGTTGAGCGCCGGGAGCACCATCGCTGGAAGGAAGGTGTGTGGGTGGGACCCCAAACGTGGAGGATGACGGGGGTGCGGATGACGTGGGCTCGACCACTGTGGAGTCGGTCGACGCCTCGTCGGGCGTCCGGTCGGGATCTACCAAGGGGGTCGGATCACCGGAACCGGTGAGATCGATTCCTGACGAGGAACCTTCGGGGTTGTTCACGGCATGCTCCGCGGTCTGCTGTGGTGCGAGGGGGTCCCCGGCCAGAGGGTCCGACGTGCCCGAAGATGGGGGAGAGGTGGGCTTCGAGCCGCCCAGGAACCGTCGGAGGATCCCAAGATTGGGGGTGCCGTCATCTTCGAGTGCCCCGCGAGCACTCGGTTCGAGGGAGGGCATCGATGCCTCCGGCGCCGATTCGGGGTCGTCGGGGGGATCGGCGATCACCGGCCCATCCTTCCCGCTCCAACCGGCCGGGTCAAGGACCGTGGGTGTCCGGCCACGGGCTCGCCTGATCGGCGGGCGGATTGTTTCATGTGAAACACGGGCGAGCATCGCTCGCTGTACTCCTCCCGCCACGCGGTCACTCGAGTTCGATCAGATGTTTCACGTGGAACAGTCCGCCCTGCACCGGCCGCCCAACGTGCCTGCTCAGAACAACGGGCGTTTCGAGGGTATGCCCACCCGGCGTGGGTACCGATCGTTGAGTGGCTCGACCTGACGGAGCACCTTCATACGGGGCTGGTCGGTCGAATCAGATGCGGCTGGTTCCGGGGCGAGACCGAGTTGGGCCAGAGGTGCCACGGGCCACCGATCTCCACCATCAGGGGGCTCGCTGACCACCAGGCACCCCCCCAGCTCCAGGAATGGGGCCGCGCACTCCGCCACGACGGCAGGTGGGCCGAAGGAGCGGGCGGTCACGACATCGAATTGGCCTCGGAGGTGTGGGTCACGACCCAACTCCTCAGCTCGGCCCCGACGTACCGTGACTCGATCAGTAAGTCCCAGGCGCTCGACCGCATCCTGAAGGATCACGCAGCGCTTCTGCTGTGCATCGACGAGGGTCCCCTGCGCTGCGGGCCAGGCCACGCCCAGGACCAGGCCGGGGACACCGCCGCCGCTTCCCAGATCGAGGAACCGATCGGGGGGGATCGGCGTGGCCGCCACGAAGGCCAGGGCGTGGGTGATGTGGCCGAGGACCGCGCCGTCACCCAGGAACCCAACGTCACGGCTGCGTTCGAGGACCGCAGTCAGATCGGCGACCTGGTCCGACGTCAACTCATTCGGGGAATCGTGGTGGGGGGAAGCCATCAGAGGAAGCAGCCTTGGGTAGGTGGGGCGCGTCGTACGCTCCTCGGTGAGGCATTGTGCCATGGTCCTCGACGTGTCGGTCTGACGCCCCGCGTCGTGACCGAAAAGCGAGATGACGCGCCTCCCAGGGAAGGCGCGTCATCCGGATGTAGGTCTTCAGGCCATTCCGGCCTGATCGTGGGGATTCAGTCGGGAAGGACCACCACACGACGCGACGGCTCGTCGCCTTCGGAGATGGTGTGCACACCGTCGATGTCGTTGATCGTGTCGTGCACCACTTTCCGGTCGGCGGCCCCCATCGGCTCGAGCGAACGGGCCGAACCCGACTCGAGCACATCTTCGGCCACCTTCTGGGTGAAGCGCTGCAAGGCCTCGCGCCGACGCTCCCGGTAACCGCTCACATCGAGGCGGAACCTGCCCTGGCTCGATCCCTGGCTCTGGCGCTGCACCACCGTGCGGGACAACTCCTGCAGCGCGGACAACGTCTGACCCTTCGGCCCGATCAACAGGCCGAGGTCCTCGCCGTTGACCTGGATCTCGAGCATCTCATCGTCGATGGAGACACGGTCGACCGTACCGTCGAGGTCGAACGAGTCGAGCAGTCCGGTGAGGAACTCGGCGACGATCTCACCTTGTTGTTCGAGCGTGGTGGTTTCCGACATGGTCTCTTCCTTGTCTGCGGCTTGTTCCCGCTCGGTGGTCTGCTTGGTCTGCCGACTGCCCGACGAGCCGCCGCTGGTCGCCTTGCGGGATCCACCGGCTTCCTTGCGTCGGGTATCCGAGCTGGAACCCGACTCGGACTTGGTCGGGCTGCTGTCAGCTCGGGGACGGCGCTTGCGTTCCCGGCGTTCTACCTTCGGCCTCGGGGTGACGGGCCGGATCCGTGCCCGGACCCGAGCTTCGCCGCGCACCCGGCCGAACAGTCCGGCCTTCGGCTCCTCGAGGATCTCGAACTCGGCCTCCGTCTCATCGACACCAAGGGTGTCGAGCGCTCGGCTCTTCGCGTCATCGACGCTGCTACCTGTTGTTTCGACCCACTCCACTCGTGTTCCTACCGTTTCTTGTTCTTCCGGGCCCGAGGCTGCAAGGTCGGGGGTGAGGACGAGCTGTCCTCCCTCGACGATGAGCCCTCGGGGTTCGATTTGGATGGCTTCGACACACCCTTCGAGGTGTCAGCCTTACTCGCGCCGTTCGAGGACTTCGCGCCCTCGTTCTTGGGGTTCGACGACTTCGGGGTGGTGCGCTTGGATCCTGACGCGGACTTGATCGGGGTCTTGCTCGGATCGCTTGCCCCTCCGCCCTTCAGCTTGCTTGCCCGTTCGGACCGCTCCAGCTTGTCCGGTTGCGTCGAGGTCTCGGGGATACCGGCCAGGTCACGCATACGCTCCGCGAACGACTTCTTGGGTTCGTCGGCCACGACGGCGGCCTTGGCCCGTGGATTGCCCGACTTGCCGCCGCCACCAGACTTGAGGGGCTGGTTCTTGGCCTCTACCAGCGCGTCCTTGGCCTTCTGGCGGTTCTCCCGCTGCTCGTGGCGGCTCATGCCGTAGATGCTGCGGGAGATGAACGCCTGCTGACCGATGCGGTAGAGGTTCGACACCGCGAAGTAGAGAACAAGACCTGACGGCAAGGTGAACGAGATGACCGGCAGGAAGATCGGCATGATCTTCATGATCATCTGCTGCTGGGGGTTGACCTGCGCATTGGTGTTGCGTCCCTGGATCTGACGCTGCTGGATGAAACCCGTCGCGCCGACGATCACGATCAAGACGATGTAGGGCAGCGCGTGAAGGATCCCTTTCGACAGCGCCTGCGCGCAGCTCTGGGAGAGGTCCATCCCGAAGATGCCGGCCGCCATCGTGTTGGTGTTCGACAAGCTCTGGTACAGCGACGAATCGTGCTTGAGGTAGGCCGGATCGAACAGAGGTTCGATATCTGGGGCCTTGGTCGGGGTCGCGCCTTGGCCGAGGGAGGCCTGGACCCAGCCGACGTCGAAGCCCATGGTGCTCACCCGTCGGGTCAGACCCCGCAGCACGTGGTAGAGCACGAAGAACACGGGCATCTGCACCAGGAGGGGCAGGCAGCTACCCATCGGGCTGATGTTGTTCTCCTTGTAGAACTTCAGCATCTCCTCGTTGAGGGCCTGCCGATCGTCCTTGTACTTCTGCTGGATCTTCTTGATCTCGGGCTGCACCTGCTGCATGACCATCATCGAGCGGGTGCCCTTGAGCGTCAGCGGGGTGACCACCACCATGACGGCCAGCGTCAGCATCACGATGGTGAAGGCATAGCTGGGAACAAGGTCGTAGAAGATCGCCATCAACTGGGCGAGGGCGTCGAAAAATGGGTCCATCACGCGACTTTCGGGGTGGTGGGAGGTTCAGCGACCGGGCGGCGGCGCACCGGGGCGGGACCACAGCGGTGATCGTGGTCGTGGTCGTCCCCATGTGGTGGGGGAACAGGATCCCAGCCGTTGGGGGCCCACGGGTGGCAGCGCCCGATCCGGCGCACCGCCAACCAGGTGCCGCGCCCGGCGCCATGGACCTCGATGGCCTCGAGGGCGTAGTTCGAGCACGTCGGGACGTAGCGGCACGGCGACGGACGCCACGCGAACACCCATTGGTACGTCCGCACACCAGCGTGGAGCACCCACGCGACCGGACCCAGACGCGGAACGCGTCGCGGTGCAGATGACGGACGCGAGCTCACGAGGTCATCACCGGAGCGGGTCGACGGGGAAAAGGCTGACCGCAGCGGGAACCACGGTGGCGGATCGGCTGGTGTCCGATCGAGTCGAGGCGCGGCGCGCGACCTGCTCGGTGCTGCGACGAAGGGCCTCCTGCACGGAATTCGTCAACTCCTCGAACGACGAAGATGCGGCGCCCGGTCGTACCGAGACCAGATAGAAATGGCCTCTCACCAGCCCATCTGCCGTTTCCGAGAGCTCTCGAGAAATGGCCCGGAGTCGCCGACGCAACGTGTTGCGGACGACCGCCGAACCGACCTTGCGCCCGATGGCGAAGGCCACGGCGGGGGGTTGATCCGCTACGACGGGTGGCTTCAAGGTCGCGACCGTCACCGCACCGCACCGGCCTCGGGGAGCACGATGCAGCGCAGCGAAGGTGGCCTTGTCGCCGATGCGCCAGATCAGGCGGACAGGCGCCGACGGCCCTTGAGACGGCGGGCGCGAATAACCCGGCGACCGGCCTGATCGGACATGCGGTGCCGGAATCCGTGACGCTTCGCGCGCCGACGGACGTTCGGCTGGAACGTGCGCTTCACCTCGTGCCTCCTCGGCCACCGAGCCTCCTTCGGCCAGC
>CAZALT010000116.1:2250-10922 GCA_964485515.1 uncultured Rhabdothermincola sp. | reverse complement strand
GTCAACCTCAGTCCCGTCAAGAACCTGGAGAGTCACTTGTCCCGTCTCATGGGTCCCGCCGACCTCGCCACGCGTGCCGCACGAGACGCCGTCGTGACCGGAGCAGCTCGATGAGCGACCCCGGCGACTTCCCGACCGCTCCCGGCGCCGACCTGGCGCCGACCTCGACCTCGTCGCACGGCGAGACGCTCGTGCCACCGCACCTGTCGAGCCCCGATGACCTCACCGAGTTGTCGCGGCGCAACGACCTGTCCTCGCTCGACAACATCCCGGCCGCAGCCGTGGCCGGTCTGGTCGACGCCTCGGTCGACGCCAGCACGCAGACAGCCCATGTCCTCATCGACGAGCGCATCGACCTCGCGCTCGACACCTTCGTCGTCACCCCGCAACGGCTCGTCGACGGTTCCGTCCTGTTCCACTACGGCATCGTCACCGAGGTGTCCGGCCGGGTCGAAGGCGCCGAGATGGCGACCGACACGGCGCGGCTCGCGGCAGCCACGCTGCCGGGTCAGCACTTCCGTCGGGCCGAGGTCACCTGGATCCGCACCCATCCCGAGCAGTACCTCCCACCGTCGTCGGGCGCGCCCGTGTGGATCGCCGAGGACCTGCACCGGCGTCGAGCGCTGTTCCTCGACAAGATGGCCGAGGGCGAGGAACTGCCCATCGGTCTCGACATGAACGACCAGATCGTGTTCATGCCCTACTCGTTCCTCAACGGCGACAAGGGCGCGCACGTCTCCATCTCCGGCAAGTCCGGCGTCGCGACCAAGACGAGCTACGCCCTGTTCCTGCTCTACATGCTCTTCGAGACCGAGCGGGGCGTGCGGGCCCGTGGCGCCAACGCCCACGACCGGGCCTTGCTGTTCTCGGTCAAGGGCTCCGACCTGTGCGTGCTCGACAGGCACAACAAGGTCTTCCTCGGCGGGGGTGAGGTGGGCGACGAGGCCCGTCGGCAGTGGTCCTGCCTCGGCATCGTCGATCCCCCTCCGTTCCAGGACGTCGAGGTGTTCGCCCCGGCCGAAGACGCCGACCCCGGAGCGGCGCCAGTGCCTGACATCTCGGTACGGGCGCGGGGCGAGACCACGGCGTATGGGTGGTCTCCCCGGCAGTTCATCGAGGAAGGCCTCCTCGAGTTCGTGTTCGACGACCTCGAATCGGGCCAGCTCTCGTTCATCGAGCAGGTCGTCCGCCTCCAACTCCTGCGCTGGTGCCACCCCCTCGACGGCGACTCGTCCGGCCGGGTCGTGCTGACCGACCCCATAGACGTCGGCCAGACGTGGGAGTCCGCGGCACGTTCGTTGCGCCTCAAGGCCACCGTCGGTGCCGGCGACGGTGCGGTGGTCGAGACCCTCGACGACCTCGTGGGCTTCGTTGCCGACAAGGTCCTCGACGACGCTGCCCCCACCTTCGACCCCACCTGGACCGGTGGGGTCAACGCCGGAACACGCCAGGCCTTCGTGCGTCGGCTGTGGAAGGCGACGCCGCGTCTGCGACGCCTCGTGCGAGCCGGGCTGGGCGAGGTCGGCCTCAAGAACCAGATCTCGGTGGTCGACGTCCACGCCCTGCACGACGACGCCCAGCGCTTCGTCGTCGCGTCGGTGCTCGCCTCGGTGTGGAAGGCCCACGAGGACTCGACCGCGCCGGGCAAGACCTTCGTCGTGCTCGACGAGCTCAACAAGTACGCGCCCCGTCAGGGGACGTCGCCCATCAAAGCCCTGCTCGTCGACGTCGCGGCGCGCGGTCGCAGCCTCGGGGTCATCCTCATCGGTGCGCAGCAGAACCCGTCGGGCGTCGACCGCGACATCACGAACAACGCCGCGCTCGAAGCAGTCGGCCAGATCAAGTCGTCCGAAGCCGCCGAGCTGGGGTTCCTGCCGCCGGTCATGCGCATGCGGGCCCAGACCATCGCACCCGGCACGATGATCACCTCCCAGCCGCTGCTGCCGGCACCCGTTCCCATCCGCTTCCCGTTCCCGCCGTACGCCACCCGGTTCGCCGAGGTGCTCGGCTCGGCCGACGACGACGCCGATGCCCGTGACCTGCTGGAGGGCATGTGAGCGTTGCCCGACCACCCATCGGCACCCGGCCCGACGGTGCGGTCCGCGTGCTGCACACCAGCGACTGGCACCTCGGCGTCACCGTGCGCGGCCACGCCCGCAGCGACGACCACCGTGCCGTCATCGCCGAGCTCGCCGAGATCGCCTCGCACGCCCAGCCCGACCTGATCCTGCACACCGGCGACCTCTTCGACGGGCACCGACCAGCCATGGCCGACTTCGGTCTCGCCATCACCGCGCTGCGCGAGCTGAGCACCGTGGCGCCGGTCGCGGTGCTCGCCGGCAACCACGACTCACCGCTCGCCCTCGACGTGCTCGCCGTCGCGCTCGAAGACGACACCGTCGATGCCGTCGCCGACGGGCGATTCGACCACCGGGCCTTCACCGACCGAGCCGTCCGCATCCACCCCCGGCCCGAACAACCGGAGAAGGGAGCGGTCACCCGGTACCCGACCCGGGCGGGAGGCGAGCTGCGCCTCGTCGCCCTGCCCTTCGTCCACCAGAACCGGGTGCTGCGCGCCTTCGCCGACCTCATCGACACCAACACCAAGTACGCCGACGGACTCCGCAAGATCGTCGAGGCGTACTCCAGGGTGTGCTTCGACGACTTCGATCCGGCCACCGACGTCGCGGTCTTCGCATCCCACGTGCTCGTCCGGGGAGCACGAACGTCGTCGGAGAAGCTCATCCACATCTCCGAGGACTACGCCACCGACCCCGCCGCGTTCGATCCCCGCTACGGCTACCTCGGCTTCGGCCACATCCACGTACCGCAGCACGTCTCGGGTGAGCGCGGGCGCTACGCCGGATCGATCCTCCAGGTCGACTACGGCGAGGAGGGCGAGTCCAAGCGGGTCGTCGTCGCCGACCTGCAGCCGGGTCGACCCACCCGCATCACCTCGGTTCCCCTCACCACCGGTCGGCCCCTCCGACGAGTGTGGTGCACGTTGGCCGAGCTGCCCGAACGGGCCGACGCCATCGCCGACGCCTTCGTCGAGGTCACGATCACCGTCGAGCCCGACCGCGAGGCAGCGACCTCCGACGTCATCGAGGTCGGCGGCATCGAGTTCGACACCCTCAGCGCCGCGGTCGCGGCGGCCCTGCCCGATGCCGAGGTCGTCTCGGTCATCGACGGGCGTCAGCGGGCGGTCGACATCGCCGACGACTTCGCCGACGGAGCCGAGCCGCTCTCTCTCGAGGAGGCCTTCCGCGAGTGGCTGGCCGGACCGGGTCGTGGCGTGTTGCAGCCAGATTCGGAGTTGGTCGACCCCGAGCGGATCGTCGAGCTGTTCGTCGAGTGCCACGACGCCATCGTCTCCGGCTCGCCCGCCGAACCGCGAGAGGTCGCCGACATCTCGTCGCTGCTCGCTGCGGAGGTGGACGCCTGATGCGGCCGGTCAAGCTCTCGTTCTGGGGACTGCGCTCGTACCGGGAGCGTGTCGACATCGACTTCACGAGCCTCGACCTCTTCGCGGTCATCGGTGACACCGGAGCGGGGAAGTCGACGATCATCGAGGCGCTCAGCCTGGCGCTGTACGCGAGGAAGACGTGGAAGGGCGGTGGGCCTCTCGAGACGTTGATCACCGACGGCGAGCCGGCGCTCAACATCGAGCTGGTCTTCATGGCGGAGGCCCGCACCTGGACGGTCACCCGGCGTCGCGGTCGGTCCGCCGGGCCCATCGACAGGCTCGTCTCCGACGACGGCGAGAAGGTCGACGGGGCCAAGGAGGTCAACGCCCGCATCCAGGCGCTCATCGGACTCGACCACGACCAGTTCGTCCGGGCCGTCGTGCTGCCGCAGGGCCGGTTCGACGAGCTCCTGCAGACCAGTGACAGCGAGCGGACCAAGGTGCTCCGGTCCATCCTCGACCTCGACGACGTCTCCGACACCAAGACCGAGGTCGATCGTCTGCTCGTCCACTGGCGTGGCGAGCAGCAGAAGTGGCAGGCGGCGCGTGATCAGCACCCGCGCGACCCGGCCGCCGAGCTGGCGGAGGCGAAGCGCCTCGCCGTCGAGGCGGACGAGCGACGGGCCGCGCTCGAGGTCTCGGCGACGAAGGCCCAAGGTCTCGACGAGCTGATCACCGCACTCGAGCGAGCTGACCGGGAGCTGGCCGGCCGTCTCGAGCGGGTGCCCGGGGTCGAACCCGACGTCGTCGAACGACTCGGCGCCCTTCTGCCCGGTTGGTGCCAGTCGACGGCCCGCGGCGCATCCATCCGGGAAGATCTGGACGACACCGGTGCGCGGCGGTCCACGCTCTCGGACGAGACGGTCACGGTGCTCGCCGGGTTCGAGACGCGCGACCGGCTCGCCGGTGCCGCGTCTGCGGTCGCCCGCGTCGTGACCGACCTGCCCGCGGCGCTGGACGCGCTCCACGGTGCGACCGGGGCACGCGCCGAGCTCGGCGATCCACCGGTCGCGATCGTCGACACGGCACTCGAGTCGGCCCGGCTCAGCGCGGTCCGGGCCCGGGAGCAGGCCGAGGAGGAGCAGCGCCGAGCCGGAGCGGCGCGCACGGCGGCGGCCACCGTGTCGGCCGCGTGGCGCGAGGTGCTCGATGACGAGCGCGAGGCCCAGGGCGAGCTCGAGGAGTTGGCCCGGCAGGTCGCCGCCGCCGAGGAGGCGCTCACGGGAGTGGCGGCCGAGATGGCCGAAGCCGACGCTCGGCTTGCCGCTGCAGTGGACCTGCTCGATCGAGCGCGCCGCGCCGACGCGGCGGCGACGGCGGGCGCGGACGGCCACCCGGGCGACGAGTGCCCCGTCTGTCGCCAGGAGCTGCCCGATGGCTATGAGCCACCCGTGCCGAGCGTCGACACCGCGGAGGCGGCGAAGCGCGTCGAGGAGGCACAGGTGGCGCGGGACACGGTCGACGACCAGCGTCGGGTGCAGGAGCACAAGACGGTCTCGCTCCGCACCAGGCACGACGCGGCCGAGTCCAGGTTGGAAGACCTGCGCGGTCGCAAGGCCGCCCGGGTCGAGGAGGGCCGTGCACTCGGCCTCGATCTGCAAGAGGCACACCCGGACGTCGGCCTCGGCCCGTTCGACCAGGCCTGCGAGGCCGCGGACGCCGCGCTCGCCCGGGCGGCGGACGCGGAGCGCCTCGCCGCCGACGCGGTTCGGAACGCGGAGAACGAGATCCGCGTCGCCCAGGAGCGGTACGACGTGGCGCGATCGGCCGCTGAGGACCGACTCGTGGCGTCACAGAGCGCGGTGGACAGGCTGGCCGCCTCCCTGGACGGTCTGCCCACGCCGTGGGCGCAGAGCGAGATCGGAGATGCGCTCGACCGTGCCACCGCGATCGGCTGCTCGATCGAAGCAGCGACCCGCCGCCTCGACGAGATCGACGTCGCGATCAGCGAGCTCGATGCCCGGGAGCGGATGCTTCGAGACGAGCAGAACGAGGTGCTCGTGCAGGCTCAACGCGCTCGATCCGAGGCGGCCACCTGCCTCGCCGCGGTGACGGCTCGGATCGGTGAGGTCGCGGCGGCCCGCTCGTGGGCGGTCGCCGACAGCTCGTTCGGTGCGCACCTCGAGCAGGTACCCGACGTCGAGCCGGTGGTCATCGACGCCGACGATCCGGTGCTGCTCACCGACCGACTCGGCGAGATCGACGCGCGGCTCGCCCGGGCACAAGCGGTGTTCGACGCGTTGGCCGCACTGAGGGCGGAGTCTGCCGTCCTGCACGACCGCCACCGCGAGGAGCTCGATGCCCTGGTGGCCGACACGGGCTGTGCATCTCTGCCCGACGTGCTCACCGAGCTCGGTGCGGCCCGCAAGGCGCAGTCGCAGAGCCAGATCGAGATCGACCGACTCTCGGAGGCATCGTCGCGAGCCGCGGCGCTCGACGCTCACCTCGTCAAGGTTCGGCCGTTCGTGGCCAACCTCTCGGCTCTGGCCGTCGCGCTGCGCGACGGCCAGTTCATCGGCCACCTCGTGAGCCAACGGGAGGGCGAGCTGCTCGCCGAGGCATCCCGTCGCCTCAAGACCATCTCGGGTGAGACCTTCGCCTTCGCTGCCGGGTTCCGCATCGTCAACATCCGGTCGGGTGAGGCACGCGAACCCGAGGCGCTGTCCGGTGGCGAGCGGTTCCAGGCGGCACTCGCCCTGGCGCTCGCCTTGGTGGAGATCGCGTCGCGCGGCGGTGGAGGTCGACTCGATTCGGTGTTCATCGACGAGGGGTTCGGCTCGCTCGACGCCGGCTCGCTCGAGCAGGCCCTCGACGCCCTGGGCGCCGTCTCGGGCGGCGGCAAGATGGTCGCCCTCGTGTCGCACCTGCGCGCCGTGGCCGAGTACGTGGACGACGTCATCTACGTGACCAAGGACGACACCACCGGATCGAGGCTGGAGCTCCTCGACGCCGAGAAGCAGGAGAAGCTCCTCGAATCCGCCAGCACCGCCGGTCTGACCTCGTGACCAACTCGTGACCGGTGATCCGGCCCGTGCCAGTTGGCGCTTGCGTCCAGATGGTGAGTGGGACAACCCGTACCATGAACCGGACCTCGATTCCTGATGGACCCCAACCCGGGAGGTGGCCCATGGGAGAGACGAAGCCATTCGACCTCCGCGTCGACCTGAACACGCTCGATGACTCGGGTCTGTCTTGGGCGTTCCTGGACGACGCCGTGGACCCGACGGTGGTCGTGCCCGGGAGGTTCATCGTCGTCGGGTCAGGACAGGTCCGAGCCGTCGCCGAGGTCGTCGACATCGAGGACGGCATCGTGCATGTCCGTCCGCAGCGGGGATCGATTGCCGCGAATGCCCACCTGCTGGGTACCAGCACTCCTGCGAGCCCCTGAGGGGCGACGGCGGGCGCCGCGTCTCACCCCGTCGTCAGCCCCAGGCGCTCGTGCACGGCCGCCGGGCCGATCACCACCAGCTCGCTGATGGCCCGGCTGATGGCGACGTAGAGGAGGTGGGCCGGGGTGTCGGCGTCGAGGCACACCAGGATCACGGTGTCGGACTCGAGGCCTTTGGCCCGGTGGGCGTTCTCGCACACCACCGAGCCCGCGTCGCGCCGCTCCCACGGCACGAGGTGAAGGCGGTCGCGCAGCTCGTTGCGCACCGCGCTGGCCGTGGTGACCACCAGGATCGAATCCGGCGTCTGGCCGTCCTCGTCGAACAGGCGCCGGATCTCGGCTCCCACCTGGGCCGCGGCCTGGGCCTCGTCGTCGGCCGGCACGGCGCGGATGCCGTCGCCGTCGGGTAGCTCGGCCGGCGCGCCGGCGCCGCCCAGACGGGCGCGCAGCAGCCGGGCGATGGCCTGCGCGTTGCGGCAGTTGCTCGTCAGCTCGGCCCGCACCCAGCCGTCCTCCGCGGCGGGCACCTCGAAGCCCCGCTCGTAGAGGTCCTGGCGGGCATCGGCCACGACCAGCAGACGGCCCGGCCCTGCGGGGTCGAGGAGCCGTTCGAGCATGGCGATCCAGTCCGGGCTGAAGTCCTGGGCCTCGTCCACCACGATCGTGTCGAACCGCTCGGTCACCGCGTCCCAGTGCTCGGCGATGTGAGCCGGCAACGTGACGGTCCACCACTCGAACGGGTCGACCCCGTCGCCGAGCGGCGGGGGAGCGGGCATCCCGTCGAGCTGCTGGGCCACCTGGAGGAAGGCCCCCACGACGAGCATGTCGTCGGGATCGTCGGGCATGCGTTCGCGCATCTCGGCGGCGAGCGGTTCGTTGTAGCAGGTGAGCAGCACCCGCTCCTCGGGGTCGTCGCGTCGCCACGCCCGCCGGGCCCACTCCATGGCCAGGCGGGTCTTGCCGGTTCCCGCCGCGCCGGTCACCGCCACCCGGGCGTTCAGGTCGAGGGTGGCCAGCACCGTGGTCTGGTCGGCGCTGCGCCGGTCGAGCCGCGAGCGCGCCGCCACGGTCCGGGCGTCGGGGATCGACACGAGCTCGGCGTTGGGGCACAACGAATCGACTACCGCCTTGACCTGGGCCTCCTGCAACCAGCTGTCGCGCATCCGCACCCGGGTCAGCTCGATGACGGGTCCTTCGGGATCGGCGAGGTCGGCGGCGGTCAGCACCTGGTCGGGGTCGATCGCGTGGGGCAGCTGGCCCTCGATGCGTTCCACGTTGGGGAAGGCCAGACCGCCGTTCAGCTCGAGGTGGACGAGCAGCGGCGACGATGCCTGCAACGCCCCGGCGAGCCCGTGCTGGTTGTGGCGCAGCTGCGCGGTCGGCTGGGGATCGAGCTCCCTGCCCGTTGCCCCGTCGCACCAGCGACCCTGGCGCAGGCTGACCTTGTGGCCCTTCACCTCGATGTCGGTCACCCCGTGCAGCTGATGGACGAGCACGACATCGATCTCGTAGTCCCGGTACCGGTCGGCCAGCTCGACGCCGGGGATGATCAGCCAGTCGTCGTCGAGGCCGTCACGGAACGCTTCGACCACCCGCCGCTCCGCGTCGTTCTTCAACGACCGCAGGTTGAAGTCCCCGGGGATCAGCGTGCCCATCTGTCCATCTGTCCGTTCGCTCCGTCGTCCTCGGCGAGACCGCCGCCTTCCACCAGAGCAATCGGCCGGTCACGTCGCCGACGTGAGCAACACCGACGTGTTGGCTGGTCGAGGCCCGGTGATGAAGCTGAGCGCCGCGGCCAAGGTGCTCGGACTGCCATGG
>CAZALT010000116.1:0-2150 GCA_964485515.1 uncultured Rhabdothermincola sp. | reverse complement strand
GGACTGCCATGGCCGTAGCTCGATGGTGCCCGGCTCCGAGGCCGTCGTCGTGTCACTCGCAGGCGATGCCGTCGCCGTTGCGGTCGAGGGCGGCGCGGTAGCCGGGGTCCCCCCGGTGGATGGGTGCTGCTCCTGCCGACCGGGCCGCCGCGCAATTCGCGTAGAACACCTCATCGCCGGCGGGCGGCGGGGGAGCCACGGTGGTGGGCACCGGGGCCGGTGGGGTGCCCGTTCGGGTTGGCGTGAGCGACAGCACGGTGCCGGCCGGGCAGGTGTCGAGCATCTGACCGAGCGCGTCGCGTTCGCTCGTCGTGGCGGTCAGTGCCCAGCGCACCTTGATGCCGGTCCAGCGCTGCGCGTACTCGCACCACGCCGTCTGGTTGGCCGGGCGCCACCGGTCGGGCGCGGACGATCGCTTGGAGCGGTTCGACGACGCCGACACCACCCAGAGGTTCTCCTGGTCGTTGGCGTACTGGCGGCGCTGCTCGGCGGTCCAGGTCCACCCGCCTGAGATGTGGGCGTCGGCGAGGGGAACGACGTGGTCGACATCGAGGTCACCTGGGTTGGTCGTGGCGAACCCGTCGTAGGCCGACACCCACTCGCCGGCGACGACGGCGCACGGCTCGTCGACCTCGGCCGGGACGACCGATGCGGCTCGCAGGGCCTGGTGGCGAGCGTCGCAACCGTCTCCGTCGATGTCGTCCCAGAGATGCCAGGCGCCACGGTCGTAGTCATCGGTGGTGTGCGGGCCGTCGTCGATCAAGAGCGGGGCGAGGAGCTCACGAGGATCGGTCGTTCCGTCGGCCGCGGCCGTTGCGGCAGTCGTCGACGTGGCCTCGGTCGCGTCGTCGCCCGACGACGCGGCCGTCGTCGACGGTTGCCCGGCGTCGTCGTCGGAGCACGCCGCAGGAACGAGGAGCAGCGTTGCGGCGAGGAGGAACCCGACCACGCGAGCCCTGCCGAGGGACCGCCCGCTGGCCGACCACGGGATGCGCGCCGCGGGCACGTGATCGATGTCCTCGCGTGCGGGCGGCGACATCACGTTCGGGCCGTCGTGGCCGGTGCCTGACGAGGACGTGGGCCTGGGTCGGATGCCGGCGTGGTCATGCGGCGGGTGGAGAGCCGTCCAGGTCGGTGAGCGCCTGGCGGATGGCGGCCAACTGGCCGACGACGACCGCGACCTCGGAATCGACCAGCGCAGCATCTCCCAACGCAAGGGGCCGAGCGGACAGCTCGATCACGCGCGCCGACACCTCGCCCAGCCGGGCGTTCAACACGAGCAGCCCGTCGTAGGTCGACGAGACCTCACCCTCGATGCGCGTCGCCGTATCGAGCTGGGCCTGAAGCGCCTGGGCCACCTGGGTCATCGCCGGATCGGTCCGAGCTGGTGGAAGCTGGCTGAGCTGTCGGGTGACGGCCACGGTGTCGATGCGGGCACGCGCCGCGGTCAGCTGGTGGCCTCCACGGGCGAGCTTCCAACACTCGGTCATGCCGTTGTCGACGTGGCCGGCCAAGTCCCGGAGGCGGTCCTGCATGGGTCCAGGCGCGGTGTTGGCCACCGTGGTCTCGATGTCGCGTTGCCACGTGAGGGCTTGTGACACGAACGACCGCCACGGGTCATCGAGCGCGCCCAGCTGGTTCGTCACGCTCCTCGAGAACGACGGTGCGCTCGCGGTGCCCGACGTCGGGGGCGCGCTCACGGTCTCCTCGGGCGCGGCCAGGAAGGCAAGCCACTGTCGGTTGATGATCAGGGCGTGCACGGCACCCCCGAACCACACGGCCAGGAAGAAGAGCGACCCGACGGTGCCCTGCCAGCTCGACGTGTCCGATGTTCCGTCCGGTGCCTTCGGTCCGGTCTCGATGAGCACGAAGTAGGCGACGACGGCGACGCCGTAGACCGCGGCGGCAGTGAGCCAGGATCTTCGCTTGGCCCGGACCCCGACGAACAGGAAGCACCCCCAGGTCAACAGGCCGCAGCACAACACGGTCGGCAACAACCACATCGAGTTGCGACGTCGCCAGGCGCGATCGTCGAGAAGGACCTCGTCACCTCCCGCCATCGTTCGCCCCCTCCACCCTCGTCGCCAACGCCGGCACGGTACTACCGCCCGGCTCCGCTGCTCATGGGTAACCCGGCTCTATCGGCGTCG
>CAZALT010000115.1:8293-10986 GCA_964485515.1 uncultured Rhabdothermincola sp. | reverse complement strand
TCGACATCGACATCGGCATCGGCATCGACATCGGCTTCCGGTCCCACTCCCACTCCCTCCGGCCCTGCCTCCTCCACGCCGACATCCTCGGTGCCCACGACGGGGTTCGGATCGGCGGCCGAGGACACGGAAACCACCACCGAGGATCCCGCAACGACCACCACGACTGCGGCCATCGCACCCGACGGCGTGGTCGACACCACCGGCGGCAACCTCGTGTGGGGCGTGCGCTCGTCCTTCGTGAACTACATCAAGGGCCCGATCGCTCACGGCTCCATCACCGTGACCGGCGGGACGGTCGACAACACCGCGACGGACGGCACCTTCACCTTCCCGGGGCTCCCTGGCGGCACCTTCGACGGAGCGACGAACGACACGACCGCCGCCTTCGCCGGTTCGGTGCGGTTCACGGGCCACGACAACGGGCAGGGACCCGAGCTCGACCTGAAGCTCGAGAACCTCGAGATCCTGCGCGACAGCACCGGATCGTGGCTGGTCGCCGACGTCACCAGCGTCCCGTTCCACGGGACCTCCAGCGGCGGGGGAGCGCCCGAAGCTCCGGTGGCCTACCCGGACCTGAAGGTCGCGTCGCTCGCGACCGACGGCGTGCTACCGGTCTCCACTCCGCCCGATGGGCTCACCTGGTACGACCTCGACGCGGTGCTCACCGAAGAGGCTGTTCCCGCCTTCGGGCTCTACGCCGCGGGTGAGGTCATGGACCCGGTCACGTACACGCTGACCTTCGACGAGGTCCCCGACGTGGTCGTCGATCCCATCGGACCGGTCGCCCCGGTCGTCACGCTCGACAAGTACACGGTCACCGCGGGTGACACGCTCACCGCGTCGGGCCCGGAGTTCACGCCGGGCGAGCAGGTCGAGGTCTGGCTGCACAGCACGCCGGCCTGGGTCGCCACCGCCACCGCCGATGCGAGCGGTCTGGTGACGATCACCTTCGTCGTCCCGCTCGACACCCCCGCGGGCCTCCACCAGATCGAGCTGCGGGGGATCTCGTCGGGTGACAGCATCACCTCGGCGGACTTCACCGTCATCGCCGCGGCGACCGCCACCACGACGGGCCAGGGAACGCTGCCCCGCACGGGCTCCGACGGTCGGATCGCGGTGGCTGGTGTGGTGCTCGTCGGTCTGGGCGGCGCGCTCACGGCCGTGGCGCGTCGTCGAGCCGGGGCGCGTCCTTCGCTCTGAACCTGTTCGTGCCGTTCGCGGCCGGCCGGTGCGCCGGATTGCTCGGCCGGGAAACAACCTGACATTCTAGTAAGACTGCCTAACACCACCTCGTCAGTACCCCCACCCAGGAGTAGCAACCATGACAACCATCCACTCGGCGACGCCCACGCGTCGCCGTCGTCTCGGGGCGCTCAGCGTGGCCGTGCTCGTTGGGGCCAGCGCCGCGCTGGTCACCACCGCTCCACTCGCCACCCCGGCGGGCGCCGTCGCGGTCCCCGCAGCTACCGCGGAGCCCATGTCGCCCTTGACCTCCGGCACAGTCGACTGGGGTGTGCGCGCCGGCCTTCGCTCCTACATCGTGAATCCCGCTCTCGCCGACGGCGCCATCACGGTGTCTGGTGGAGCGACCACGAACCCGGACGGCACGTTCCACTTCCCGGCGGAACCCGGATCGAGCGCGACGGGAAGCGTCCGCTTCGAGGGTCACGACGGTGCACTCGACATCGAGATCAGCAACCCACGGGTCGAGGTCCTCGACTCGACGAGTGGCGTGCTGGTCGCCGACGTGGTCGCCCGGCCGTTCGCCGGGTTCGACGCTCCACCGCAGCCAGCCGAGACCTATGACGACGTCGATCTTGCCTCGCTCGATCTCAGTGCCGCGGGGGTCATCGTCGACGACACGGCCACGAAGCGGACCTATTCCAACGTGCCGGCGAAGTTGACGGAGGACGGCGTGCCCGCCTTCGGCGGCTTCTACGCCGAGAACGAAAGCCTCGATCCGGTCAACGTCGAGATGGTCAAGCCGACGATCACCGTCGAGCGGACCGGAACCAACCCCGCGGGCATCAACCCCTTGGGGGAGACCATCACGGTTTCGGGAACTGGCTTCAACCCGAACGCGTCGATCTCTTCTCGCGTCCCCGTGACCGTGGGCCAGCCCTCGGGCTTCTACGTCGTGTTCGGCAAGTTCGCCGACGTCTGGCAGCCGTCGCTCGGCTCGACTGCCGCGCCGAGCTCGTCCCGTCAGATGATCGACCAGAAGTGGCCGCTTCCCGAGGCGTCGAAGAACCAGGTGGCGGGCCAGTACCCGGGCCAGGCCGCCCAGCTGGTCCTGCTCAACCCCGACGGCTCGTTCACCACGACGTTGTTCGTCCGCGAGGACGCCACCAAGACCAACCCGAACTACGGGATCGCAACGTACTCGGCAAGCACGTCGAACTACGCGGCTGAGGTCGAGACCTTCACCCCGGTGACCTTCGCTCCCTCCCCCTTCTCGGACATCGCCGCCGGTCATGGATTCCTCGAGGAGATCAACTGGATGGCCAGTGCAGGACTGGCCACGGGATTCGAGGACGGCACGTTCCGACCGGTGACCCCCGTCGCTCGGCAGGCTGCGGCATCGTTCCTGTGGCGTCTCGCCGGCTCCCCGGAGCCGGCCGAGGATGCTCCGAGGTTCAGCGATGTCCCCGAGACGCACGTGTTCTTCGACGCGATCTCGTGGCTGGCGG
>CAZALT010000115.1:0-8193 GCA_964485515.1 uncultured Rhabdothermincola sp. | reverse complement strand
TTCAGCGATGTCCCCGAGACGCACGTGTTCTTCGACGCGATCTCGTGGCTGGCGGGTGAGGGGATCGCAAAGGGTTACGCAGATGGGACGTTCCGTCCGTCTGCTTCGGTGACGCGGCAGGCCGCCGCGGCATTCCTCTGGGGCGTCGCCGACTCTCCGGAGCCGGCCGAGGATGCTCCGAGGTTCAGCGATGTCCCCGAGACGCACGTGTTCTTCGACGCGATCTCGTGGCTGGCGGACGAGGGGATCACCACCGGGTATCAAGATGGCACGTTCCGGCCGTCGACCGTCCTGAATCGGCAGGCTATGGCTGCCTTTCTCTTCCGGAGTCTCTCTGAGCGGTAGGGACCGGGCAATCGGGTAGCGGAACCACCACCGCTTCACGGCCCACGACCTCGGTCTCATGCCGAGGTCGTGGGCCGCTCCGCGTCAGAGCGACTCGCTGGAGATCCGGTCCTCGGGTGTGCCGAGGGCTCGTAGGACGAAGGCGATCGTCGCCGGCAACGTGTCGGGGCCGTCGACGGCGACCCGTTCGCGGCTGATGCAGGCGTTGACCAGCGGCCGCACCTCCGCCGTGTCCTCGATGTCGAACAGGCCCTGGGTGATGCCGCTGCGCAGGATCTGGTCGAGCGTGCGATCGAGCGAGCTGACGTGCTCGATGATCTTCTCGTGGGCGTCCTGCGGAAGCAGGTACTGGAGCGCAGGCCCCGGAGGCAGGTGGTTCGACGAGAAGTACTCGACCTGCATGGTGACGTAGGTGATCAGCTGGTCGACCGGATCGTCGATCTCGCGCAGTGCATCGTGGAGGTGTGACACGTACCCCGCGGTCTCACGGACCGTGTAGGTGACGATGAGGCTCTCCTTGTCGGGGAAGTAGTTGTAGATCGCGGTGCGCGAGATGCCGGCGGCCGCGGCCACGTCGGCGAGGCTGATGTGGTCGTAGCCCTGCGTGTAGATCAGCTCGCCGAACGCGTCGAAGATGCGTTCGGTCGTCGCTCGACGGTGCGCCGAGATCGATCCTCCCTCGACCTTGGGCATCAGCGGTCTCCGTGCTCGCCGACCGTCGGAGCGATGCCGAGCTCGGCGCACGCCCGGTGGTACATCGCCGCGACCTCGGCTCGGATCTGGGGGCGTTCGGTGACGGGCGCCGCCCAGGCGATGGTGGCGACCGTGGTGCCCGCCGGGGTGGTGACATCGAAGATGATGCCGGTGTCGTCGAGTCCCGTCATGGTCGCGGCGGTGGCGTCGGGAACACCGCCGAGGGCCCGGCAGATCACCACGTTGTCATCGGCGTGGTCGTCGTTCATGTGACGGGTCACGGCAGCGATCACGTCGGGGGTGAAGAGCCCGGCAGGGTCGGTCACAGCTAGCTCCAAGCGGTCAGACGGCGAGGTGGGAGGTGGGGGACAGCGTAGGGCGCGCCGTCGGGCTTGCACGATCTCGACCCGACGTCGCGTGGCCCCGGGTCGACCCCGTCAGGGTTCAACCTCGAAAGATCTCGACGACGGTGACGATGGCGAGCACGAAGAAGATCCCCGCCGCGATCCGTCGGACGAGCTTGACGGGCAACACCCGCAGGATCGACCGGCCCGCAACGACGGCGATGCCCGCCACCGCAGACAGCGCGAGGAGGGCTCCCAGCCACACCGAGACCGGCGATCCGCTCTTCGCCGCGAGGCTGGCGGTGGCGAGCTGGGTCAGATCACCCCACTCGGCGAGGAACACCACGCCGAAGGTGGTCGCCCCGATGCTCCAGGATGAGGTCGCGTCCGCCTCCTGGTCGACGTCGGCTTCCTCCACCTCGCCGCCCTCGCGGATGAGCACGACCGCGCCGATGACGAACAGCACCGCGACGACGGCCTGCACGAGCCAGGCGGGCAGCAGGGTGAGGAGTCCTCCCGCAACCACGGCGATGGTGACGTGCACCGCGAACGCGGCGGTCGCCCCCAGCCACACGGCGCGACCGTGGTGGTAGCGAGTCGACAGGACCATGGTCGCGACCATCGTCTTGTCGGGGAGCTCGGCGAGGAAGATGGTCAGGAAGGTCGTGCCGACCGCGAGGAGGTTCATGGTCACCTTTGGTGCCGTGCCTGGACGGCGGTGGCCGGGCGACCTCCTTCGACCAGACAGATGGATGTCTGCGTCGAAGGTCTCGCCCGTGTCGATCTGCGAACCGCAGCGCAACACCCGGCCGACCGGGAACTCTTCGTTCCAGCATGTCGATCGACCGACGGGAGGGCTACTCCCCTTCGGCGGTCACTGTAATCAGTGCGCGCCGCGGAGTCCCCATTGGTCGGCGCGGGCGACCAGTTGGCGGCGCGACGAGATGGCGAGCTTCTCGTAGATGCGCCCGAGGTTGAACTCCACCGACCGGGCGCTGACGAAGAGCTCGTCGGCGGTCTCCTGGTTGGTCATCGGGCTGGCGACGAGGGCGCAGACCTGGAGCTCGAACGGCGTCAGTCGTGCATCGGGGCTCACCGGAGCGGGACCCGTCGAGGAGTCGGATCGCTGCCGGATGTCGCGCCGGGTCTGGCCGGCCCAGCCGGACGCGCCGAACGAGGTGAACATCGCCAGCGCTTCTCCGAGGTCGTTGCCTGCCTCGGTCTCGCGTCCGGCGCTGCGTCGGATTCGACCGCGGGTCAGCAGGGTACGGGCGAGGCTCAACGCGGGACCGAACTTGCGCAGCATCTGCTCGGAGCCGCTGAGCAGCAGCTCGGCCTCGGCGAGATCGGTGCTGGCGCACAGCAGCGCCTCGACCCGCGCCGCTGCCGCCCGGGCTCGGGGGTTGCGCACCGAGCCGAGCCCGGAGATGAACGCCTCGGTGAGCTTGCGGGCGTCGTCGGTGCGCCCGCAGCGGATGAAGGCCTCCGCGAGGTCGACCTGCCACAGGACGTGCCAGGGGGTCGTGCCGGTGAGGGTGATGAGCGGCTCGAGGTGCGCGATGGCGTGCTCGGGACGGTCGAGTCCGAGGTGCAGGAGCCCCATCGCGGCGCGCGCCGGCACCTCGGTGGCCGACGATCCGCCCTGGCGCTCGGTGCGCACCGCGTCCTCGACGAGTCGGCTGGTCGCGAGTCGGCAGCCGGCTTCGTCACCGCGGACCGCTTCGGACACCGCAAGCACCGACGCGGGGAACGATGCCATTCCTGGTCGTGCGGTGGCATCGGCGAGACGGACCGCTTCGTCGGCCCGGATCGAGGCCGACAGGTAGCGAGACTGGCGCAGGTCGGACATGGCCTGGACGGCGAGCACCCGGGGGAGCGGGCCCAGCGCGGCGGCGATCCGGGCGTCGCGGGCCAGGCGGGTGAGCAGGCGGTCGGCCTCCTCGTACTGCTCGCTCCACACGAGGCCCAGCCCGGCGGTGTCAGCGACGAATCCGAGGGCGTCGACCTCACCGTCGTGGATGACCTGGTCGACGAGATCGGCGACCTTGGCGAGGGCCGATCCGTCGCCCAACGCGGCCTGGGTCGCGGCGACGGCGAGCTCGGCCGCAGGGCCCCCGATCGTCACGAGCTCGTTGGCTGTTGCCGAGGCGAGATGCACCCGACCCCCTCGGAGATAGATCTCGACGAGCAGGAGGCGGGCCCCTGTCGCGGCGCGGACCGCGGCGGGGGTGTCGAGCGAGGCCGTGGCATCGATGGCCTCTTTGAGGCGGGTGGTTGCCGTCGCACTGTCGCCCTCGAGGAGCGCGAGGCGCGCCTGGGAGAGTCGGAGACGGGCGTGATCGACGCCGTGCAGCTCGGTCCCTCGGAGCGCAGTGATGGCGATCGAGGCAGAGTCCATCAACGACCGGTCGAGCGCCTGCTCGGCAGCGGTGAGCAGCGCCTCGGTGTCGGTCATGGCTGGGTCGGCAGCGCTGTACACCGGTGTCGACGCGGAGTCGGATCGTGACGACTCGGTCGTGCGCCATGCGCGCGGGGTGCCTTCGATGAGGGTGAGGTCGTCCAAGGGGGAGACGCGGGCCGAGGCGGTTCGTCGGATGATGATCGCGATGGGATCGTCGCTGATCCGGCGAGCGACGAACGCGAGCGCCGCAGCACTGATGTCGTCGAGCAGTTCCGCGTGGTCGACGACGACCATGATCGGTCCATGGTCGGCGAGGGCGGTCAGGACACGGTGGAGCTGAACCGCGAAGGTGAATCGGTTGGGGGGCTCGGTGTCGATGGAGAGCACGTCCGCGAGGTCGCGGCGGTCGCGGTCGCCATCGTCACCGGAGGTCGGGCCGTCCGCTGGTGGAACGAGCGAGGCCAGGTCGATGGAGAACAGGTGGTCGATCGACGCGCCAGACGTGCCTGGCGGTGGAACGATGCGCACGACGCGCGTGGGGAGACGGGCTTTGCCGTCGGCGTCGGTGAGGTCGATGGGAAGGTCGTCTTCGGAACCGGACGCTCCGGTGATGACGAGCGCTCCGCCCCTGCCGTGCTCGGCGGCCCCGACCAATGCCCGGACCGCCCGCGCCGCTCGATCGCGGTGGGTGAGATCGGGGTGGGGTGAGTGCACGTGAACGTCCCCCTGCGGATTGCCGGATGGCGGTGTCAATATCCCGATTGCGGCTTCGGGTTGCAACGCCAACGATACGCCCTTGTTGGGCGGGCCTCCCGCGGAATCGTGCGGATGGACCCATCGACCTACGCGTCGGTGCTCAGCCGGGAGCACCGTTGGGCCTGCGTCGACCGCTCGATGTGTCAGGAGGGGGTGCCACCCCCTATCCTCGAAGCGCACCGGATGATGTCTCTGGGACGTGCTGGGTCGGGTCCGTTGAGGCCTGGACGTGGAGCGTGGCAGGGTTCGTCCGATCCAACCGCAACATCCACTGACCCCGTCCTGCTGGTCGCCGACCGGTGGTGCAGGGGGTCAGCCCGCAGGATCACCCCCCATCTGATCCGGCGCGGACGATCTCTAGGAGGTCCCACCCATGGGCGCACAACGAACCACGTTCGAGAAGCTGCAGCGGGACCGGGCGAAGAAGGCCAAGGCGGCAGCCAAGCGAGAGAAGCGACTCGACAAGGGACCCGCCGGGGGCGCCGAAGAGGTCGAGGAGCTGGCACCGCTCGACGACAGCGAAGCGCCGCTCTCGGCCAGCGAGCTGTTGCAGCGCATCGAAGCGCTCCACAACAAGTTCGAGGCCAAGAAGATCAGCTTCGAGGACTTCGAGGAGGAGAAGGCGGAGCTCATGCGCCGCCTTCCCATCGACTGAGATCTCTCGCCGACATCCCGATGGCGGACTCCGATCAGGCGACGTCTCCCGAGCGATCGGCGAGAGCGTCGCTACGAGCCGATGCCGTCTATTGCGCGGTCATGGGTGGCGCTGCGGCAGCCTTCGCCGCTCAGGCGGGCCCCCGACTCGGGTTCGAGCCTCGGGTGGTCCGTGCCGCCGGCCTCGCGACGGTGGGGTGGGCGGGTGTGCTCGGCGTGGCCTCCTTTGCCGGTCCGTGGCGACCGGTGACGCGCTCGGTGTCCGTCGCCAACGTCGGCGCGGCCGCGGGTCTCGGCCTGCTCGCCATCGTGCGCAGGGGACGACCCGGACGCATCGGGATGGCCTTCACGGCCGGTGATGTCGCCGCGTTCGCCATCCACCAGCACCGCGTGCTGCGCCGCCCCGACCCTGCCGCTGGCTGATCCTGCCAGGGGTGCCTCGCTGGTGTGGTGGTTCCCCGGGGCAGGGGGCGATCGACGCAGGTCCGATTCGTTCGGCGAGGTGTGGTGCAGACTGCCCGGCGGAGGCTCTACCTGAGCAGTGGACGATGAAGCCTTCGGGCGATTCCTGGCGGAGACCACGCCGCGGTTGGCGAAGGCGTTCAGCGCCGCGTACGGGATCGAGCGCGGGGAGGACGCTGTCGCCGAGGCACTGGCGTACGCCTGGGAGCACCGAGATCGGCTCGGCGCCATGGAGAACCCGGCCGGCTACCTCTACCGCGTGGGCCAGAGTCGCAGCCGTCGGCTGCTGCGACGGCCGGCGTCGCTCCCGAGCGTCGAGGATCTCGAGCTGCCGTGGGTCGAACCCGGCCTGGTCCCGGCACTGACCGCCCTCCCGGTGCGTCAACGGACGTGTGTGGCGCTCGTCGCCGGACACGGCTGGACCCACCAGGAGACCGCCGACCTGCTGGGGCTCTCCCGGTCGACCGTCCAGAACCACGTCGAGCGGGGCATGCAGTCCCTGCGGTCCCGACTGGGGGTGTCCCATGTCTGACGATCTCGACCGCCAGATCGAGGCCTACTTCGGCGCGCTCGCCGGGCGCGTGGAGCCGCTCGACGCCGGCGCGGTGCCGCCCGCGATGGACCCGGGTCCAGCGAGCTCGTCCCGACCGAAGGGACGGGCTCCGATGCTCGTCGTCGCCGCCGTCTTCCTCGTCGCTGTCGTGTGCGTCGGTGCCGTCCTCATCGACAGGCGGTCCGACTCCGAGGGCTTCCTCGGCAGTTCGTCGAGCGGTGCGTGCGACTCGTTGAAGCTCGACGTCGAGACTGACCCATCGCCGGCAGACGCAGGGCCGATCGCCTCGGAGGACGTGTTGTTCCGGGAGTGGACGACGAACGAGACGTGGGGAACAGGTTCCGGATCCGCCGCCCCGAACGTCCTCGTCTCGAGTGACGGAACGGTGGTTGCCTTCGACGTCTACGACACGAGCGCTTCGGCGCCGACCTATCGGACGGCGAAGCTCACCCCGGACGCGCTCGAGGCTTTGCGCGGCTGCGTGACCGGTGTGGAGTTCCAGTCGATGGGCGAATACATGGAGTTCGTCCCGAAGGACGACGGGGGTTTCTGCGCGATCGCCGATGCGTCGACCGAACATCTGGCAGCGGGGCCGGCAAGCGGAATGCCGAAGGAGGTCAGCGCCTATGCGATCGGCGCCCAATTCGCTGGCGGCAGCCGGGATTGTCACGGTGCGCCGGCCTCGCTGATCGGTCTGTACGACGCGTCCGAGGCGTTGCGCGAGCAGGTCATAGAGAAGGGCGTTCCGACCGATCCGCCAGCGGCTGATCTCGAAACCAGCGCGCCGGGCGAGGTCGGCTCTGGGGCGTGTTCAGCGATCCCGGTCGAGGTCGAACCGGGCCCAGCCGGTGGTGAGGTCGAACCTGTTCGCAAAGATGACGCGGTCTTCACTCGGCGGTCGGCGAACGCGATGTCATCGTTCGATGCGCCGATGCTCGTCGTCTCGAGCTCCGGAGAGGTCGTGGCGCTCGATTGGCGGGAGCGCCTGAATCCACTCACGTACGTCGCTGCCCGGGTCACCCCGGACACGCTTGCTGCGCTCCAGTCGTGTCTGGTCAGCCAGGACTTCCAGAGCCTGGGTGACTACCTGGCGTGGAACGGCCCGAACGAGGACGGCAAGTTCTGCGGGGTCGCCGATGCCTCCACTGACACGTTCCTGGCCGGACCGCCATCGGGAGTGCCGAAGCAGGTGAGTGCGTACGCCCTGGACATGGCGGCCGACGTTGAGTACCAGGATCGGAACATCTGCGGTGACATCCCCCAGGCGCTGGTCGACCTGTACAAGGCGACGGTCGACCTCCATGAGAAGGTCATGGACATCGGAACCGCGGCGCCTGCGCCGGAGGATTGACGCCGTCTCGCTGCTCGCGTGTCAGGCAACCGTGACGTTCCGGCAGCCGAGGTTGATGTTGACGCCGCTTCGGTACTCGTTGATGGCCCACACGCACACCTGGTGGGAGCCCGGGGTGGTGGTCAGCCATTTGTCGAACCCGTGGCTCGCACCCCACAGCGGGTAGGTGGCACCGAGGTCGCCCCGTACGCGTGACGCAGCGGACGAGTTGCGGAGCCGGCCGTCGACGTAGATGTGCACGTCGGTCGGCACCTCCGTGTCGGGGTCGATCGTCCAGCCCGCGAGGTGGATGAGGGGATTGCCGGCGGTGGATCCCTGCGCGAGGTCGAAGGACCCGACGGGGTCGCCGCCCGGTGGGAGGCTCGCCGCGCTGCCGGTGCCGTAGGTCTTGCAGTTGCCCTGGTTGCACCACCAGTTGCGCACCGCGACCTGGGCGGCGAAGTCCCGGTAGCACTCCTCGGTCCAGAGGTGGACGCCGTCTCGTCGGGCCGCGGCGACCATCGAACCGAGGCTGGGCGCCGCGCCACGCCAGATCTCGCAACCCGGGGCGGCCGCCCGGAGCTGAAGTCGGGAGCCGGCGAGGAACGGCGCGAACCGCTCGAACTGCTCGAACTGCTCGAACCGCTCGAAATTG
>CAZALT010000114.1:0-11116 GCA_964485515.1 uncultured Rhabdothermincola sp. | reverse complement strand
GCATCGACCGCCGGTGCGCTGATCGCGACCCGCAGCTTCATGGGCCTCGGCGCCGCGCTCATGATGCCCGCCACCCTCTCGATCGTCACCAACGTGTTCCGCGACGCCAAGGAGCGGGCCCGGGCCATCGCCATCTGGGCCGGGTTCTCCGCCATCGGCATCGCCTTCGGACCGCTGCTCGGCGGCTGGCTGCTCGAGCACTTCTACTGGGGCTCCGTGTTCTGGGTGAACGTCCCGATCGTCATCATCGCCCTCATCGGTGGCCGGCTCTTCGTCCCGACCTCTCGTGACCCCGAAGCACCCAAGCTCGATCCGCTCGGCGCCGTGCTCAGCATCGTCGGACTGATCACCCTGCTGTGGGCGATCATCGAAGCGCCCGGCAAGGGCTGGACGTCTCCCGAGGTCGTGGTCAGCCTGGCCGTCGGCGCCGCTGCCCTCATCAGCTTCGCCCTGTGGGAGAACCACACGGACCACCCGATGCTCGACGTGAAGTTCTTCAAGAAGGCCCGGTTCAGTGCGGCCTCGATCGCCGTCACGCTGGTGTTCTTCGCCATGCTGGGCAGCCTCTTCATGCTCACCCAGTACCTGCAGTTCGTCCTCGGCTTCAGCGCCCTGGAAGCGGGTATCCGCATCATGCCGTTCGCCTTGACGATGATGGTCGTGGCGCCGCTCAGCGCCCGGATCGTCGAACGGATCGGCACGAAGGTCACCGTCACGGCCGGTCTGGTCATCATCGCCTCGGGTCTCGGGCTCTTCGCCACGCTGCAGGTCGACTCCGCCTATCCCCAGCTGCTCGGAGCGCTGGTCGTCCTGGCCTTCGGCATGGGTCTCGTGATGGCCCCGGCCACCGAGTCGATCATGGGCTCGCTGCCCCCGGGCAAGGCCGGCGTCGGCTCGGCGGTCAACGACACGACCCGCCAGATGGGTGGCGCCCTCGGCGTCGCCGTCCTCGGCAGCGCCTTCGCCTCGGTGTACTCGTCCAAGATCGCCGATGCGCTGAGCGGTGCCGGTCTGCCGGCCGAAGCGGTAACCGGTGCGCAGGAGTCGATGGGGGGCGCGCTCCACGTCGCCGCCCAGATCGGCGGCCCCACCGGCGAGAGCATCGTGATGCTGGCCCGTCAGGCCTTCGTCGAGGCGCTGCATCCTGCCGTGCTGGTCGGTGCCGCGGTCGCCCTGGTCGGTGCCGTCATCACGGCGCTGTTCCTGCCGGCCCGGGCAGTCGACCCGGTCGAAGCCGTCATCGAAGGCGACATCGACAGCGTCAACGCGCTGACGACCGCCGATCCGGCCGAGCACGTCGACCTCATCGACCTCGAGCCCCGCGACGGTGAGGCGGTCCTCGCTCCGATCCCCGCAACGTCGTGAGCACGTCGACTGCGGCCCATCCGGCTGGCGCCATGCGCCGCCGGGGGGCCGCTGTCCGCGACGATGGGGCGGTGGAGGAAGAGCGTGGCGGAGCGACACGGGGACGCCCGCGCAGCGTCAAGGCCGACAAGGCCATCCTCCGGGCCGCAGCGGAGCTGCTCGAAGAAGAGGGCTACGACCGCCTGACCATGGAGGCCATCGCGCACCGGGCGGGCGTCGGCAAGGCGACCATCTACCGGCGCTGGTCGAACAAGGCGGACCTCGTCGTCGACGTCATCACCGCGGCCTTCGAGGCGTACCCCATCGCCGACACGGGCAACACCAGGGAAGACCTCCACATGATGAGCCAGCGGTCGCTCAAGATCCTCGATGGCCGCGTCGGTCGCATCATGCAGGCGGTGGGCTCCGAGCTCGGCCGCAACCCGGCCCTCGCCGAGGTCGTGCGCGCCTCGCTGATGGAGCCCCGCCGCGAGGCCCTCCGCACCATCGTGCGGCGCGGCATGGAACGCGGCGACATCCGAGCCGACGTCGATCCCGACCTCGTCCTCGACGCCCTCGTCGGTGCCATCTACTACCGCATCCAGACCGCCGATCAGTCGCCGACGCCGGCCGACGCCGAAGCGCTCGTCGACCTCCTGTTCCGCGGCATGGCGACGGACTGACGCGGTCTGTTCCGCTCTCGCCCTGGACTCGAAACTGGGCCGACGCGGCGCGGTCGGACGATGATGGCGAGGTGTCCGAGCCCGATTCGTCGCCATCCGAGGGTTCGCCGACCGATGACATCGGAGATGCGGTCGAGGTGCTGCGTGCGGGTGGACTGGTCGCGTTCCCGACCGAGACGGTGTACGGGCTCGGCGCCGACGCGACGAATCCTGACGCGCTGCGCAAAGTGTTCGCGGCCAAGGGTCGACCCGAGACGCATCCGCTCATCGTCCACCTCGCCAACACGGCGGTGCTCGACGACTGGGCCGACGACGTGCCCGACTCCGCACGTGCGCTTGCCGACGCGTTCTGGCCGGGGCCGCTCACGATGCTGCTGCGCCGCGGCGCACGGGTCTCGCCCGTGGCGACCGGGGGGCGCGACACGGTCGGCCTGCGCGTGCCGGCCCACGAGACGGCCCTCGAGCTGCTGCACCGCTTCGGTGGTGGCGTTGCTGCGCCGTCCGCCAACCGGTTCGGCGGGGTCAGCCCCACCACGGCCCAGCACGTGGTCGCCGATCTCGCTGACGCCGTCGACGTCGTGCTCGACGGCGGACCGGCCGTCGTCGGCGTCGAGTCGACCATCGTCGACCTGACCCGGGACCGACCAACCGTGCTGCGCCTCGGCGCGATCACCGCCGCGGACCTCGGCGCCGTGCTGGGCGAAGAGGTCGCCGTCTGGACCGACGAGCCGGCCGCATCGGACGAGCCCGTCGCGGACGACGTCGTCGGCAGCGCACCGGGCACGCTCGCCGCCCACTACTCGCCCGCGGCGACGGTCGTGCTCGTCGACCACGATCACGTCGTGGACTACGCAGCGACTGCCGCGCCGCACGGGCGGGTGATCGGCGTGTTGGCCCCGACGGCGATCGAAGGCCTGTCGCCCGAGGTCATCGAGCTGGAGCCGGTCGGTGAACCCGACCGCTACGCGCATCTGCTCTACGCCCGGCTCCGCCAGGCGGATCGGCTCGGCATCGACGTGCTGCTCGTCGTGCCGCCGGAGGGGGAGGGCATCGGGGCCGCCGTGGTCGATCGCCTCCGCCGCGCCGCCGCCGGCTGAGGACACGTCCCGGCCTGATCGGCTCACCCTCCAAGCTGCGCTGCTCGGAACAGGTCGATAGGTGGCTCAGTAGGTTCGACCCTTTGGTTCGAGTCGGCGTAGACGGGCCCAAGCAGGACCGCGCTCAGCCAGACCCGCCACCATCCTCAACCCTCGTGGCGGCCCCCGGCCATCTGACTCAGTAGCCCTTGTACTCGGCGGAGCGGCGCTCGACGAAGCTCTTGACACCTTCCTGCGCGTCGACCGTGTTCATGTTGATCTCCTGCGCGTTGGCCTCTTCGCGGAGCGCGGTCTTGCGGTCGGATTCGAGCGAGCTGTTGAGCAGCGCCTTGGTCATGGCGAGGGCGCGGGTCGGGCCCTCGGCCAGGCGCGTCGCCCACTCGGACGCGGCGGCCTCGAGCTCGTCGCCGGATACGACCTTGTTGACCACGCCGAGTGCCAGGGCATCGTCGGCGTTGAGCGCATCGCCGAAGAACATCAGCTCCTTGGCCTTGTGGAGCCCCACGATGCGCGGCAGCAGGTAGATGCCGCCACCGTCGGGCACGAGGCCGCGGCGCACGAACACCTCGATGAATCGGGCCGAGTCGGCGGCGATCACCAGATCGCAGGCGAGGGCGATGTGCGCGCCGATGCCGGCGGCGGTGCCGTTGATGGCACCGATGACCGGCTTCTCGCAGTCGAGGATCGAGCTGATGAGCGCCTGCGCCCCGGCCGAGATCATGCGGCCGACGTCGCCGACGAGGCGCTCGGGTGCACCCTCGGGCTTGGGCGGCGCGACACGGGTGGCGCGGAGGTCGGCGCCGGTGCAGAAGCCCTTGCCGGTGGCAGTGAGCACGACAGCTCGCGTGAACGCGTCGGCGCTGGCACGGTCGAACAGCTCGATGAGGCGGTCGCGCTGGTCGGGTGAGAGGGCGTTCTGCACCTCGGGCCGATCCAACGTGATCCAGGCGACGCCGTCCTTGAGCTCGTGGCGGACCTGCTCGTCCAACGGCTTGTCGTCACTCATCGGGGTGCTCCTCAGGGATCGCGGGTGATCGGTCGGTGAGCTTACGACTCGACCTGACGTGGCGTCAGGCTGACGTGGCGTCAGGGCCGAGGTGGTCCACGGTCGGGCCGGATCAGATCGGGAGATCGCCCTCGTTGGGTCGCGTATCGTGCCGGCATGGGATCCACGGAGCCGAACCTTCGACCTCACCGTGGCGCTGCGTGATGGTGTGTTCGGCGGCGAAGAGCTCTGCGCCTCGTACGTGGGAGGTACGTGAACCATGACCAAGACCGTGCTCATCACCGGAGCGACCGGGTTCCTCGGCAGTCACGTGGCGCGCCAGCTCAGCGAGCGGGGCGACGACGTGCGGGTGCTGGTCCGCAAGACCAGCGTGCTCGACCGACTCGACGGGCTCCCCGTCGAGATGCGCTACGGAGACGTGACCGACCGTGACTCGGTCTTCGCGGCGGCCGAAGGGGTCGGGGGCATCATCCACTGCGCGGCCACCGTCGAGCTGGGAGCCACCGACCCCACCCCGATGTTCGACATCAACGTGGGCGGCACCCTCAACGTGCTCGAGGCAGCAGCCGACAACGACGCCATCGGCGTGCACGTCAGCTCGGTGTCGGCCCTGGGTGACACCGGGAATCAGGTCGCCGATGAGACCTGGTGGAACGAGAACCAGGCCGACGTCGGCTACTACCGGATCAAGCGCGAGGCGCACCTCATCGCCCGCCAGCTCGCCGAGCAGGGTGCCCGCATCCGCATCGGGGTCCCCGGGGGGATCTACGGGGCCGGCGACGAATCCGAGCTCGGTGTGGCGATCAAGGCCTTCGTCACCTACGGCACGCCGGTGGGCTACTCGAAGGCGCTGTTCCAGTCGCTGGTCAACGTCGACGACTGCGCCGACGGACTCATCCGCATCCTCGACGCCGGGGTGGACGGTCGGGAGTACATCCTGTGCGCCGACATCGTGACGATGGAGGAGTGGTTCGGCGCCATCGCCGAGGCGGGCGGCAAGCGCCCGCCGAAGTGGTGGATCAACCCGGCCGCGGTCGACAAGGTGCTCGGGTCGGGCGCGACCGTGCTCGAGAAGGTGGGCGTGAACCCGGGCCAGATCCAGGAGATCTCCACGATCCTGTCCGGCAACCAGTCCTTCTCGGGGGACCGGATGCGAGACGAGCTGGGCTGGGCGCCCCGCACCTTGCAGCAGGGGATGAACGAGATGGCCGACGGCATCTGGATGGCGAGGCTCGAGGCCAAACGAGCCAAGGCGGCATCCCGCAAGGCTCGACCGGTCTGACGCGAACGGCTCGGGGAGTGCGATCGCCGGCGCGCTCGATCTCCCTACCGACCAGTCGGTAGGCTGAGGTCGCTCCCGTGGGCTTCCCGCTCGGGCACCCAGTTCCGGACATCCCCGAAAGGCCCGTGTGGTCACGCCGTCTCCCGCCACCCCTGCCCTCGATCCCACCTCCCTCGACCCCGCTTCCCTCCAATCGGGAACGGTCGATCCGGCCGCGGCAGGATCGCGGCCGCGCCTGCGTCGAGGTGCGGCCTACCAGCGGGCCGCCGATGAGAAGGTCAACAAGCTCACGTCCATCCCGTTCTTCGGGGTGCACGTGGCCGCGGTCGCCGGCGTGTTCATCTTCGGCGTGACCCTCGAGGCGCTCGTCATCCTCGCGGTCACCTTCGTCGTACGCCTCTGGTTCATCACCGGTGCCTACCACCGCTACTTCTCGCACCGCTCCTACAAGACGAGCCGTGCCTTCCAGCTCGTCCTCGCCGTTGGAGGCACCTCGGCGGCGCAGAAGGGCCCGCTGTGGTGGGCCGCGCACCACCGCAACCACCACCGCGACTCCGACACCGAGGTCGACATCCACTCGCCGCTGCGCGGGTTCTGGTGGAGCCACGTCGGCTGGATCCTGTGCGACAAGTACGCGCCCACCGAGTACGACCGCATCAAGGACTTCGCCAAGTACCCCGAGCTGCGCTTCCTCGACAAGTACGACTGGATCGCGCCGTGGACCCTCGCGGTCATCTGCTTCCTCGTCGGCGGGTGGCCTGGTCTGTTCACCGGCTTCCTGCTCTCCACCGTGTTGCTCTGGCACAACACGTTCATGATCAACTCGATCGCCCACGTCGTCGGTCGCCGCCGCTACGTCACCGAGGACACGAGCCGCAACAACCTCGCCCTCGCCGTGTCGACCCTGGGGGAGGGGTGGCACAACAACCACCACTACTTCCAGGCATCGGCCCGCAACGGGTTCTTCTGGTGGGAGATCGATGTCACCTACTACGTGCTCAAGGTGCTGAGCTGGCTTCACATCGTCCGTGATCTCAAGGTTCCGTCCGCCCAGATGCTGGCCGCGAACCGCATCAAAGATGGTGCGTTCGACATCGGCATGTTCAAGGCGAACTGGGCCCGCGCTGCGGCCCAGATCTCGGACTCCCGGGACTTCCTTGATGCCCACGACTCGCTCGGCGACCGGGTCCGTGAGCGGCGAGCCGCGGCGGGCGATGCGCTGCAGAGCGGGGCAGAGGTCGTGGGTGCCGCCGTGCACCACGGGGTCGAGAACCTCGAGCATGCCGTGGCTGCACGCAAAGAAGCGTTGGAGTCCTTCGTGCACGATTCCCTCGAGTCGGCCGAAGAGCTCGCCCGGCTCACCCGGCAGCGACCGCGGGACCTCGGCTTCGCCGAGTCCTGATACCTGGCAACCTCACCGGAACTCGGCGAGGCGCTCCTCGGTGTCGTCGATCGGAAAGGTCCGTTGGGCCTCGGTGACGAGTCCCGCATCGAGGGTCTCGTCCTGGGCGACGCGGTAGAGGTCCTTGTAGGCGGCTATTGATCCGCTGCTGTTGGCCACGATGGTCGCGACCAGCTCATCGGTCGCCCGGTCGAGGTCGGTGGCGGGAACGGCGAAGGTGGCCAAACCCCAGTCGGCGGCCTCCCGGCCGGTGAAGGTACGGGCGGTGTAGGACAAGTGGCGTGCCCGGCGGATGCCGACGGCGCGGGGAAGCCGTTGGCTCAGCCCCCACGTGGGCCGAAGGCCGAACTTGGCGTGCGTGTCGGCCAGCTTGGCCTCTTCGGCGACGACGATGAGATCGCAGGCGAGCGCCAGCTCGAGGGCTCCGGTGAAGCAGAACCCGTTGACCTTGGCCACCACGACCTGGGGCGCGATGGCGATGGCGTCGATGAGTCGCCGAGCAGGCAGGTCGAGCACGTCGCCCACGGATCCCCCCTCGAGTGACATCCCCTGCAGTGCCTTGAGGTCGACGCCCGAGCTGAAGGCGCTCCCGGCGCCGGTGAGCACGATCACGCGAGTCGCGGGATCGGCGCCCACTGCGAGGACCGCGTCGTGCAGTTCGTCGAGCATGGTCGGGGTGATGGCGTTGAGGGCATCGGGCCGGTTCAGTGTGATGGTGGCAGCGTCGGCTTGGGTCTCGACGAGGATGGTCGTGGGTTCGGGCACGGTCGGCTCCGAGATCGTGGGGTGAGGATGTGGGCAGTCTGACCGTTGTGGTCCGATGGCGCTGCTCGGGGTCGGATCAGGTCGGCTCCGTTGTATGTGTGGTGCCGGTCGACCAGCGGCTCGGCCCCTACGATGTGGGCGCTCGGTCGCCGAGCGATCACGATCATGGACTGCTCCCCGTCACCCTCCGCTCGCGGCACGGCTCTCATCGGTGAGCCCTTCTCATGAGCGACAGCCGACCGGATGACGCCGAGCCGGCTCCGGATACGCCCCTCGACAGCGGAGAACCCGATCGTGGCGGTCCGAGGGAGGTTCCCGGACCGGAGGCGACGGGCTCCGTGGTGCCCAAGGAGCGAGCGCCCGGGGGCGCCTCGGCGGCAGCGGAAGCCATGACCCCGCGCCGCTACCTCGTCCTCGTGGGCATCGGCGCGGCGATCGGTATCCCGGCCGCGCTGCTCGCTGCCGGGTTCCTCGCCGTCGTGCACGTCGCCGAAGAGTGGCTCTGGACGGACCTTCCCGAGTCGATGGGGTTGTCCGAGCCGCCCTGGTACCTGGTGGTCGGCCTACCCGTGGTCGGTGCGCTTCTCGTCTACATCGGTCGTCGGTTCCTGCCTGGCGACGGCGGCCATTCCCCGATCGACGGCATCGGCGGCGGCGCCGTGCCCTACCGGTACGCTCCGGGTATCGCCATAGCGGCCTTCGGCACGTTGGCCTTCGGTGCCGTGCTCGGTCCGGAAGCGCCGCTGATCGCGCTCGGCTCGGTGGTCGGCATGGCGGCGGTGCGCATCTTCAAGGTGAGCGGTTCCGTCGACGAACAGGTGCTCGGGTCCGCCGGGTCGTTCTCGGCCGTCTCCGCGCTGTTCGGGGGCCCGCTGGTGGCCGGCGTGCTCCTCCTCGAGAGTGCCGTGGGTCTCGGTGCCGCGGCGCTCCCCGCGCTCATCCCTGGTCTCGTCGCCGCGGCGGTGGGCTACACGATGTTCGTCGGCCTGGGGAGCTGGGGTGGGCTCGACGAGACGTCGATGTCGGTGCCGAACCTGCCGCTCTACGACGGGACCAGCCTCCTCGATCTTCTCCTCGCCATCGGCGTCGGCGTGGTCTCGGCGGTGCTGATCGCAGCCATCCGTCGACTTGCTCTCGCCCTCGCCGATCAGACCAAGGGCCGGCTGCTGCCAGGTCTCGTGCTCGGCGGCCTCGCCGTGGGGCTCCTCGCCCTCGTCGCTCGTGCCCTGGGCGCAGACTCCCAGGAGATCCTCTTCTCCGGGCAGAGCGGGTTGCCCACCGAGATCGCCGAGAGCTCCGTGGGAGTGCTGCTCGTCATCCTCGTGGCCAAGGGCCTGGGCTACGCCATCAGCCTCGGTAGCGGATTCCGAGGAGGTCCGGTGTTCCCGGCGATCTTCCTCGGCGTCGGCGTGGCGACCGTCGCCGTCATCGCCCTCGACGTGTCGCCGACCTGGGCGGTGGCCGTCGGTGCAGGAGCGGGTATGGCCGCGGGAACCCGCCTCGTGTTCTCGTCGCTGCTGTTCTCCTCGCTGCTCGTGGGCTCGGCGGGTGTCGACGTCATCCCGGCCACGGTCCTCGCCACCGTCGCGGCGTGGCTGGCGGCCAAGGCACTGGACAAGCGCCTGGAGCCGGAGCCCGCCGCGGTTGCCGCCCCCGAGCCGTCGTAGCTCGTCGCGCCGACCGACATCAGACGGTCGGTCCGCCAGGGTGAGCAGCGTCCGATCGCAGGACAGGATCTGATCGAGCCGGCCGTTCAGCGGGTCAGCGGATCGGGCGGTGCAGCGGTGGGGTGGCAGTTGACGGGCGTACGCCAGGTCGATGCGGGTCGGATCAGTCGGCGAGGCCGGTCACGCGCAAGGTGATGTTGATCCGGCCGTCGGCCAGTCCGGTGGCAGGATCGCCGGTGCCGGCGAACGTGCGAGGGACGCCGTGGAAGGCGAAGCGGGACGGACCGCCGAACACGAACAGGTCACCGCCATGGAGGTCGACATCGGTCCAGGGCCGGCCCCGGCTGATGGTGTTGCCGAAGCGGAAGGTGCAGCGGTCACCGATGCTGAAGGACACGACGGGAGCGTCGCAGATCTCGTCCTTGTCCTGGTGCAGACCCATCTTGGCCCTCTCGTCGTAGTGGTTGACGATCGCCGCGTCCGGTCGATAGCCGGCTGCGCGTTCGAGGTCGCGGTAGGCATCGCCTAGCGCTCGGCGACCGAGGTCGGCGAGCCAGCCCGGGAGCGGCTTCACCGGTGCGCCGTCCACGTCCTCGGCGGTGCGCGTGTACCGGTAGGGGAGCCAGTGCCAGCCGAGGCAGGTGATCTTGACAGACATGACACCGCCGCGGACGTGCACGACGTGCAGCCCCGCCGGTGGCTTGCCCCACTCGCGGGCAGCGTCGACGAGCCGCTGCTGGGTGCCGAGGTCGAGCCAGTCTGGTATGTGCACGGCGCCGGGCGCGATCACGGCACGCTCTCGCGGGAGCAGGGAGGGTGTCGTCATCGCTGCCGCTCGCGTGCGTTGTGGTAGGTGCCGGTCGGGACCCGCGCGGCCACGGCTGTCGGCGCCGCTGGCCGCGGACGTGCGCTCGGCGGCAGGCACGGCCACATGTGAGATCTCGTGGGCGCGTGCCATGGCCTCATGGTGGAGGTCTCGCTCTGGGAGCGCAACCGCCAGCGGCGCGACCGTCGCGGTGGACAGGGTTGAAGTGGCGTAGGACGCTCGTGAACGAGGGCCGCTCGTCTCTCGTCGGTTTGGACGACTGCGTGCCCTGGAGGATCGATGCGGTTCCGTGATCGTCAGGATGCAGGTCAGCAGCTCGCCGAGCTCATCGCCGAGCGCGATCTGATCGATCCGGTCGTCCTGGCGCTGCCCCGCGGGGGTGTGCCGGTAGCGGTGGAGGTGTCGCGGGTTCTGCATGCGCCGCTCGATGTGCTCGTCGCCCGCAAGATCGGCGCACCAACGCAACCCGAGCTCGGCATCGGTGCCGTCGCTGAAGGCGGTGTCGTCGTCGTGCGCGGAGCGGCGGTCCGACCGATGCGAATCGATGAGCACCAGTTCGACCGGATGCGGATGAGCGAGGAGCGCGAGCTCGAACGTCGCACGCGGCAGTACCGGCGCGGTCGTCCGATGATCGAGGTTGCGGCTCGGGACGTCGTCCTCGTGGACGACGGGCTGGCCACGGGGGTCACGGCGGAAGCCGCGATCGAGTCGCTCCTGCGACGTCGCCCGAGGTCGGTGATCCTGGCCGTACCGGTGGCTGCTGCGGACACCGCGGCGCGGCTCGCCCCGAGCGTCGAGGCTCTCATCACGGTCTACGAGCCGATGGACTTCGGTGCCGTCGGTGCCTACTACGACCGGTTCGATCAAACCACCGATGCTGAGGTGGAGGCAGCACTGGAAGCGGCGGCGAAGGGTCTGTTGGAGTGAAGTTCAGCAGTGCCGGTCCGCGCTCGGGTTGGAGGTAGGAGGGCTCACCCGGTATGGTGACGCCACGCCGCGGGGTGGAGCAGTCTGGTAGCTCGTCGGGCTCATAACCCGAAGGTC
>CAZALT010000113.1:0-11143 GCA_964485515.1 uncultured Rhabdothermincola sp. | reverse complement strand
CGTCGACGGCCTCCTGCAGCATGCGCTTCTCGTTGTTGACGATGATCTCGGGGGCACCGAGGTCGAGGAGGCGCTTGAGGCGGTTGTTGCGGTTGATGACCCGGCGGTACAGGTCGTTGAGGTCCGAGGTGGCGAAGCGGCCACCGTCGAGCTGGACCATCGGGCGCAGCTCGGGCGGGATGACCGGCACGACGTCGAGGATCATGGCCCGCGGGTCGTTGACGCGCTTGCCGCTGTCGTCACGGCGGTTGAAGGCGGCCACGATCTTGAGGCGCTTGATGGCCTTCTGCTTGCGCTGCACCGACAGGGGCTTTTGGCCCTCGGGCGGATCGATGGCGTTGCGGAGCTTCTCTTCTTCGATGTCGAGGTCGAGGCGCTCGATCAGGTTGGCGAGGGCATCGGCGCCCATGCCACCTTCGAAGTAGTCGCCGAAGCGGTCGACCAGCTCGCGCCACAGCATCTCGTCTTCGATGATCTGACGGGCGAAGAGGCTCTTGAACTCGTCGAAGCTGCGGGTGACGAGGTCGATCTCGACCTCGTACTGCTCGCGCAGCGCGGCGATGTCCTTCTCCGACGCACGACGCCGAGCGTTGATCTCGGAGTCCTTGGCGCCGTCGTTCTCCATCGCGGCGATGGCGTCCTCGAGCTCCTTGAAGCGCTCCTCGATCTTGAGGTCGCGCTCCTTTTCGATCTCCTCGCGCTCGGCGAGCATCTCGGCTTCGAGGTTGGGGAGCTCTTCGTGACGGCGATCCTCATCGACCCAGGTGACCAGGTTGGCCGCGAAGTAGATGACCTTCTCGAGCTGCTTGGCCTTGAGCTCCTCTTTGGCCTCGGTGCCCATGAGCAGGTAGGCCAGCCACGAGCGGGTGCCTCGGAGGTACCAGATGTGCACGACGGGAGCGGCGAGCTCGATGTGGCCCATGCGCTCGCGGCGCACCTTGGAGCGCGTGACCTCGACGCCGCAGCGCTCGCAGATCATGCCGCGGAAGCGGACGCGCTTGTACTTGCCGCAGTAGCACTCCCAGTCCTTGGTCGGACCGAAGATCTTCTCGCAGAAGAGTCCGTCCTTCTCGGGCTTGAGGGTGCGGTAGTTGATGGTCTCGGGCTTCTTGACCTCACCGTTGGACCACGTGCGGATGGAATCCGCCGTGGCCAGACCGATGCGGAGCTGATCGAACTTGTTGACGTCGATGGTGCTCATAGCTGACCTCAGCTCCTCTCCGCCGCACGGCGGGCGTCGTCTTCGTCACTTCCACGTTCCGGGCGGGACAGGTCGATGCCGAGTGACTCCTCGGCACGGAACACGTCCTCGTCCATCCCGCTCATCTGCAGCTCGACGCCCTCGGTGGAGAGGACCTCGACGTTCAGGCACAGGGCCTGCATCTCCTTGATGAGCACCTTGAACGACTCGGGGATGCCGGGCTCGGGGATGTTGTCGCCCTTGACGATGGCCTCGTAGACCTTCACTCGGCCGAGGACGTCGTCGGACTTGATGGTGAGCAGCTCCTGGAGGCAGTAGGCCGCGCCGTACGCCTCGAGGGCCCACACCTCCATCTCACCGAACCGCTGGCCACCGAACTGCGCCTTACCACCGAGCGGCTGCTGGGTGATCATGGAGTACGGACCGGTGGAGCGGGCGTGGATCTTGTCGTCGACCATGTGGGCGAGCTTGATGATGTAGACGACGCCCACCGTGATGGGGTTGTCGTAGCGCTCGCCGGTGCGGCCGTTGAACAGGGTGGTCTTGCCGTCGAGCTGCATGAGCCGACCGTTGTCGCCGTAGCGGGGATCGTCGGACTCGGGGATGAGGTGCTCGAAGATCCGCTGGATGGTCGGGTGCTTGCCCGCCTTTTCGACCTCGTCCCAGTGGGCGCCGTCGAAGACGGGCGTGGCCACGAGCTGGGCCGGCGTGGTGGTGGGTCGGGTCTTGGCCTCGGTGCCCTTGGTGGCGGGGACCGGGGTGCGGTAGCCGTCGACGTCCCAGCCGTAGCGCGCCGCGTAGCCGAGGTGCGCCTCGAGGACCTGACCCACGTTCATGCGGGACGGCACGCCGAGCGGGTTGAGCACGATGTCGACGGGGGTGCCATCGGCGAGGAACGGCATGTCCTGCACCGGCAGGATGGTGGAGATGACGCCCTTGTTGCCGTGGCGGCCGGCGAGCTTGTCGCCCACGCTGATCTTGCGCTTCTGACCGATGTAGACGCGCACCAGTTGGTTGACGCCCGGCGGGAGCTCGTGGCTCTCGTCGCGGCTGAACACCTTGACGTCGATGACCTTGCCGGACTCGCCGTGCGGGACCTTGAGGGAGGTGTCGCGCACCTCGCGGGCCTTCTCACCGAAGATGGCGCGCAGGAGGCGCTCTTCGGGGGTGAGCTCGGTCTCGCCCTTGGGCGTGACCTTGCCGACCAGCACGTCGCCCGGCTCGACCTCGGCACCGACGCGGATGATGCCGCGCTCGTCAAGGTCGGCGAGGATCTCCTCGGACAGGTTCGGGATGTCCCGGGTGATCTCTTCGGGGCCGAGCTTGGTGTCGCGGGCGTCGACCTCGTGCTCGTGGATGTGGATCGAGGTGAGCACGTCGTCGCGCACGAGGCGCTCGGACAAGATGATGGCGTCCTCGAAGTTGTAGCCCTCCCAGGTCATGAATGCCACGACGAGGTTCTTGCCGAGGGCGAGCTCGCCCTTGTCGGTGGAGGGCCCGTCGGCGAGGATCGTGCCCTCGACGACCTGGTCGCCCTCACGCACACGGGGCTTCTGGTTGATCGAGGTGTCCTGGTTGGACCGCTCGAACTTGAGCAGCTTGTAGACCCGCCGGCCTCCCTGCTTGTAGTCGACCTCGATGATGGTGCCGTCGACCTCGGTGACCACACCCTCGCCGGAGGCGATGATCATGTCGGCCGCGTCGTGGGCGGCGCGACGCTCGATGCCGGTGCCGATGTAGGGGGCCTCGGCGCGCACGAGCGGTACGGCCTGCTTCTGCATGTTGGCGCCCATGAGCGCACGGTTGGCGTCGTCGTGCTCGAGGAAGGGGATGAGCGCGGCACCGACCGACACGATCTGCTTCGGCGAGACGTCCATGAGCTGGACCTCGGCCGGGCTGACCTGGGAGATCTCGGTGGTCGCACCGAAGAACACGTCGCGCTCGAGCTGGAGCTTGAGCTCGCCCAGCGTGGCGGCCTGCGGCGAGCGTCGCACGAGCACCCGGTCGTTGGCCAGGGAGCCGTCGGCGTTGAGCGGCACGTTGGCCTGGGCGACGACGTACTCCTCTTCCTCATCTGCGGTGAGGTAGCGGATCTCGTCGGTGACCTTGCCGTCGGCGACGACGCGGTACGGCGACTCGATGAAGCCGAACTCGTTGACCCGGGCATAGGTGGCCAGGGCCCCGATGAGGCCGATGTTCGGACCCTCAGGGGTCTCGATGGGACACATGCGGCCGTAGTGGCTGAAGTGCACGTCGCGGACCTCGAAGCCGGCCCGCTCACGCGAGAGGCCACCCGGGCCGAGCGCCGAGAGGCGGCGGCGGTGGGTGAGGCCCGACAGCGGGTTGACCTGGTCCATGAACTGGCTCAGCTGGGAGGTTCCGAAGAACTCCTTGATGGCCGCGACCACGGGACGGATGTTGATGAGCGTCTGGGGTGTGATGGCCTCGACGTCCTGGGTGGTCATGCGCTCGCGGACGACCCGCTCCATGCGGGAAAGGCCGATGCGGACCTGGTTCTGGATGAGCTCGCCCACCGAGCGGATGCGACGGTTGGCGAAGTGGTCCTGGTCGTCGAGGCGGTACCCGGGCTCCTGCACCATGAGGTGGAGCATGTAGGTGCACGCGGCGAGGACCTCGGCCGGGGTGAGCACCGACTGGTCGAGGTCGGGCTTGTCCAGCGTGATGCCGAAGACCTCTTCGATGCGGTCGAGCTCTGGACCCAGCTTGCGGTTGAGCTTGTAGCGACCGACGCGGCTTAGGTCGTAGCGACGGTTCTCGAAGAAGGCGTTCTTGAAGTAGGCACGAGCGGACTCGACGGTGGGCGGCTCGCCGGGGCGGGCCCGCTTGTAGATCTCGACGAGGGATTCGTCCTGGGTCGGAGCGATCTCCTTGTCCTTCTCCCACTGCCCCTCGAGGAAGTCGAAGTGACGCACGACGTTGTCGAGGAAGCCCGGGTAGTTCTCCTCGTCGAAGCCGACGGCGCGCAGCAGCGTGAAGATGGAGAGGCGACGCTTGCGAGCGACGCGGCAACCGGCGGTGACGTCCTTGCCGGGCTTCTGCTCGAGATCGATCTCGAGCCACTCGCCGCGGTAGGGGTGCACCGTGCCCGTGACGAGCTGGTGCTTCTGCAGGTTGCGGAGGCGGAAGCGCTCACCCGGCTGGAAGATGACGCCCGGGGACCGAACGAGCTGGGACACGACGACACGCTCGGTGCCGTTGATCACGAACGTGCCCTTGTCGGTCATCATGGGGAAGTCGCCCATGAAGACGGTCTGCTCTTTGATCTCGCCCGTGTTCGAGTTCATGAAGCGGGCCCGCACGAAGATGGGCGCGGAGAAGGTCATGTCCTTCTCTTTGCACTCCTCGACGGAGAACTTCGGCGGCGGACGGAGGTCCTCGTCATCCGGGTCGAACTCGAGCTCGAGGTGCAAGGACTCGGTGAAGTCCTTGATCGGGCTGATGTCCCGGAAGGTCTCAGCGAGACCTTGGTGGAGGAACCACTCGAACGACTTGCGCTGGACAGCGATGAGATCGGGTAGATCGAGAACCTCGTCGAGATTCGCGAACGAGTACCGATCCCTGACAGCGGGCGTGGCAGCCAAGGTCACTCCAACTCCTCGAAGGCGTTATGGGGTCTACAGACAGGTGCTGGGACGCGGCAGGTCACGGACGACGATCCGAGACGAGGCGACGGGCAAGCACAGCAACGTAGCACCCTAGGCGCACGAGCGAACAAGAGCAACCCGAAGGGGACGCGCCCTTCGGAGCTCGAAGCAGGGACCAGCCCAGATCGACACGATCCAGGGTCCCGGTAGGTTCCGGGCAATGTACGACCGAAGGCCGAGAAGGTCAAGCACTCGGGGCCGGACGGACCAGGTTCGAGGTCGAACCGGGCTCGAACCGGGCTCGATCCGGGCTCGATCCGGGCTCGACCGGTGGCAGTCTCCTGTGCGGCCAGCCTCCGCGTGAGCGTCAAAACGAAAGGCGCACGCCGGCTTTCACCGGCGTGCGCCTGTCAGTTCACCCGGAGGTGAGGAGTCTTACTTGACCTCGACGGAGCCGCCGGCGCCTTCGAGGGCTTCCTTGGCCTTGTCGGCATCTTCCTTGGACACGCCTTCGAGGACGGGCTTGGGGGCGCCGTCCACGAGGTCCTTGGCCTCCTTGAGACCGAGGTTCGTGAGGGCGCGCACCTCCTTGATGACCTGGATCTTCTTGTCGCCGGCACCGGTGAGGATGACGTCGAACTCGGTCTTCTCCTCGGCGGCCTCGCCACCGCCGCCACCGGCGGGGGCAGCCGCGGCCACGGCCACGGGGGCCGCGGCGGTGACGCCGAACTTCTCTTCGAAGTCCTTCAGGAGCTCACTGAGCTCGAGGACCGACAGGTTGGCGATGGAATCGAGGATCTCTTCCTTGGTTGCCATGATCAGCTTTCCTCCGTAGCGGCCTCGGCCGCGGTCTCGGCAGCGTCGTCCGCTGCAGTGTCTTCAGCAACCGCGGCTGCGGGCGCTTCGTCTGTTCCAGATGGGGTGTCGTCGCTCGCGGCGGGTGCCTCGTCAGCGGGTTCTGCTGAATCGTCAGCTGCGTCGGCTGCGTCGGCTGGCACCTCGGGCGCACCGCCCTGCTGCTCGAGCAGTGCGGCAAGGCCGTACGCGAAGTTCTGCGGCACGGCGTTGAGCAGGCTGGCGAACTGCTGCAGCGGGGCAGCCATGAGGCCGGCCAGCTTGGCGAGCAGCTCATCGCGGGGAGCGATGTCGGCCAGGGCACTGGTCTCGGCGTCGGTCAGGACCTGCTTGCCGAGCACACCACCCTTGATCACGAGGTTCGGGTTGCCCTTGGCGAAGTCCTTGAGGACCTTGGCCACGGCCACCGGATCGCCGGTTCCGTCGGTCGGCACGAACGCGATCGCGGTCGGGCCGGTGAGGAAGTCGCCGATCTCGAGCTCGAGGTCGGCGGCGGCGAAGCGCACCAGCGTGTTCTTGTAGACCTTGTAGTCGCCACCGGCGGCCGTGAGCGCACGACGCAGGTTTGCCATGTCGGAGACGTTGATGCCGCGGTACTCCGTGAGCAACGCAGCCTCGCTGTCGTCGAAGCGCTGACGCACCTCGTCGACCACGGCGACCTTCTCTGGTCTTGGGTTATCCATCTGCACCTCCTTCAGGTATCTCGTAGGGACAAGCAAAAGGACGCTCGCAAGATGCGAACGCCCGAGTTCCACGAGAACGTGAAGTGAAGGTGTCCGCCTCGTCAGGCGAAGTCTGCGTGCGACTTCTTTGAGCACCAGCCGGTGCACCGGATGTCTTCGGCGAGCGAAGCTCTTGATTCAGTTGTTGCTGGTCGGCCGGCCAAGAGATCTGACTGGCGAACCAGCAAGGGAGGCTACCGAGCACCCGGTCGGATCCCCAAATCCCCGGGGCAGTCACCCGGCGAGGTTCGGGTCGAAACCCCGACCCCCGCTTCAGTCCTCGTCGGCCCTGAAGCGCAACGGGTCGACCTTGATGCCGGGGCCCATGGTGGAGGCGATGCTCACCCGCTTGAAGTACCGGCCCTTGGCCGACGCGGGCTTGACGCGCTCGAGCTCGTCGAGCACGGCGAGGAAGTTGGCCGCGAGGTCCTCGGCCGAGAAGGAGACCTTGCCGATCGGGACGTGCACGTTGCCGTTGCGGTCGGTGCGGTACTCGACCTTGCCGCCCTTGAAGTCGGCGACGGCCTTGGCCGCGTCGGGGGTGACGGTGCCGGTCTTGGGGTTCGGCATGAGTCCACGCGGACCGAGCACGCGGCCCAGCTTGCCGACCTTGGCCATGAGGTCCGGGGTGGCGATGGCCACGTCGAAGTCGGTGAAGCCGCCCTCGACGCGCTCGATCAGCTCGTCGCCGCCGACGATGTCGGCGCCGGCTTCGGTGGCGGCCTGCGCCGCGTCGCCGTTGGCGAACACGAGCACGCGGACGTCGCCGCCGGTGCCGCTGGGCAGGGCGACCGTGCCGCGCAGCGCCTGGTCGACCTTGCGGGGGTCGACGCCGAGGCGGGCGGCGAGCTCGACGGTCTCGTCGAACTTGGCCGGGGCCAGCTGCTTGACGAGGTCGAGGGCCTCCGGACCGCTGTGGAGGTGCTCGTTGTCGTACTTCTTGCGGGCGTCGGTGTACTTCTTGCCGTGGGCCATGGTGTCGCTCCTTGAAGCTCCCTCGGTGGTGACGGCCGCCGGGCGAGGTCCTCCCGGGCGTACCGTGCCCGATTGCTCAGGCGGTGATGGTGTGCCCGGCCTCGTGGACCAGGGCGGTGATCGGTCGGTGCATGAGGACGCGACCGATCAGGGGTCAGTCGACCGTGATGCCCATCGAGCGGGCGGTGCCGGCGACCTGCAGCTTGGCGGCCTCGATGTCGTTGGCGTTGAGGTCGGGCAGCTTCGTGGTGGCGATCTCGAGGAGCTGGTCCTGGGAGATCGACCCGACCGTCTCGGAGCCGGGGTTGTTGGCGGCCTTCTCGAGCCCGGCGGCAGCACGCAGGAGCGTGGAGGTGGGCGGGGTCTTGAGGACGAAGGAGAACGTGCGATCCTCGAAGATCGAGATCTCGACGGGGACGATGGTGCCCCGCTGCGCCTCGGTCTTGGCGTTGTACTCCTTGCAGAAGTCCATGATGGCCACGCCGTGCGGACCGAGCGCGGTACCGACCGGAGGCGCCGGGGTGGCTCCACCAGCGGGGATCTGGATCTTGACGATCGCAGCGACCTTCTTCTTCGCCATCTGGTTCTTCTTCTTCCTAGGTGAGCTCGCGACGACCGCGAAGCTCGATGAACAGCGGACAAGTCTGCCGCGGACTGACCGTCAGGAACAACTCGCGCACTGGTGCGGTGTGGGGGCAAGGGGACGAAGCCCCTGAGCAGGGGTCCGGGGTGCCTGTGCGGCGTGAGCCCGAAACTACAACTTGGCCACCTGGGCGTAGTCGAGCTCGACGGGGGTCTCGCGGCCGAAGATGTTGACGAGCACCTTGACCTTGAGCTGCTCTTCGTTGATCTCGATGATCTCGCCCGAGAAGTCGGCGAAGGGGCCTTCTTTGACCCGGACCGTCTCGTGCATCTCGTACTCGCTGCGAGCCTTGCCGCGCTTGGGGGCGTCTTCGCCGCCCTCCACCTTGACCCCGATGAAGGTCTCGACGTCCTTGCGGGACAGGGGCGTGGGGTTGTTGGCGTTGCCGACGAAGCCGGTGACGCCTGGCGTGTTGCGCACGACGTACCAGGAGTCGTCGTTGAGCGAGCAGCGCACGAGCAGGTAGCCCGGGAACATCTTCTTCTCGACGACGACCTTCTTGCCGTTCTTGAACTCGACGACGTCTTCCATGGGGATGACGACCTCGTGGATGCGCTCTTCCATGTTCATGGACGAGATGCGCGCCTCGATGTTCTGCTTGACCTTCTTCTCGTAGCCCGACTGCGTGTGCACCACGTACCACTTGCCAGGCCGGTCGTAGGGGCTCTCGACCTTGGGAGCGGGCTCGAGGAGATCGTCCTCGTCGAGCACGTCGCCATCGGACGAGTCGTCGGCGGTTCCGGTCTCCGCGTCGATCTCGGCCTCGATGGTCGCCGAGTCGGAGGGAAGCGACTCGCTGGCTTCGATCTCAGCGGCGAGCGCGTCGTCGGCGACGGGGTCGGACGGGAGGGACTGGTCATCCATGGTGGAGGAGCTCACTTGGCGTTGAAGAGGCGGAGGATCAGGTCGCTGAAGCCCAGGTCGACCAGGAAGATGAGCGTCGTCATGAAGATCAGCGCGACCAGCACGATGACGGAGTAGTTGGTGGTCTCGGTGCGGGTCGGCCACGCGACCTTGCGCATCTCGGAGCGCACTTCCCGGAGGAACTGGAAGGGACCGCCCCGCGTGGAGGTCGCTTCGCTGTCGCGCCGCGCCGCCGTCTTGGTGGATCCCGACTCCAGCTCGTCGTCGGTGGTGGGTTCGTCGTCGTTGGACGCCATGGTTGGAGGTACCTGTCGCGAATCGATCGTGTTTGCTGAGCAGGGCAGGAGGGACTCGAACCCCCAACCTTCGGTTTTGGAGACCGGTGCTCTACCAATTGAGCTACTGCCCTCAGAGGGCGTGATGCCCGGCGAGGCAGGCTAGCAGCATCCCTCCAGCCGTCCTCAGTCGCGATTCTGAGTACCACGGGCTCGCCGGGTCAACTCGGGCACGCCCGAGCGGCGGAGAGCGGGAAAGCCCGGGTCAACTCGGGCACGCCCGAGCGGCGGAGAGCGGGAAAGCCCGGGTCAACTCGGGCACGCCCGAGCGGCGGAGAGCGGGAAACTAGAGTCCCGGCGATGGGCCTCGCTACCGACCTCGGCTACCGCTACTCGGCGCCCAACCCGTTCCAGCGGGCGATGCAGAAGGTCGGATCCACCAAGGGCGGGGCGTGGGCGTTCTCCCAGTCGCTCCGCCACGTCGACCGGGTCGTCTACAAGCTGACCAGGGGACGGCGTTCGGCCCCCGAGGTGCTGGCGGGGCTGCCGGTGGTCATGGTGACCACGACCGGCCGCAAGTCGGGCCGGCCTCGCACCACGCCCCTCATCGCTCCCCCGATCGCCGACACGCTCGCGCTGGTGGGGACCAACTTCGGCCAGAAGGCCACCCCGGCCTGGGTCCTGAACCTCGAGGCCGACCCCGCGGCCGCCGTCGAGTTCCACGGCATCGTCGAGCAGGTGCAGGCCCGACCGGCGACCGACGCCGAAGCGGTCGAGGTCTGGGATCGCGCCTCCGCGATCTACGGCGGGTACGGGAAGTACCAGGAGCGCATCACCGGGCGCGACGTGCGGATCTTCGTCCTCGACCCGGCCCGAAGCTGAACTCGTAGCCGGACGCGAACGAGCCGCCACCGTGGAACGGTGACGGCTGGTTCGTGCAGAGCGGTTGTCCTGAGCCGCGGCGAACGCCGCGAAGCCCGGGGACGAGTCTGACTAGCGGGTTTCCTTGTGCAGCGTGTGCGCTCGGTCCCACTTGCAGAACTTCTTCAGTTCGATGCGCTCGCGATCGTTGACCTTGTTCTTGGTCGTGATGTAGTTGCGGCGCTTGCAGGTCTGGCACTCGAGCGTGACACCCACGCGCTTGTCGTTCCTGGCCATCTGGCCTTCTCCTCGGTGACGCCCGGGCCATGCCCGAGCGGTTCGTGCTCGTGGTTACTTGATGATCTTGGTGACGCGGCCGGCGCCCACGGTACGGCCACCCTCACGGATGGCGAACCGCAGGCCCTCTTCCATCGCGATCGGATGGATCAACTCCACCTTCATCGTGGTGTTGTCACCCGGCATGCACATCTCGGTGCCCTCAGGCAACTCGATCGTGCCCGTCACATCGGTCGTGCGGAAGTAGAACTGCGGACGGTAGTTCGAGAAGAACGGCTTGTGACGGCCACCCTCCGACGTGGTCAGCACATAGGTCTGCGCCTCGAACTCGGTGTGCGGCGTGATCGAACCCGGCTTGGCCAGCACCTGACCACGCTGCACCTCTTCACGCTTGGTGCCACGCAACAACACACCCACGTTGTCACCAGCCTGACCCTCATCGAGCAGCTTGCGGAACATCTCGACACCAGTACACGTCGTCTTCTGCGTATCGGTGATACCAACGATCTCGATCTCGTCACCGGTATGGACCGCACCCTGCTCGATGCGACCCGTCACCACCGTGCCACGACCCGTGATCGTGAACACATCCTCGATCGGCATCAAGAACGGCAGATCCAACGCACGCTCAGGCTGCGGGATGTACTCATCGACCGCCGCCATCAACTCCAACACACCAGCCGCCGCGTCCGCGTCACCCTCGAGCGCCTTGAGCGCCGACACCTTGATCACCGGCACATCATCACCAGGGAACTCGTACTCGTTGAGCAGCTCACGCACCTCGAGCTCAACCAGATCCAACAGCTCCTCATCATCGACCATGTCGACCTTGTTGAGCGCCACCA
>CAZALT010000112.1:0-11299 GCA_964485515.1 uncultured Rhabdothermincola sp. | reverse complement strand
CGAGCCCATCCCCGGCGCCTGCTCGGCCCCGGTCGCGGCGGTCGCCGTCAAGTAGTCGTCCGGCAGTCCAGGACAGCGTCAGCGGATCTCGAACGAGGTCGCTCCCTCGGGGGCGGCCTCGTCCGCGTCCACGGAGACGACGTGGGCGAGCGGCGGTCCCTCGGCGCACCAGGCGAGCAGCGCGTCGACCGCGTCGGCGGGGCCTTCGGCGTGGAGCTCGACCCGGCCATCGGGCAGGTTGCGCACCCAGCCGGCCGCGCCGAGCCGCTCGGCCTCCTGACGGGTCGAGTCCCGGTACCAGACGCCCTGCACGAGACCGGAGATGACCGCGCGGCGTGCGATCGCTTCATCGTTCACGAATCGTCCAAGTCTCGTCGTCGATCCGACCTACTCGTAGGCGCAGCTGAATCCTGCGAACGGTTTCGGATGCCTGGTCGAGCTTGATCTGCTCGGCATCGGTACCGGTGAGGAGATGGGCGTCCACTCGATCTCGACGACGCCGGACCGTGCCAAGGCCTCGACGAATGCCTCGTCCTTCTCGCGATTGGCGAGGAGCTTCCCGACGCAGAGATCGTGGGGGCTCGGGACAGAGCACTTCGAGGATGCTCCCGTTGCCTCGGGCGATGGGGATTGGCTTCGCTCGTTGCAGCCATCCGGTTGGAGCGGTGGTCGATGCTCACACCCTCGGCGTAGACCGCGTACTCGTGATCGAGCTCCGAGTCCTCACCCATCACCCAGTTGATCTTGGACTGCTTGTCGTCGTCGAGGTCGTTGATCGCGGCGACGTCGACCTCGGTGGACCGCAGCGCGATGTCGGGAAGGTCGAGCACCCAGGCGTGAAGCGCCTGGGATCCGAAGACCACGACCTGCTGCTCATCGGCGAGCACGCGCGAGAGCTCGTCGAGCACGATGAAGAACTCAGCTCGGTTCATCGGCTTGCGTCGAATGCTGCTCGTCGTTGGTCCTCGGAGATGAGGCCGCTGAACGGGTGTGTCCGACGAAGCCCAGACAGGTCGTCGACATCGGTCAGCGCCTCGACGATCGCCGGGAGGTCCCGGCGATCGATGAGATCGGACCAGCGTTCGATCCAGTGCGTTGATTGGGTCGGGTGGCTCCGCTGTCGATCCAAGTTGCGTTCAGCGACCCCGAACGCCCGGCTTTGCTCTTCGATCACCGTCGCGGCGATCACGATGCCGAGCATCTGTGTGAACCGCCGCCCCTGACTGTCCGGGACGCTCCTGCTGAGGCTGTCGGCGGGGACGCGGCGGTGGCGGCCGATGCGGTAGCCGGGCAGGTCGCCGCGGTCGATCATCCTCGCGACCGTGCGCGGTGAGACGCCGAGGCGCTTCGCGGCTTCGCCCGTGCTGATGAGATCGGCAACCATCCGGCCAACATAGCAATAACGGACAAAACGGACACAGGATATCGGTGCAACGCCGGTGGGGTGGCACGGCGTCGCCGGGCTACCGTCGCCGGATGATCATCGTGGTGGATGTCGAAGACGGAACCATCTCGCTGGACGAGCCCGAGGTGCTCGACGCGTTCAAGGTGGTCGCCGAACCCGCGGCCGACGCGGCGGCGGTGGGCGCAGCCCTCGACGCGGCCGGTGCCGGACGAGTCGCCGAGGAGCCCGACCACGTGTGGGTTGCCATCGTCACCGTCCGCCTGCTGGCCGAGGACCAGGTCGGCGACGACTGGGCCGAGAGGTTCGACGGGGTCGTCGCCTACGCGAGGACCAAAGGCTGGCTCGACGAGGACGGCACCCACATCAAGGCGCACCTGGCCTGAGCGGCTGGTTCGGTGCAGTCTCCCGCACGACAGGCGAAGCCGGTGCTCTAAGCTGACGCCTCATCAGATCTGGGGTGCGACGGTGCAGCCCGGGGGAGCGAAGGGGAACGCGGATGCTCGAAGGTGCCACGCTTTGGGAGCTGATCGAGAAGCGGGTCGAGGCCACGCCGGACGAGTTGCTGGCCGTCGACGAGAGCGGTCGCGAGATCACGTTCGCCCAGTTCAAGGAGCAGTCCGAGAAGACCGCAGCCGGTCTGGCCGACCTAGGCATCGGCGCCGGCGACACCGTCACCTGGCAGCTGCCCACCTGGTTCGAGTCGATGGTGCTCGTCGCCGCGATCTCGCGCCTGGGGGCCAAGCAGAACCCGATCCTGCACATCTTCCGTGAGCGCGAGGTCGGCTTCTGCGCCAAGCAGACCGGCGCCAAGCTGCTCGTCGTCCCGACGACGTTCGGCGGCTTCGACTTCCTCGGCATGGCACAGGGCATCGTCGACGGTCTGAAGGCCGAGGGTCAGGACATCGAGATCCTCACCGTCGACCGCTCGCTGCCCCAGGGCGACCCGTCCACCCTGCCCGCGCCGCCCACCGGCGGCGACGAGGTCCGCTGGTACTTCTACACGTCGGGCACCACGGCCGACCCCAAGGGCGCGCAGCACACCGACGAGACCATCCACGCCGTGGCCAAGGGCATGGTCGAGCACCTGCGGGTCACGGCCGACGATCGCAACGCCCTCGCCTTCCCGTTCCCGCACATCGGCGGCATCACCTGGCTGTTCACCAGCCTGCAGACGGGCATGCGCCAGATCCTCTTCGAGGCGTTCGTCCCGGCCACGGTCGTGTCGGTGCTGTCCGAGCAGGGCGTCACGCTCGCCGGCTCGGGCACCGTCTTCCACCAGGTGTACCTGGCGGCGCAGCGGGCGTCGGACACGCCGATCTTCCCCGAGGTCCGTGGCTTCCCGGGTGGTGGCGCTCCCAAGCCACCCGCGCTGCACTACGAGATGAAGGAAGCGTTCCCCACCTCGGCCGGCATCCTCACGGGCTACGGGCTGACCGAGGCGCCCATCATGACGATGGCGACGCCCGACGACGCCGACGAGGACCTCGCCAACACCGAGGGCGGTCCGATGCCCGGTGTCGAGATCCGCATCGTCACGCTCGACGGCAAGCTTGCCGGGCAGGGCGAGGAGGGCGAGGTCCGGGTGAAGGCACCGCAGCTCATGAAGGGCTACCTCGACGACGCGCTCAACGCCGAGGCGTTCGACGAGGACGGATACTTCCGCACCGGCGACCTCGGGTCGCTCACGCCCAACAACATGCTCCTCATCACGGGCCGTCTCAAGGACGTGATCATCCGCAAGGGCGAGAACATCTCGGCCAAGGAGGTGGAGGACCACCTCTACGAGCACCCGTCGGTGGCCGACGTCGCGGTGATCGGTCTGCCCGACGCGGCGAGCGGCGAGCGCGTGTGCGCGGTCATCGCCACGGCGGAAGGTGCCGAGCGGCTCGGTTACGAGGACATGGTCGAGTTCCTCAAGGCCGAAGGCCTGATGATGATCAAGATCCCCGAGCAGGTCGAGTACGTCGAGGCCATCCCCCGCAACCCGGCGGGCAAGATCCTCAAGCGCGACCTCCAGAAGCAGTACGAAGGCACCGAGGCGACCCGCAAGGCCTGACCCCGGTTCCGTCTGCGTCCCCCGAGCGTGCTCGCTCGGGGGTCAGCTGCCGGGGAGGCCGGCGGCGGTCTCGGTTGCGGTCTGGGTCGCCCCGCTGATGGTGGTCGGCGTGTTGTCGGCCGAGCCGGGCGACAGGTCGTAGCGGTGGAGCACGCCGCTGCCCACGCACCTGCCCCCGTTCTGGCCTGACGCGGCCGCGAGGTCGTCGTCGAGCGTCGGGCTGGCCCCGGAGAACACGCCCCAGGGGCTCTCGCAGCCGGGGACGACCCAGGCGTGGTTCATCCAGCCGGCGGACCCGTCGCTCTTGAACCCACCGGCCGCCGCACACTGCTCCGCGGTCGACCCGGTTCCCTGGATGACGACGCCGCCCTTGATGCACAAGCCATCGTGGCGGTGGTAGTCGTCGTTCGGCCCGGTGAAGCCCTGGGTGGGCTGGAACGACGATTTCTGCAGGATGTAGTAGCTCAGCCCCACCACTCGGGCCTCGGGTCCGTCGCCGTCGTAGAGGATCATCTCGGGCTTGTCGACCTCGAACCGGTCGTCGACGTAGCTGAAGTTCATGTAGTGCGCCGCGATCCCGGGAACGTAGTTGGTCACCTTCCTCCAACCCGCGGCCTGGGCGTCGGCTGCGGTGGGATAGGCCAGTGCGGCGTCGCGAGCGATATCGAGCTCGGCCTGGAGCTGATCGCACTGGGCCTCGTCGGACATCGGCGTCCAGGACTGGGGGCCGACGTGCGCGCCGTGGCCCACGTCGGCCGCCTCGCCGCTGGCATGCTGCGCGGCGTTGAACTGCGGGAGCCAGCGGACCCAGTTCTCGTAGGCCTCGTCGGGAGCGTTGGCCAGCTCGACGATGACCCGGGCATCCGCGGCCTCGTCGCCGGTTGACGTCGTGGCGGCGATGAGGCGGTCGAGCTCGACCGAGCCGTCGATCGGGGGAGCGGTCGTGGTCGTCACGCCCGCAGCGGGCGCAACCGTGGCGCCGTGGCCGTGGGCGTGGCCATCTGAACCGGTCGCGGCGGCGCTGGCCGGCGGATCGGCGGCCGATGCGACGCCAACCGTGGTGGCCTCGCTCCAGTACGCCGCGGGGTTGAACCCGAGGTCGCAGCGGTCGGGCCCCGCGGCGGCGAGCGTCGCGCTGGTCGCGGTCTCGTCGTGACCGTGGTTCGCGACGGACGGATCGGCAACCGCGACGGAGGTGGCGACGAGCACGAGCACGGGGATGGCCGAGGCCACGACGAGGCTGGCTTGGGGCAGGTCGCGGCCGAGCGTTGGGCGCCACAGGAGCAGGGCGGCGCCCAACACGGTGGCACCCTCGAGTGCGATGGTGAAGAGGTCGACGCCGCCGACCTCCTCGGCGATGCCGGCGTGGCCGCCCCAGGGGAGACCGGTCGTCCGGCTCCAGCTCCACACCGCGATGGAGACGAGGCTGAGCCCGAGGATGGCCACCAGCATCCAGCGACCCGGCTTGATGATCACACCGACGGCGAGCAGCACCTGGACCCACCCGACCACGGCGAAGGACCAACCGTCGAGGCTCGACGCCTGCATGTGGCTCGGGACCATCACGAGGTGGATCACGCCCGCGCCGACGAGCAGCGCGGCGAGCACCATGCGCGCCACGGGCGCGAGCTGTTCGATCGGATCGTTCGCGTCTCGACCGGATGGCGATGCGGGTTGCAGTGGTGGTGGCGAGGCCGTGGTCGCAGTCATGGTCTTCCCTCGACGTCGGCGGGTGCGGGGCGGGCGCTCCCGACACAGAACGTGACAAGTGTCTCACGAACGGCGGTCAAGGTGCTCATCAGGCGCCAGTCTGACGTCCCGTCCGTGCCGTGGGACGTCGGCGCCGTGGCGATGGGGTGGACATCGGTGATGCCTCGGGTTCACCGTGCGCCGGGAGGGCGGACGGCGGACAGCCGACGATGGCTACCATCCGGCCCGTGACGACCGCTGGCGAGCTCCTGATCGATTGCGTGACCCGACTCGGCGCGGACCTCGTGTTCGCCGTGGACGGCAGCGAGCTGGCCGACTTGCCGTGGCGCGAGCTCCATCGGGTCGCCGAGCCATCGGTGGCCATCGCGCTCGCCGACGCAGCCGGCCGGCTCGGGGCCGGGCCGGGCGTCGCCCTGCTGGGCGGGCGGACGATCCACCTCGGGTCCCAACCCGGGCTCTCGCCCGACCCCGTCGTGATCACCGACGTCATCGAGCTGCCCAGCGCGCTCGCGGGCTGGGACGTCGGCACGGTGTTCGCTGCGGCGGACTACGAGCTCGACCTCGATCTGTCTGCGCCGGTTCCGGACGACGTGCAGCCCGTCCAGCTCGACGAGAGCGGACGCGACGTCACGACGCTCTCGCCTGACCTCGCATCGGTGTCGATGATCGTGCTCGCCGGGCCAGGAGTGGTGCGGTCGGGTCACGTCGAGTCACTTCGGTCCCTGGCCCGTACCGCCGGGTGCGGTGTGCTCAACACGTGGGGAGCGAAAGGGGTGTTCGCGTGGGACGATCCAGCGCACCTCGGCACCGCCGGTCTTCAGGCACGCGACTTCGAGCTGGGCGGTGTCCTCGACGCCGAGCTGGTCATCGCCACGGGACTCGACCCCTTCGAGTCCCCGCCCGATCTCTGGCCCAGCGGCTTCGTGGTCGAGGCCGATCCCCGTGATCTGGATGCCCTCGTGTACCGCTGGTCGTCGTCGGATCGGATCCCCGATCGGCCCCGGCTCTACACCGAGCTCCAGGCCGCGCTCGCTCCGCTCTACGCCGACGACGGCGTGCCGCTCGCTCCGGCCCGGGCCACTGGCGATCTGGGTCAGGTCCGTCCGCCTGGCGGCCTCGTGCTCGCCGATCCCGGTCCGGCCGGTCTCTGGGTGGCCCGAACGTTCCCCACGACGGAGCTCGGCAGCATCGTCGTGCCCTCGTACTCCTGCGTCGGGTTCTCGGTCGCCGGCGCGATCGTCGCCGGACTTCGTGGGCGCGTCGCCCTGTCGATCACCGCTGGACCGGTCGAGCCCATCATCGACGAGTTGCTCGACGTCGCCGCCGAATGGGGTACGCCGGTCACGCTCGAGGTGTGGGGGAGCGAGGGTCAGGTCGGCACACCGATCACCCGTGTGGTGAAGACGGCCGACGCGCTCCAGCTCCCGACCATCGACGTGTTGGAGATCCCGGTCGATCTCTCCCGGACCTCGGTGCTCACCGACGTCGCCGGCCCCGTCGTCGCCTGGACGGCATGACGACGCCAGATTGGCGGAGAGGTCGGTCAGGTCGGTCAGGTCGGCCGAGTACTCCGCCAATTCCGAGTTGGGGGTGCTCGTTTGTGACGGTCGAGGGCGGGTGGGTTGCCGTCGTGTCGGAGTGACCTCGGGCACGTCGTAGAGTTCGGTCATGGGGCATGAACTCGACACCTTCAACCTGGCCGACATCTGGGAGGCCACCTCCGCCCGCATCCTCGACCGTGAGGCCGTGGTCATCGTCGATGGCCCCGGGCGTGTGGGCCGACGACTGACCTACGGCGAGATCGAAGCCCGCGCCAACCAGCTCGCCCACTGGATGGGACGCAACGGCGTCGGGCCCGGCGACCACATCGGCCTCTACCTGATGAACGGCGTCGAGTACCTCGAAGCGATGCTGGCCGCGTACAAGCTGCGCGCCGTGCCGATCAACGTCAACTACCGCTACGTCGCCGACGAGCTGCGGTACCTCTTTGACGACGCCGACCTCGTCGGCGTGCTCTACGAGCGGCAATTCGCCCCTCGCGTCGAGGAGGTGATCGCATCGGTGCCCTCGATCCAGTGGGCCCTGGCTGTCGAAGACGGCTCCGGGGTGTCGATCGACGCGCTCGGCGGTCTCGAGTACGAGGCGGTCATCGTCGAGGAGTCGCCCGACGCCGATTTCGATCCGCGCTCCAGCGACGACCCGTACATCATCTACACCGGCGGCACGACCGGCATGCCCAAGGGTGTCGTGTGGCGCCACGAGGATGCCTTCTTCGCCTGCATCGGCGGCGGCGACCCCATGCGCCTCCAGGGGCCCGTGGACCGGCCCGGCGAGCTGTTCGACCGGATGATCGACGGCACGTTCGTGTACCTGCCGGTGGCGCCGCTCATGCACGCCGCCGGTCAGTGGACCGTCCTGTCGTGGCTGTTCGCCGGCGGTCGCATCGTGTTGGTGCCGGGGTCGCTCGATCCAGGGCTCGTGTGGTCCACCGTCGAGGTCGAGAGCGTCAACCTGCTCACCGTGGTCGGCGATCCGGTGGTGCGACCGCTGGTCGACCAGTGGGATGCCGCCGGCGGCTACGACGCGTCAAACCTCTTCTCGGTCGGCTCCGGTGGTGCGCCGCTGACCCCGGCGCTCAAGCAGCGCCTCGCCGCCGCGCTCCCACACGTGGCCGTGGTCGACGGCTTCGGCTCGTCCGAGACCGGGGCGCAGGGTTCACAGCGGTTGGCCGCGGGCGAGAACGCCAGCGGGGGAGTTCGCTTCGCGGCCTACGGAGAGACCACCAAGGTGCTCGACCCCGATACCCGGCAGCCGGTCGAACCCGGGAGCGGTCAGCAGGGACGGGTCGCGCTGCGGGGTCGGATACCGCAGGGCTACTACAACGATCCCGACAAGACCGCTGCCACCTTCGTCGAGCTCGACGGCCACCGATGGGTGCTCACGGGCGACATCGCCACCGTCGAGGAGGACGGCACCATCGTCCTGCTCGGTCGCGGGTCGGCCTGCATCAACACGGGCGGCGAGAAGGTTTTCCCGGAGGAGGTCGAGGCAGTTCTCAAGTCGCACCCGGACGTGTACGACGTAGTAGTGGTGGGAGCCGACGACGAGCGATGGGGTCAGCGGGTCGTCGCGCTCGTCCAGGTGGCCGAGGGGGCGACCCCGACCGACGCGACGCTGTCCGACCACGCCCGCACGGGCCTCGCCGGTTACAAGGTGCCCAAGCAGGTGGTGCTCGTCGATCAGGTGGTGCGCTCTCCCGCGGGCAAGCCGGACCTGCGGTGGGCGAAGGAACGTGCCGAAGAGGCCGCGCTGGCGGCAGAAAGCTGAGTCGACCACGTTGATTGAGATGCGAGCTGTGGGGATGTCGACATGAGGCGGATGGGAGCGGTCGACGCCGCGTTCCTCTACGGCGAGACCCCGTCGTGGCACATGCACGTCTCGGCGGTGATGATCGCCGACCCGTCGACTGCTCCGAACGGGTTCTCGGTGGAAGAGCTCAAGCGTCGGACCTTCGCCCGCCTCGATCAGGCTCCGCAATTCCGTTGGCGACTCGTCGAGGTCCCGTTCGGGCTGGACCTCCCGGGCTGGATCGACGACCCGGACTTCGACATCGACTACCACGTCCGGCGCATCGCGGTACCGGCTCCCGGAGGCGCCGAGCAGCTCGGGAACCTCATCGGCGACCTCGTCGCCATCAAGCTCGACCGTCGCAAGCCGCTGTGGGAGTTCTGGGTGATCGAGGGCCTCGAGGGCGGACGCATCGCGCTCCTCGCCAAGGTGCACCACTCGATCATCGACGGCATCTCGGGTAGTGAGCTGGCCTCGGTGCTGTTCGACCTCACCGCCGACGCGCCGTGCGACGATCCGGTCGGCGACTGTTCGCGCATCGAGATGTTCCCCAACCCCGTGGCGCTGTTCGCCCAAGGGTTCTTCGACATGCTCGCCACGCCGTGGCGCGTCACGCGATTGGTGAACCAGAGCATCCGCCAAGGCCTCAGGGTGCTCGACATCCGACGTGGCGAGCAGCAGGCCACCATGCCGTTTCAGGCCCCTCGGGTGTCGTTCAACACCGAGCTCACGCCGCACCGCCGGTTCGCGTCGGCGTCGGTTCCGCTGAGCGAGGTCAAGGAGATCAAGCGGGCCTTCGACGTGAAGCTCAACGACGTCGTGCTCGCGCTGTGCTCGAGCGCGTTGCGTCGCTATCTGATCAACGGCGACGAGCTCCCCGACACGCCGCTGATCGCCCAGGTGCCGGTGTCGCTGCGCACGGATGAGACCAAGGGCGAAGTCGGCACCCAGGTCGGTGCCATGTTCGCGTCGCTCGCCACCGACATCTCCGATCCCGCGCTGCGGCTGCTGGCCATCAACGACAGCACGACCAGTGCCAAGGAGATGCAGCAGGCGCTCGCCGCCGAGAAGATCATGGGGATAACCGAGGCTGCGCCGCCAGGACTGATCTCGCTGGCGGCTCGGATGTACACCGCGGCACAGCTCGACAAGCGCACACCGCCGATCATGAACCTGATCATCTCGAACGTGCCCGGGCCGCCGTTCCCGCTGTACGTGAGCGGTGCGGAGATCCAGGCCCTCTATCCGATGGGGCCGTTGATCTACGGTACGGGGGTCAACGTCACGGTGTTCAGCTACCGCGACTCCATCGACTTCGGATTCATGACCTGCCGCGACATCGCCGACGGCTGGGCCATCGCCGAGGGGATCGAGATCGCGATGGACGAGCTCCGTCTGGCCGCCAAGGAGGTGGGCTCGTGAACGGTGCTCTCCCCGAACTTCCCGAAGACCCTTTTCTGGTCACGGATCCTGTGCTCCCCGAGGATGCCGAGCTCCAAGCCGGCCTTTCCCTGCCCTATGGGCGGCGCATGGAGCTCCTCGGCCGGGGCACGACGTTCTTCCGTGAGATCGAAGGACCGCCCGGCGCTCCGGTCGTCGTGCTGCTGCACGGCTGGCTCGCCTCGGGTGGCACCAACTGGTTCCAGTGCTTCGACCTGCTCGGCGAGCACTTCCGGGTCATCGCGCCGGACATGCGAGGCCACGGCCGAGGCATCCGGTCGAAGCGCCGCTTCCGTCTCGCCGACTGCGCGGACGACACAGCGCTCCTGCTCGACGAGCTGGGCATCGAGCAGGCGATCTTCGTCGGCTACTCGATGGGTGGACCGGTCGCCCAGCTCATGTGGCACCGCCACCGTGAGAAGGTCGCCGGGCTCGTCATGTGCGCCACCAGCCACTCGTTCGTGCCCGGGCTGCGCGAGCGCATGGTGTTCACGTCGATGATGATGGCCGCCGCGGGCACCACCCGCTTCGGCGGGGCGGTCACGGCTGTGCCGACCGAGTTCGTGAAGCAGTGGCTCCCGGTGAGCACGAAGGGCCGCCCGAGCTCGATCGCTCGGTGGGCCGCGGCCGACATGCGTCGCCACGACTGGCGCATGGTGATGGAGGCCGGGTACGCCATCGGTCACTACGACGCGAGTCGGTGGATCTCATTCGTCGACGTGCCCTCGCTGGTGCTGATCACCGAGCGCGACCACGCCATCCCGCCGGACCAGCAGGGACTGCTCGCCGACGCCATCCCCGGTGTCGTGGTTCGTCGTATCGACGAGGGCCATACGGTCTGCGCCCTGCCCCAGTTCGGCCCTCCGATCCTCGATGCCGTGCAGGACGTCGCCCAAGTGGTGGCAGAGCGCGACGAGAAGCGAAGCCGGGCAACGAAGCCAATGCCCTGATCGGCTCCTTCTGCCTGTCCGCGAGCTGGTTCGCCTGTCCGCGAGCTGATTCTGTCGATTCTGTCGGTGAGTGAGCGTTCATTCTGCGCGGCCCCGGGCAAGTGGACGCCGGGTGGGCGAGGTGTAAGGTTAGTGAACGCACGCTCTCAAAGTCTCCGTCTCGGATCGGTGGCTGGAACGCGAAGAGCGACAGGAAGCTGAAGGGGACACACATGCGCCTGGACTGGTTCATCTCGGTCGACGACCACCTCATCGAGCCCGCCGACCTCTGGTCGTCACGGGTCCCCGCCAAGTACAAGGACACCGCGCCCCACTTCGTCACCGAGGGCAAGGACGAGTTCTGGGTCTACGAGGATCGACAGATCGTCACCAACGGCCTCAACGCCGTGG
>CAZALT010000111.1:0-11424 GCA_964485515.1 uncultured Rhabdothermincola sp. | reverse complement strand
GGCGTGCAGCGACGAAGGAGCGAAACCCCGAGCGCGGATCCGCCGGGCAGGACCCGTGACGTCCAGCGGCGCGCAGAACGCGGCCGGGAACATCGACCGCCCCTGCGAGACCTCCGCAGCTCGACGCGCTAGCCGATCCCGTGGTCGACGGCGTAGCGCACCAGGTCCGCTCGTCGAGACAGGTGGAGCTTGCCCAAGATGTTGCGCACGTGGTTCTCGGCCGTCTTGGGCGAGATGCCGAGCTCGGCGCCGATCTGCGCGTAGGTGAGGCCCCGGGCGACCTGGGTGAGCACCTCGCGCTCACGGTCGGTGAGCGGGTTCGTGCCCGCCGACTTCGCCATGCGGCGGAACTCGCCGAGCACGAGCGCGGCGAGCGACGGGCTGAACGCCGGCTCGCCGGCTGCCACCTGGATCAGGGCGGCACGCAGCTCGTCGGGCGCCATCGTCTTGAGCAGGTAGCCCGCCGCGCCGGCCGCCACCGCGTCGAGCAGGTCGCGCTCCTGTTCGGACACCGTGAGGATCACGATCGGTGCGATCGTCGCCGAGGCCCGGACGACGGCGAGACCGCCGCCTTCGGGCATGTGGAGGTCGCAGATCACCAGGTCGGGCGTGCGTGCGGCGATCACGTCGATGGCCCCGACCGCGTTGTCGGCCTCGCCGACCACCTCGAAGATCGGGTCGTCGCCGCCGTGATCAGCGGGCCGAACCAGCTCGGTTCGCAGACCGGACCGCACGATCTCGTGGTCGTCGGCCAGCACCACTCGGATCGTCGACCGTCCCGACGTTGCGTGGTCTGGCGTCATGGCAACCACAGTCGCACGTCAGTGCCCTGACCGGGCGTGCTCGCGATCTCGACCCGTCCACCCACCGAGGTCATGCGCTGTCGGATCGAGCCCGAGACGCCCCGTCTATCGGTGGGCGCAGACGGGTCGAAGCCGGCACCGTCGTCGCGGACCGACACGACCACGGTGCCGTCTTCCTCCCGGTCGACGAAGACCACGACGGTGTCGGCACCGGCGTGCTTGCCGGCGTTGGTCACCGCCTCGGCCACCGCGCCGGCCAACGCCGACGCATCCCCGGCGGCGAGCACGATCCCGTCGTCCACCACCGAGAGGACCACCTCGAGATCGAACGGCCGGCCGGCCCGGAGGGCAGCGTCGCGAACCTCGGAGGCCAGATCGGCCCGACCGTCGCCGCGATCCGGCTTGCCCCACAGTCCTGGTTTCTCCCACAAGAACGCCCGGAGGTCACGATCGGTCTCGCGGGCGAGGCGGGCCAGCTCCGGATCGGTCGCCTCGGTTCGACGCTCGACGAGCGCGAGGGTCTGGAGCACGCCGTCGTGCAACGTCGCTGCCACCTCCTCGCGGGCGCGGGTCGTCGCCACCTCCTGCTCGGCGCGCGTGAGGAGTTGGCCGACCCAGCCGGCCACCCCGCCCCACAGGGCGAAGAAGCAGACGGAAGAACCAAGCGACGCCAGGTCGTCGCCCTCGAAGTCCCGGAACCCGTTGACCCACACCGAGATCGTGTTGCTGAACCCGACCACCGCGCCGGCGACCAGACCGAACCACACCCCCATGACGATCCCGGCGTTGACCACGCCGACGATGGGGAACTGCCCGGCCAGGCTCTGGTGTCCGCTGCGCGCCGTCCCGTCGACGAACGCCACGCCGTCACCCACGATCAGGGCGATGTCGACGGCCAGCTCGACCAGCACCGACGCCGGTGTCGGTGCCCAGCCCCGCGCCACCTGCACCGTCGTGAACACGGTGACTGCGCCCGCCGCCGCCAGGACCGCGACGGCGACCCACGGTCGATCGAGGCGTGCCCGGCTCATGACCACCACCGCCACGCACCACGCCAGCGTCGCCCACCGCAGCACGACCAGGCCGCGCTGCACGCTGCGGCTCGTCGGGGTCGCCAGGTCCCGGGCGCTTCCTTCCCGCTCTCCGCCACTCGGGCGGGCGCTTCCTTCCCGCTCTCCGCCACTCGGGCGAGTACCTGCCGAGTCGACCATCCCCACGAGCATGCCTCAACCCGCTGGTCAGATCGCGGTGGCCGCGGAGGGCCGACGCCGGCCCCGGCTCCCGGGGCGGCTCGAGAGCCGATCGACGAACACCACCAGCGGCACCGTGAAGGCGGCCGGGCCGACCACCCACAACGGGCGGCTCAACCACCAGGAACCGTTCGACTCGGCGGGGATCTCGATGCCCGCGACGAGCAGCAACCCGACGAACAACACGTAGCCGCTCAGGTGCCAGACGTAGGTGGGCATGATCCACCGTTCGGCCCGGTCGAGGGTGGCAACCGATCGCTCCGCACGCCGGGCGATTCTCTCCTCGAAGCAGGCGAGCAGGCCGAGCTGGAAGACAGCCAAGCAGCACACCGCGAGGGTCGGTGGGCCGAAGTTCGAGATCTTCTCCCCCGGGTAGCCGACCATCGCTCGCGAGTAGGGCCCCGCCGTGACGCACAGGACGAGCGCCGCGAGGCCGCCAGCCATCACCGCCAACCGCCGTCCTATGGTCCCTCGGCGCAGGGCGTCGAGGTGGAAGCCGAGCTGGTGAACGAACCCCCAGACCAGAGCGAAGGCCACCAAGATGTGGATCCAACCCCCGAACCCCGCGTTGAAACGAGCGACGTCGAGGGCGATCACGGCCACGCCGACGGTGGCCAGGCTCGCCTTGGGGTACGCCCGGTGAGCGGCGACGGCGAGCGGGGCGAGCAACACGAGGACGAGGTAGGTGGCGAGGAACCAGAGCGGTGAGATCACGAGCACCACCGCCCGGACGACGTCGCCGCGTCCCAACACCATCGCGGTGCCCGCGGCCAGGATCGCCAGCGCGAGCAGCGGTAGGGCCGGCACGAGCAGGCGCTGGACTCGGCGCGTCCAGAAGGCCACCGGCCTGCCCTGGTACGAGCGGGCGTGCAGCGCACCCCCGACGGCGAAGAACACCGGCATCGGCTGGAGGAACCAGGTGAGCAGCCAAAGCCCCGGGGTGACCCCGACCGGGTTGCCGACGTGAGGGCCGTCGTCGAACCAGATCGTGGTGAACACCCAGTGCCAGGCCACGACGACGGCGAAGGCCGCGATGCGGAGCAGGTCGAGCACCCGGTCGCGCTGCGGTGAAGCAGCAGGGTCGGAGGTGATGACGGCAGGCGATGTCGCGGTGATCATGAGGACCACGGTGATCGAGCCCGTCGGATCCGTCTGTCAGGGGAACCCCCCACGCCCGCCTGGGTTCGCCTGGGTCCGCCTCGGGCTACGGGTCCGGCGCGACGAGCTCGCATCGGGGACCAGGCGCTCGGGCCAGCCTTGCATCCACGGTCGCGAGCGGTGCCTCGGTCGCTTCGGTCAGGGCGACGTACCCGGCCTCGTCGGGCGTCACCGTCTCCCGCAGCTCCCAGATGCGGGCGGCGAACGGCGGGTAGGCGTAGAGGTCGACCGCCAGATCGACCATCGCATCGTGGGCAGGCGATGCGGCATCGGAGCAGATCGTGCCTGACAGCATCAGTCGACGCGGTGCGCTGGCCGATTCGACGAAGATCAGGTGGGGTCCCGCGAGATCGGCGGCGACGAGGAGGCCCGAGCTCGTCGCAGGCCTCGTCGGGAACGTCGCGGATGGTGATGGCGGGCATGCGTGCAGGCACGGCTTCGGGGTGAAACCAGCACGTCTGGTCACCGACCGCGATGCGGGCCAGCACCGGGCCACGGCCCGACGATCGGTCAGGCAGTTGACTGCTCGGCCCACCAGGCGCGCAGGCGTCGTTTGGCCTCGTCCTCGCCGAGCGGGCCTTCTTCGAGGCGCAATTCGAGCAGGAAGTCGAGGGCCTGACCGACCACGCGACCGGGTGGGACCTCGAGCAGCGCCATCACCTGCTGACCGTCGAGGTCGGGCCGGATGGCGTCGAGGGCCTCCTGGGCCTGCAGCGCGGCGATCCGGTCCTCGAGGTCGTCCATGCGCTTGGCCAGGATGGCCGCCTTCTTGAGGTTCCGGGTCGTGCAGTCGCAGCGGGTGAGCTCGATGAGTTGCGGCAGGAGCGGGCCGGCGTCACGTACGAACCGGCGGACCGCGCTGTCGGTCCAGCCCATGGCGTAGGTGTGGAAGCGGAGGTGGAGGTACACCAGCTTGCTGATGTCCTTCACGTCGTCGTTGGAGTACTTGAGGGCGCGCAGGCGATCGCGGGTCATGCGGGCGCCGACCACCTCGTGGTGGTGGAACGACACTCCGCCGCCCTCGAACGAGCGCGTCTTCGGCTTGCCGACGTCGTGGTAGAGCGCGGCGAGACGGACGATCCGCTCGGGCTGCGTGTTCTTCACGACGGCGAAGGTGTGGCTGAGCACGTCCTTGTGCCGGTGGATGGGATCCTGCTCGAGCTTCATCGCCGACAGCTCCGGCAGGAAGTGATCGGACAGGCCGGTCTCGACCAGGAACCACAGACCCGCCGTCGGGTCCTCCACGACGATGAGCTTGTCGAGCTCGTCTCGGATGCGCTCGGGCGAGACGATCTCGAGCCGATCGGCCATGGCCCGCACGGCGGCGACGAGCTCGCCGTCGGGCTTGAGGTCGTAGCCGGCGATGAACCGCGCGGCGCGCAGCATCCGAAGGGGGTCGTCGCTGAAGGACTCTTCCGGCGAGAGCGGTGTGCGCAGGCGGCCGGCGGCGAGATCGGTCGCTCCTCCGAAGGGGTCCACCAGTTGCGGGTCGAGGTGCTCGTCGCCGTGGACGGCGAGCGCCATGGCGTTGACGGTGAAGTCGCGGCGCGACAGGTCGGCGTGGATGTCGGTCGAGAACGCCACCTCCGGCTTGCGAGAATCCGCCCGGTACGCCTCGGCGCGATGCGTGGTGATCTCGAAGTCCCACGAGCCTCGACGACAGCCGATCGTGCCGAACTTCTCGCCCTGCGACCACACCGCGTCACCGAAGTCGGCCACGAGGCGCTTCGTGTCGGCCGGTAGCGCATCGGTCGTCAGATCGATGTCGTTGCCCGTCGTCAGGTCGCGACCGAGCAACAGGTCGCGAACCACGCCACCGACGAGGTACAGGGAGAAGCCCGCACGGTCGAAGCGCTCCGCCAAGGGGCGCACCTGTTCGAGTACGGGCAACAACCGCTCGGGAACCACGTCGGGCAACGCTACCGGCTCGACCGCACCACACCCGAAGCCGTTCGACGGGCACCGACCAGCCCGCTCCCGACCACTCGCCCAGGGCACCCGCCGACCTGTCCAGGGCGGTGGAGTGATCGCGCCGGTCCGCCGTCGTATCCTCGTCCAGATCGCGATGGGCAAGCTCGAGATGCTCCAGTGGGGCTCCAACCAACTCCGCGTCGGCCCGTGGAGAGGCGACGCCTCCATCGCGCAGGTCGTCCCCTCTCCCGGTCAGCGGTTCTCGGCGGACACCGTGATCGAGCTCGTCGAACGGCTGGCCGACGACGGATACGTCGCTGTGCTCACGCCCGCGCTGTCCGATCTCGAGCAACTGCCCTTCCTCGACGCCGGCTTCCGGGTGACCGAACGCCTGCACCTCCTGCGCAGAACGCTCCTCGAACCCACTGAGGCCCCCTCCCGCGCCGCCCACCTGCGCCGCGGGCGCCGCCGTGACCGCTCCCGAGTCCTCGAGGTCGACGCCGCCGCGTTCGCCCCGTTCTGGCGGTTCGACGAGCGGGGCCTGCTCGACGCCCGGACGGCCACGCCGTCCTCCCGGTTCCGGGTGGCCACCCCCGCCGGCCGCGTCGTCGGCTACGCCGTGACGGGGCGCGCCGGAGGCATCGCCTACCTGCAACGCCTCGCCGTCGACCCGTCGGCCCAGGGACGGGGCGTCGGCTCAGCCCTCGTGCACGACGCGCTCGCCTGGGCCCGCTCCCACCACTGCGCCTCGATCCTCGTCAACACCCAGGAATCGAACCAGACCGCGGTGTCGCTGTACGAGCACCTCGGCTTCATACGGGAACCGACGGGGCTCGCGGTTCTCCAACGCGAGCTCGACCCCTCCAGCGCAGACGCTCGAGCGCGCGGATGACCCCGACCCGACGCGACTCCCACCGACGCGACCCGGCCACACCTGGGCGATCCTCGTCAGCGGGATCGACCCGCCGAGCAACTCGTCGCTCCGCCCTGGCGATGGTCGTGGCGACCGCCCTCGTGTTCGCTCTGATCGGGCCCGCGAACGCCACCGCCACGATCCACACCCAACAGCCTGTCCAAGGCCCAGTCGAGACGCCGAGCGGACCAGGAGACAGCTCCCGACCCCAACCGGACAGTCCGACGATCTCGATCCTGTCGCAGTCCTCGTGGGTGTCACCCACGGGCACCTTCGAGCTCGCACTCGACATCCAGGGCGCCTCGCCGACCGACCGGCTCGACCTTGCCGTCTTCCCCCGGATCACCCGACCGACCCAGTTGGACGACACCATCCGCGGTGAAGATCTGGGACGGCCGCTCAACTCGGACATCCATCCCTTCGAGCTGAACGCCTATCCGCCCGCGACCGCGACCGACACCAGGTCAGGCATCCAGGCCTCGATCCCGGTCACCGACGACCGGACACCCCCGTTCGGCATCCAGCTGAGCCAAGCCGGCGTGTACCCGGTGCGCATCACCGTCACCGACCCCGACGACAACCCACTCGCCTCGGTCGTCACCCACCTCCTCCGGCTCCCCGCCGACGGGACCCGCGGCGCCGACACGCCCCTGGCGTTCTCCCTGATCGTGCCGATCCACGCGCCTCCTGCTCTCCAGCCCGATGGCACCACCGTCTTCGACGCCGCCGCGCTCCAACGGATCGATGCGGCGCTCGCCGCCATCGGATCCCACCCATCGGTCGACCTCACCTACGCACCGACCCCCGAGACCCTCGATGGTCTCGCCTACATCGATGCGTCCAACCCGGCCTCCGCCACCCACCGGCTCCCCGCGTTCACGCGACTGGCGAGAGCCCAGCAGATCCTGGGCCAGAGCTTCGTCGACATCGATCTCGGTTCGTGGGTCGCCTCACCACCACCCGCCGACACCGAGCTCAACGAGCAGCTCCTCACCGGCGCCGAGGTGGTCGACGAACGAGTCGGCGTCCGCCCCGACACCCTCACCGTGCTGACCGACCCCACCATCACCGCCGAGACCCTCACCCGCTTCCGGTTCACCGGTACCAACCAGTTGGTGATCCCCGAGAGCCAGCTCGAGGCCGTGTCGGGTTCCGACCCGGCGATCCCGTTCCAGACCTTCGACGTGACCGACAGCGCGGGCCAGGCCATCCGGTCCGTCGCCACGAACGACTCCCTGATCCGCCGTCTCACCGAGACGACCGACCCGGTGCTCAACGGCCACCTCGTGCTCGCCGACCTCGCGCTGACCTGGCTCACGACGGGGACCGATCCCCGAGGCACGGTGCTCTCGGTCCCCACCGAGCTCGCCGTACCCGTCGAGACCTACGACGCGATCCTCGACGGGCTGACGAACCGGGACGACGCCGGTGGTGCCCCCATGGTCAGTGCCGTGACCATCGACGACCTCTTCCGCGTCACGAGCACCGCCCCCGGACGCGCGGGCGACCCACTCATCCGGCCGTACACCGCGGATCCACCCGGATCGGTCGGCTCGCTCGCCCAGGACGCGGCCGAGACCCGGGCGCAGGTCGCGTCCTACCGCACCATGCTGCGCACCGACACCACGAGCGCCGACGGGCTCGACCGACGGATCCTCGTGGCCGAGGCCAGAGGACTCGACCAGGCGACCCGGGACGACTACCTCGACGGCGTCACCCACTTCATCGACGCGCAGTTCGACGGCATCGTGACCCCCGACGACCAACGCGTCACGCTCACCGAAGAACGAGGCGAGCTCCCGGTCACCGTCGAGAACCACCTCGACTACGAGGTCGAGGTGGAGGTAGAGGTCTCGAGCGTGAAGCTCGAGTTCCCTGAGGGAGACGCCCGAACGGTCGTCCTCGCCCCCAACTCGTCCACCCGCGTCGACGTTCCGGTCGCGTCTCGTACCACCGGAGCGTTCCCGGTCCAGGTGTCGGTACGAACTCCGGACCACCAGCTCCTCATCGCCGCGGCATCGTTCACGGTGCGCTCCACCGCGATCTCGGGCATCGGGCTGATCCTGTCGATAAGCGCCGGTGCGTTCCTCCTCCTGTGGTGGGCCATGCACTTCCGCAAGACCCGACGGGCCCGACAGCTCGTCGAGTCGAGCCATCCCACGCTGCGCTGACCCGGCCCAGCTGACGCACCGCTACGCTCCGACAACACCTCGAGCACACCCGCGCGCTCGAGACCCAGGGGGGAACATGGCTGTCCACATCGTCACCGACAGCGCCTGCGATCTGACCGATGAGCAGGTGGCCGCCAACGGCATCACCGTCGTTCCGCTGAGCATCCGGTTCGGCGACGAGGAGCTCGTCGACCGCGAGCAGCTCAGCGTCGAGGACTTCTACACGAAGATGGCCGACTTCGACGGGCTGCCCGAGACCTCGGCTCCGTCGCCCGGAGCATTCGAGGTCGCCTTCCGCAACGCCAAGGAGGCGGGCGCTGACGCGGTCGTCTGCATCAACCTCTCCGGTGCGCTCTCGGCCACCATCGAGGCGGCACGAGCTGCGCAACGATCGCTCGACGGCGAGATCGACGTCCGGGTGATCGACTCGCAGACCATCACCGCCGGCCTCGGCACCCAGGTGCTCGAGGCGGCGCGGGCCGCCGCCGACGGCAAGTCCGCCGACGAGATCGAAGCGATCATCGCCGAACTGGTCGCCGGCACCGACATCTTCGCCACGCTCGACACCCTCGACAACCTGAAGAAGGGCGGCCGCGTCGGCGGAGCCCAGGCGCTCGTCGGTGGGCTGCTCTCGATCAAGCCCATGATCCGCATCCAGGGCACCGTCTCCGAGGCCGGCAAGCACCGCACCCGGCGCAAGTCGCTCGAGGCGCTCCGCGACCTCATCTACGAGCAGGGCGACATCAGCCACGTCGTCGTGGCCCACGGCGAGGCTCCCGACATCGACGAGTTCCTCGACATGATCGCCGACCGGTACCCCCGCGACCAGATCACCGTGGGCAAGATCGGAGCCGTCATCGGCACCCACGGCGGACCGCGCATCATCGGCTGCTGCTTCGTGCACTGATCCTCAGGCCGAAGCTGGGCTCGAGACTCCGTGACCACCCGCGCCGCCCCCGAACGGTCCTGCCGGTAGCGTCTGGCTCGCCGTGGCCGACACCAACCTGCCCCAGCGCGCCGAATCCACGCCGCATCCCGGCCTGGTCCTCAGCGAGCGCTACGAGCTGCATCGCCTGCTCGCGGCCGGGGGCATGGCCGAGGTCTGGGAGGGGACCGATCGGGTCCTCGAGCGGCCGATCGCCATCAAGGTCCTCCACTCCCACCTGGCCGCCGACGAGTCGTTCACCACGAGGTTCCGATCGGAGGCCCTCGCCGCCGCCCGACTTCGGCACCCGTCGATCGTCGCGATCTACGACACCTGCCAGACCGGCGGGCTGTTCGCCATCATCATGGAGCTCGCCCGCGGCCGGAACCTGCGCGAGTACCTCGACGAGCGCGGGCGTCTCGACCCGGTCGAGGTGATCCACATCGGTGCCGACGTCGCCGACGCGTTGACCACCGCGCATCGGGCCGGGGTCATCCACCGTGACATAAAGCCGGCTAACATCTTGCTCTGCGACGACGGGCGGGTGATGGTCACCGACTTCGGCATCGCCAAGGTGCACGACAGCACCGACATGACCAACACGGGAACCATGCTGGGCACGGTGAAGTACCTCGCACCCGAGCAGGTGGAGGGCGAGAAGGTCGATGGGCGCACCGACATCTACGGGCTGGGCGTCGTGCTCTACGAGGCACTGTGCGGGAGGCCGCCCTTCGTCGCCGACGGTGCCGCCGCGACCGCCCTGGTACGCCTCCACCAAGACCCACCACGACCCTCGTCGTTCCGGCCCGACATCCCACCCGCCCTCGAGCAGGCCTTGCTCATGGCCCTGGCCCGTTCCCGCGAGGTTCGCTTCACCAACGCCGCGGCGATGCGCCATGCGCTCACCGACCCGCGGGTCCTGGCCCCCGCACCGGCTCCGCAACCCGATCGCACCCCCACACCGGTCGATCCCGATCACACCACCGTCACGCCGGCGCCCGTACCGGCACCGGGTCCGACACCTGAGCGCCTCCCACCGGGGGCAACGCCGTGGCCGCGGGCCGGCGGATCATCTCCTGCTGCGAGCGCACCGCGCCAACCCACGTCCGCGCCGCGCCCACGGCGCCACTGGCTGGTTCCCGCCATCGTGGCGGTGGTCGTCATCGCCGCGGCCGGCCTCGCCGCGCTCCTCATCGCGCGGAGCCAGGCCGGCGACACCGATCTGGGCGGAGCCCCGAGCGGTGCCGACAGCACCACCTCTCCCGAAGCCGTCGCGCTCACCGGCTTCGCCGTGATCGACCCGACAGGCGACGGTGAGCACGACGACGAGGTCGGCTTCGCCACCGACGGCGACCCCCGAACCTCGTGGCGAACCGAGACCTACCGGACACGCGACTTCGGCGGCGCCAAGGAAGGCGTCGGACTCGTCCTCACCACCGGCGACCCCGCCGCGCTCGACCACCTCAACGTCATCACCGAGAGCCAGGGCTGGAGCGCCCAGATCTTCGTCGCCGACAAGCCCAGCCAAGACCTGGCCGACTGGGGTCCACCCGTCACCAGCGCGACCGGCATCGGTGGCGAAGTCCGCTTCGCCCTGGACGGAGCAACCGGATCCGCGGTGCTCATCTGGATCACCGAGCTGGGCACGCAACCGAACCGCGTCGCGATCAACGAGGTCACCGCCGCCCGCTGAGGTGCCCGTCGTCCCAGGCGGCGCGCGAGCAACCAGCTCCCTACACTCCTGCCATCACACCCGACGCCGATGACCAGACCCTCGTGGTCGCTGCCCAGACGGGCGATCAACAAGCTCTCGACGCGCTCCTCCGTCGACACCTCGACCGCATCTATGCCCTGTGCCGGCGGATGACCGGCAACGACAGCGACGCCCAGGACGCCACCCAGGAGGCTCTGCTCGCCATCGTGAAGGGCCTCCCCCGCTTCGACGGACGGGCCAAGTTCACGACGTGGGCCTACCGCGTTGCCACCAACGCCTGCCTCGACGAGCTGCGCCGTCGTCGACGCCGACCCGATCCGGTCGAAGAGATCTTCGAAGCGCCCGACCCAGGGGGGCCACCCGGCGTCGCCGAGCTCGTCAGCGAGCGCCTGACCCTCGACGCCGCCCTCGACGGCCTCTCTGGCGAGTACCGCACCGCCGTCGTGCTGCGTGACGTGCTCGGCCTCGACTACGCCGAGATCAGCGAGGTGCTCGACATCGCGCCCGGCACGGTGCGGTCGCGCATCGCCCGCGGCCGCGCCGGCCTCGCCCGCTCGCTGACGGCTGGGAACCAGGACA
>CAZALT010000110.1:9991-11590 GCA_964485515.1 uncultured Rhabdothermincola sp. | reverse complement strand
GGTCGGCGAGGTCGACCACGGCCTGCTGCTCGTCGGTGAGGGCGAAATCCATCGGTGCTCGTTCCTTCTCTCAGGCTGGTCTGAGGCGTCTTCGGTGCGTTCGTGAGGTGGCGGGGCAGCTGCGCCCGCACCGAATGGCGGGCCGAGCGCAGCGGGGCTGTCGATCAGCGCGGCGAGGGCGGCATGTTGAGGCCGAACAGCGCGATGAGGTCGCGCTGCAGCTCGTTGGTGCCGCCGCCGAAGGTGAGGATGTGCAGACCCCGCATGAGGGACCCGAGGCGGTCGAGCAGGACCGTGCCGGGCTGGTCGGCCCGGATGTTGGCCCCCGACCCGACCACCTCCTGCAGGAGCCGGAGCGACTCGAGGTAGAACTCGGTGCCGAACACCTTGACCGACGACGCCGCGGCTGGGTCGAGCGACTGACCCTGCTCGGCCGCCCAGGCCACCTCGAAGTTGATGAGGCGCAGGAACTCGAGGTTGGCGTGGACCCGGGCGAGCGACAGCGGCACCCACTGCTGGTCGATGACGCGGCGACCGTCGGCCAGCTCGGTCTGCTTCGCCCAGTCGGTGACGTCGCCGAGCTGTCGCTCGATGATGCCCGAGCTGCACAACGTGACCCGCTCGTGGTTGAGCTGGTTGGTGATGAGGTGCCAGCCCCGGTTCTCCTCGCCGACCAGGTTGGCCACCGGGACCCGGACGTCCTCGTAGTAGGTGAGGTTGGTGTTGAGCTTGCCCATGTTCTCGATGGGCGTGACCTTGAAGCCGGGAGTGTCGGTCGGGACGATGATGATCGAGATGCCCTTGTGGTTCGTGGTCTCGGGGTCGGTGCGCACGGCCAACCAGCAGTAGTCGGCATCGCCGGCGAGGCTGGTGAAGATCTTCTGGCCGTTGATGACGTACTCGTCGCCGTCGCGCACGGCACGGGTCTTGAGCGAACCCAGGTCGGTGCCGGCGTCGGGCTCGGTGTAGCCGATGCAGAACAGGATCTCGCCGGCGAGGATCTTGGGGAGGTAGAAGGCCTTCTGCTCCGGGGAGCCGAACTCCATGATCGTCGGGGCCACCGAGTTGATGGTGAGCATCGGCACCGGGGCGCCGGCGCGCATCGACTCGTCGAAGAAGATGAACTGCTCGATGGGCGTGCGGCCCTGACCGCCGTACTCGGTGGGCCAGCCGATGCCGAGCCACTTGTCCTCGGCCATCTGCTTCACGAGCTGGCGGCACACCGGCCCGATGCCCTCGCTGCGGGCCACCTCGGCCTGGAGCTCCGGGGTGAGCATCTCGTCGTAGTAGGCCCGCAGCTCCTGGCGCAGCGCGTCCTGCTCGGGCGTGAATCCGATGTACATCGATCCTCCGGTTGTCGGCCAGCCGTGCCGGTCCCCCGCACGGCGTCTCCCGTACCCGTCCGGCGACGGCACCACATGCCGACCCCCGACGAGAACACGTTCTAGTTCTCGATGACGCCTAGTAGACCATGTGACTGACGGACCTGTCACCTCGGGTACCCGTCGGAGGGCGACTCCGATGCCGATGGTCGTCTCACCCGTTCGACGTCGTCGGCACCACCGTCGGGTCGGCGGTCGGGTCGGCGGTCGGGTCGGC
>CAZALT010000110.1:0-9891 GCA_964485515.1 uncultured Rhabdothermincola sp. | reverse complement strand
TCGACGTCGTCGGCACCACCGTCGGGTCGGCGGTCGGGTCGGCGGTCGGGTCGGCCGGATCCCCCGTTGTCGCCCCGTCGTTCGGGACGGGCATGACGTCGGCGCCAGGGACCGTCGAGGTGCTCGCCGCCGCATCGGCGCGGGCTTGGGCCGGCGTGAACCCGCAGTGGATGGCGATGTACTCGGAGACGAAAGCGTCGTCCTCGGCCGTCTCCACCGCTTGCGCATCGAGGGCCGCGGTCACCTGGCCGATGGCGTCATTGCCCTGGCCCTCCGGTGACTCCATGACCACGATCACCGACGCCAACGAGTCTTCGACGTGTTCGATCCTGACGGCGACCGGCGACGGGGCCTCACCCCGCAACGCGGCGAGAAGGCCGAGGTAGACCCGGAACTGGTCGGCGCTCTCCCCCATGTCCACCGTGTCGAGCGGGGCCTCGGACATGGCCCGAGCCGCGGTGCAGAAGGCCCGGATGTCGGTGGGTGCCGGCGCGGCGGCCGCCAGGTCGGCGGGCGCCTGCGGCTCCTCCTCGGCAACGTAGGACACCCCGAGGGCGACGACCACCAGGACGACGACGATGCCCAGCCACACGAGACCCCGATCGAAGATCCGCCTTCGCGGCGGGGCACCCCTGGTCGCCGTGCCGGCGTCACCGGGGCTCGCCGGCGCGCCCCGCAGGTCGTCGGCGCCTTCGACTACTTCGGCTTCTTCGTGCTCATCGGCATCGTCGGACATGCACAGACCTCCGTTCTCGTGGGCCCAGAGAGACGCGGGACCCGCCGATCGTAGGGTGGCAGGACCCGCGGAGGCGGGCATCGACGACCACGCCCACGTCCTTGGCCCCGCAGTGGCGCATGCCACAAGGATTGTCCTTCACCGTCACGGCGTTGCCGTCGATGCAGTGAAGGTGACCTTGACCCCCAACGAGACCACCGTCCTCGGCATCATCGAGGACAAAGGACCGATCGACGTCGTCGACTGCGCCCGCCTCGCCGAGCTCAAGGAGGGACTCACCACCGCCGCGGTGCGAAGTCTCGTCAACAAGGGCTTCGTCGTCGAGAACACCGAGCGGAAGGGCTTCTCCAAGAAGCCGAACGGCACCTTCAGCATCACGTCGAAGGGCCACACCCAGCTCCACGACGGCTGACCGTTCGAGCCGTCCCTTCTCCCACGGGGCGCCGACGGCAATACTCCTCGGATGGACTTCCGAGATGACCACGTGTTCGACGCACCCATCGACGCCGTGTGGGACATGTTCGCCGACCCCGACAGCCACACGACGAAGTTCGAGTCGATGGGCCACCGCTCCATCGAGGTCCTCGCGGTCGACACCTCCGACGCCGGGCTCCACATGAAGGTCCGGCGCGTCGTCGACATCGACCTCCCCGGGTTCGCCAAGCGGTTCTTGAAGCCCACCAACACGGTGACGACGACCGACGACTGGGCCAAGGCCGACGACGGGTCCTACCGGGGCAAGCAGCTCGTCGAGACCGAGGGCGCCCCCATCGACATCAGCGCCGAGACCGCGCTGATCCCCGCCGGTGAGCAGACCCGCTACGAGGTCACCGTCCACGTCGAGGTCAAGGTACCGCTCGTGGGCGGCAAGCTGGCCGACTTCGCCAAGGGCATCACCGAGCGCCAGCTCGCCCAGGAGTTCGCCGCCGGCGACCACTGGCTCGAGCTGACCGCCTGAACCGGGTCACGATGACATCGCACGTCGAGACGCCGCATGTGCGAACGACCCGTGGTGGGCGATGAGGGATTCGAACCCCCGACCCCCTGCGCGTCATGCAGGTGCTCTAACCAACTGAGCTAATCGCCCCGGGAGCGGTCACCTTAGCCGGACCCACCTGCACCCGGGCCAGTCCGAACCGCGAGCACGGCCGCCAGAACGACCGAAGCCCCCGATCGAGGAGCGATCGGGGGCTTCTAGCTGGAGGTGACGCCCGGATTCGAACCGGGGTAAACGGCTTTGCAGGCCGCTGCCTAAGCCACTCGGCCACGCCACCACGGCGGAGACACCTTAGCGCCGGCACCCCGAACCGGATCCAGCCTGTTCGCGGAGCCCTGGAACGAACCGGGCGGTTCGCGACGACCCGGGCAGCTCACGAGGACCTTGGGCGGTCGGCGAGGACCGCAGTTGGTGACGACCCGGGCCGCGCCTGCGGGACCCCGGCATCAGTCGACGCGACGGAGCGTGTTCCGGTCGGTGTGGCGCAACGGTCCGCCATAGCGGGCGAGCGAGACCGTCGTCGTCTGGTCGTAGGAGAACCACCCGTCGTCGCCGATGGTCACCGTGACCTCGAAGTGCGTGGTCTGGGCCACCCGGTCGAGGTACGGGTTCGACAAGATGCCGTAGACCGGCGATCCCAGCGTCGCTTCCATCGTGAGCGAGCGGCTGTCGACGTGGGCTGGTCCACCGGCGAGCAGCCCGGAGCCTCGGGGCACCATGAAGCAGCGCATCACCTGGCCGTCAAGGGCATCCCACAGCCAGTACCCGACCTCGGTGTGGAACGGATCCTCGTCGTCGCGCCAGGCCGCGGTGCGGTAATCGAGCCCGAACAGGCTCTGGTCGCCGTTGGCGATGGGGCCGAACGGGATGAACGTCGTGCGCTCCCGGAACGGCGTCTCGATCACCTTGCCCGAAGCGTTGTGGAACGCGATGTCGAGTCCGTCCTCGCCCTCCCACGTGCCGACGAGCGGCGCGAGCGGTCCGAGCTCAGCAGCGGTGGGGGCGGGCATGGGCACCTCTTTCGGCGACGGCGTCGACGCGGACGGAATCCACGCCGTCACGAGTGTGCCGACCGAGGCGCGACGCGCGCACATCGACTCCACGATGCCCGACCGAGGACAGCGGTTCGATGCGAGCCGATCCCGACCGTCGGGGACCCGTAAGGTGGCCGCGCTGAGGAACGCCCCCGTCAGCAGATCGGTGCGTTGCACGTGAACCTCCTGCTCCTGTCGAACTCCACGAACTTCGGCGAGTCCATGTACGCCCACGCGGCCGACCCCATCGCCGAGGTGGCCGGCCACAGCACGATCACGTTCGTCCCCTACGCGCTCGCCGACTGGGACGACTACGCCGACCGGGCCATCGCAGCGTTCGCCAGCTTCGGCGTGAAGGCGGTGTCGGCCCACCGGTCGCCGGCCCCGGACCAGGAGATCCTCAACGCCGAGACGGTCATGATCGGCGGGGGCAACACGTTTCGCCTCCTCGATTCGCTCTACTCGCTCGATGTGGTCGACGGGCTCGGCCAGCGGGTGCGAGACGGCGCCACGGGCTACGTCGGGGCATCGGCGGGCACCAACGTCGCCTGTCCGACGATCCGCACCACCAACGACATGCCGATCTGCGAGCCGCGCACGCTCGACGCGCTGGCCCTGCTGCGCTTCCAGATCAACCTCCACTACGTCGACACCGACCCGACCTCGACCTACATGGGCGAGACCCGCGACGAGCGCATCGGCGAGTTCCTCGAAGAGAACCTCTGCCCCGTGCTGGCCATGTACGAGGGCAGCTGGCTGCGGGTGAAGGACCACCACGCTTCGGTGAGCGGTCCCGCGCGGCTGTTCCAGCGGTCGGGCGTCGAGGCGTTCGCCGATGGGGTCGACGTGACCGAGCTGCTCGATCTCACGCCTCGATTCGACGGTGGGCGTCGCCCGACGCGCGGCTGAGCCACCCGCACGTCCGCGCGCGTCTGCCGGCCTCTCGGTCGGACCCCAGACCGGAACCGAGGACGAGGGGGTAGCCTGACGGTCCGCACTGCTTCGCGGGGACCTCTCGTTGACCTCTCGGCCTCCTTCGGCCGTCACGATCCCGTCGCCTCCTCTGAGCAACTCTCGAGGAGACAACCGTTGTCCGATTCGTCCAGCTTTCCGATCACCCCTGCGCGCACGTCCAAGCGACGCGTCGAGCGCGATGGCCGCCCGACCGCGATCGTGTACTGCGAAGCGAACTTCAACAAGACCGATGGCAAGACGGCTAACGGTCTGGTGCGCTACTCGGAGCGATACCAGATCCTCTCGGTGATCGACAGCGAGCAGGCCGGCCTCGACACGGGCATGGTCCTCGACGAGTGGCCCAACGGCATCCCGGTGCTCGCCGACCTCCAGGCCGCACTGAACAACGCCGGCGCCACCCCCGACTACTTCGTCTTCGGCATGGCCCCCACCAGCGGCATGCTGTCCCCCGTCGAGCGCTCGCTGGTCCTCGAGGCCATCGCCCTCGGCATGGGCATCGTGAACGGTCTGCACGAGTTCCTCAACGACGACCCCGAGTTCGCTTCGGCCGCCGCGCTGAGCGGCGTCGAGATCCTCGACGTACGCCGGCCACGGACCAAGAAGGACCTGCGCATGTTCAGCGGAGCCATCGACGACGTGACGTGCCCGCGCATCGCGGTGCTGGGCACCGACGGTGCCATCGGCAAGCGCACCACCGCCACGATCCTCACGCGGGCCCTCAACGACCGGGGCATCAAGGCCGTCATGGTCGGCACCGGCCAGACCGGGCTCATCCAAGGGGCGAAGTACGGCATCGCCCTCGACGCGATCCCGTCCCAGTTCTGCTCCGGCGAGATGGAGTCGACCGTCGTCGAAGCCTTCGAGGGAGAGAACCCCGACGTGATCGTCGTCGAGGGCCAGGGAGCGCTGAGCCACCCCGCCTACCTCACCTCGACCTTCATCCTGCGAGGCAGCCGCCCGCAGGGCGTGATCCTCCAGCACGCCCCGGCGCGCATCAAGCTCGGCGACTTCGGGAGCATGGCGATGCCGACCCCCGAGAGCGAGATCAACCTGATCCAGACCTTCGCCGACACCAAGGTCATCGGGCTAACGATCAACCACGAGAACATGACCGACGCCGAGATCACCGCCGCGATCACGCTGTACGAGCTCGAGCTCGGCATCCCCGCCACCGATGCCCTCACCCGCTCGCCGGAGCGCCTGGTCAACATGGTGCTCGCCGCGTTCCCGCAGCTCGAAGGAAGCCTCACCGCAACCGCTCGATGACCGCTCCCCGGGTCGAGGTCGACCTGGCGAAGCTCCGCCACAACGCCCGAACGCTCGTCGAGCGGCTCGACGAGCGCGGCATCGAGGTGATGGGTGTGACCAAGGCGGTGCTCGGTTCACCCGAGGTCGCCGACGCGCTCTCCCGTGCCGGCGTGTCCTGCCTCGGCGACTCGCGCATCGAGAACATCGAGCACCTGCGCCGCGCCGGTGTGAGGTCCGGTCTCACGCTGATCCGCTCACCGATGCTCAGCCAGGCCGCCCGCGTCGTGGAGCACGCCGACACCAGCCTGAACAGCGAGCTCGTCGTCATCGAGGAGCTGTCGGTGGTCGCGGCGGCGATGCAACGCGTCCACGGCGTCATCGTCATGGTCGAGCTCGGCGACCTGCGCGAGGGGATCGTGCCCGACGAGCTCGAAGCCGTCGTCGGCAAGGTGCTGAACCTGCCGGGCATCCAGCTCCAGGGCATCGGGACCAACCTGGCCTGCCAGAGCGGCGTGGTCCCCACCGCCGCGAACATGGCCGAGCTGAGCGCCCTCGCCGAGTCGATCGAGTCCACCTTCGGGATCACGCTCGAGGTCGTGTCCGGCGGCAACTCGGCGAACCTGCTCTGGGCCCTCGACGCTGCACGTTCGGACCCTGGTTCGCTCGGCCGGATCAACCAGCTCCGGATCGGCGAGGCGCTGCTCCTCGGATGCGAGCCGACCGAGCGGACGCCGATCGAGGGACTCCACACCGATGCGTTCGTCGTCGTCGCCGAGGTCATCGAGGTGAAGACGAAGCCCTCGATGCCCCGTGGATCACGAGCCCAGAACGCCATGGGCGAACAGCCGGCGTTCATCGACGAAGGGTCTCGCCGTCAGGCGCTCGTCGCCATCGGCCAGCAGGACGTCGACCCCGCGGGACTCCAACCGCCCAACGGGTTCACCGTCCTCGGCGCGAGCAGCGACCACCTCGTGCTCGACTGCGGAACCAACGATCCGAGCGTCGGCTCCGCCATCTCGTTCGCGCCGACGTACGGCGCGCTCGCCCGGGCGATGGCGTCGCCGTTCGTGACCACGACGTTCACGAACGAGGCCGAAGCCCGAGTCCTGTCGATCGTGCCGCGTTCGAACTGACCAAGGGCAAGGCGTCGTGAGGTATCTGCCGAGCCTCAGGCTTTGGTCAGGCAAGCGAGCTCGCGCCACACAGGGCGCGGGGCAGGGTCCTCGGGCGCGTTGATGACCTGGATGGCCACGTGGTCGGCACCGGCATCGCGGTGCTCCTGGATCCGAGCGCCGATCGTCTCGACGTCACCCCACGCGATCAACCGGTCGACGAGCGCGTCGCTGAGCGTGTCGACGTCGACGTCGGTGAAGCCGAGCCGCTTCCAGTTGTTCGAGTAGTTGGGCATCAGCGCATAGATGCTGAGTGCCTCGCGCCCGAGCGTCCGAGCCCGATCCGGATCGGTGTCGAGGATCACGCCCTGCTCGGGGGCCAGGAGCGCATCGGCTCCCATCGCCTCACGAGCCAGCGCCGTGTGCTCAGGGGTCACGAAGTACGGGTGCGCTCCCGCGCTGCGGTCGGCGGCGAGGTGCAACATCTTCGGGCCGAGCGCCGCGAGGCATCGGGCCTTGGGTGGCAGACCACTCGAGTCGAGCTCGTCGAGGTAGGTGCGCATCCGGGCCAAGGGCTTGACCCACGCGTCGCCGATGAGCATGGCGTGGCTCACCCCGAGACCGAGCAGCGTCCGCTGCTGCTCCGCGTGTCCGAGGCCGTTCCACCACGCCACGGTCGCGTCGGCCTCGTGCATCCAGATGTTCAGGATTCCGGTGGCCACCGTGACCTTGTTCGTCGCGGTGAGCAAGACATCGAGCGCGGCGAACACCTCGCCACCCGTGTCGGGTATCCAGAGCGCCGAGTACCCCAACGTCTCCAGCTCTGCCGCGAGGTCGGCGACCTCGGCCGGTTCGCCGTAGCGGAGCTCCGAGGACCAGATGCCCACACCAGCGAGTGTGGACGGGGCGGGACTCGGTTCGTCCATCGCGTCACTCTACGAGGGACGACCCCCTCGAACCCACACACGAGCACCGTCGCCCGTGGCAGGCCGGCGAGGCGAGGCCGGACATCTGAGTTCGGACAGCTGAGGCCGAACAGGGCGACCTACGGCCGGAGGTGCTCGGCGCGGTGGAGCATGGCGACCGTGGCCTGACGGGTGGCGATCGCGCTCGGATGGAACCCGCTGTCGGCGAAGCCCACCGAGATCCCCTGCGACGCGGCCCACTCGATGGCGTCATGGAACTGATGTCTGGGCGGCACATCGACGAAGGTCGTGGCGTTCGGGTCGACCGGCGGACTGCCGGCGAGCTTGTAGAGGAACGACGCGAGCGCCTGTCGCGTCACCGGCGCGTTGGGTCGATAGGTGTAGTCCGCGAACCCGGTGGCGATGCCGCTCGTTGTCAACCACACGATGTCGTTGTGGAAGGGGTGGCTCGGAGGCACATCGGTGTACGGGCTGACGCCGCCGCCGCCGGTGCCTTCGGCGAAGGCCCGCAGCACCCGAGCGACCGCTTGGCGAGACAGGGGCTGGATCGTGCCGAAACGGCCGTCGGAGAAGCCTTGGACGAGCGACTGGTCCTTGGCCCAGGTGATCTCCGGGCAGAAGCGGTCGAGCGGGGAGACGTCCCAGAACGGGCCGGCGGCGAACCCCGCCGTGCAGTTGGGCTCGGGCGTCACGCGCAGGATCACGCTGGGGAGGGCGTCCTCGTTGGCGTAGAGGTTGCCGTCCGGGCCTTGCACCACGGTGCGGATGCGCCCCCGATCGAAGACCCGGTCGGTGCGCTCGGTCACCGACATGCCGTCGTCCGAGAGGGTCAACGCCATGATGTGCTTGTCCTTCAACACGCCGATGACGAGGCTGCCGTCCCAGCCCAGCCATTGCGATCCGGTGACGAAGGTGGCGGCCGACGGGGCGATGGTCGGCGCACCACTGGTCCACACCGGCCGCTGCGCCGAGGGGAACTTGACCAGATCGGTCATGGGTTGCGTCTCGTCGTAGCGGCTCGGGTTCTGGGGGTCGACCGGATCCCAGCCGTAGTTGCCGCCGGGGACGAGCGCGTTGAGCTCGTCGTCCCGGTCGGTGCCGTGCTCGACGGCGTACGGCTTGCCGTCGCTCGGGCGGAAGGCGATGCCCTGCACGTTGCGGTGCCCGTAGGTGTAGATCTCCGCACGGAGCTCGCCACCCGGGTTGCCCGGTGCGCCCTGGCCGTCGGTGTCGACCCGGAGCACCTTGCCGGCGAGCTGGTCCGGATCCTGGGGGAACGAGGCCACCCCGGCGTCGCCCGTGCCGACCCAGAGGTAGCCGTCGGGACCGAACCGGGGTCGGCACCCGGCGTGGCGACCGAAGCCGGCGCCGGTGCCGACCCCGATGCCCGTGACGATGTCGGTGCGTTCGCTCAGCGACCGCAGATCGTTCGACACCCTCCAGCGCACGACCCGCACGTCGTCGGGACGGCCGCCAGCCCGTGTGAGCAGGCAGGTGTAGATGCGGCGGTTGGTCGAGAAATCCGGATCGACGGCCAGGCCCATCAGCCCACCCTCGCGGGCCACGATCACATCGGAGGGGTGACCGAGCACGCGGTTCGTGCCCCCGACCCGGGCGACGATGTCGCCGAACTTCTCGGTGTAGATCATCGTGCCGTCGGGCAGGAAGGCGAGGTCCCAGACCTTGCCGGCGGGCGAGACGGCGACGGTCGTCCCGACGATGGGACGGCGGTACGCGGCAGCCGGATCCGCATCGGCACGGGCAGGCGAGACGGACCCGCTCAGGATCGTCACCGCGAGCGTGGCCAGGGCCACGAGCACGGCGACAGCCTTGCGCCGCGACGGGCGACGGTCAGCCGCACGACCGTGGCTCGAACGGTGGGCGGGACCTCGGTGGATGGGGAGCGACGAGCTCATGGATGACCTCAGCGGAGAAGGGCGTCGGGCGGCAGCGCGACGATGCCGCTGCCGCCGATGGATCGGATCTCGCCGAGGTTCGCCCAGAACGCCGACGCCTCGACCACGAGGTGCACGGCGACCAGGTCGTCTCGACCGGCGAGCGGCAGGACGGTGGGCGCGGCGAGCCCGGGGAAGAGCCCCGCGAGGGCGTCGATCTGGCCAGGTGGCATGTGCAGCATCACGTAGCGGTGCCGTTCGGCATCGAGCGAGGCCTGGACCCGCAGCGCCATGTCGGCCAGCTCCGGGAGACCGGGTTCGTCGCGCTGCACGAACAGCGCCTCGCACGGTGCCAGCTCGGCGAGAACCCGCAACCGGTTCTGGCGCAGGCTGGTCCCGGTCTCGCGCAGGTCGACGATGGCGTCGGCCAACCCGGCGGCGCACACCCCTTCGAGCGCTCCACCCATCTGCACCACCTGCGCGTCGATGCCCTCGGCGGCGAAGAACCGCCGTGTCGCGTTGGGCAGGTGGGTGGCCACCACCGCTCCGGCGAGGTCGGCGGCGCTCGTGCGGCCGTCGTCGTCGCGGCTGGCCACGACCAGGTCGGATCGGGCCAGCCCGAGCGGGGTGGCGTGCAGGTCGTCGAGCCCCTCCTCGATCACCAGGTCGGTGGAGATGAAGGCGGCATCGATGCGCCCGGCCGCCAGCCAGGTTGCGGCGTCGCGGGGTCGCATCTCGATGAACTCGATGTCTTCGATGACGGTGCGGGATCCTCGTCCCCGCAGATGCCCCGTGGCGTAGCCGGCCTCGCCGAGCAGCGCCATGACGGCGTCGCGCAGTCGGCCCCGGGAGGGAACGGCGAGGGTCGTCACGAGCGCGCACCCGTCTCTCCGCCGCTCGGACGACCTGCCCGCTCTCCGCCGCTCGGACGACCTGCCCGCTCTCCGCCGCCTGCCCGCTCTCCGCCG
>CAZALT010000109.1:0-11691 GCA_964485515.1 uncultured Rhabdothermincola sp. | reverse complement strand
GATCGTCAGACCATACGGGTGGTGGGGTTCGCAAACAAGAAGGTCGTTCGCATCATGTCGCCGTCCGATCTGTCGGCGAACCCTCGACCTCGTACCGGCAGGACATCTCGAACGCGTCGTTCGAGACCGGTGGCCTCGGCGGAGTCGATCAGCCTGGTGCTCCCCGCCTGGGGCTGAATCGTTCGCCTGCTCGCCCCGTGGGGCGAACGTCGTGGGGCCCGTCGATCAGCGGCGGGCCCCACGGCCCCCTCCGTCGGAGCATCGATCGGCCCGTCGGAGGATCGATCGGCCAGCATCGATCGGTCAGTGCGGGACCATGCCCCCGTCGATCAGGAGGACCTGGCCGGTCATGTAGCTCGACGCGTCCGACGCGAGGAACAGCGCCGGCACCGCGATCTCGTCCGGGTCGGCGCAGCGCTTCACCATGGTGACGCTGGCCAGGAGCTCGTCGCCCCCCGGGCCGAGCGAGGTGACCATGTCGGTGTCGGTCGGCCCCGGGGCCAGGGCGTTCACGCGGATGCCGTGCGGGGCGAGCTCGGCGGCGAGGGACCGCGTGAACGACATCGTTCCCGCCTTGGCCGCCGAGTACATCGCCACGGGTGCCGACGCGATGAACGCGCCGGCCGAGATCACGTTGATCACGACGCCGTGATCGCTCGCCTTGAGATGGGCGAGCGCGGCCTGGGTGAGGAAGACCGGACCTCGCAGGTTCACGTCGAACGACTTGGCGTAGGCCTCAGCGGTGAACTCACCGAGCGGCTGGGCCAGGGCGTTCGCCGCGTTGTTCATGACGATGTCGATGCCTCCGAACCGCTCGATCGTTCGGTCGACGAGGCTGGCGATGGCATCGAGGTCGCCCATGTGGGTGGGCACGCCCAACGCCTCGATGCCACTGGCCTGGAGCTCGGCTTCGACGGCCGCGCACGCGTCGGCCTTGCGGCTGGCGACCACGACCTTGGCCCCGGCTGCGCCGAAGACCTTCGCCGTGGCCAGGCCGATCCCCCGGGTGCCGCCCGTGATGATCGCCACCCGTCCGGTGAGGTCGAACAACTCGTCGAGTGCGGCCTTGTCCACGGTTCCCCCAGATCTGGCGACCGCACGGACCGGGTGTGCGGTCTCGTGCCGGTCGGTCTCGTGCCGGTCGGTCGGTCGGTCCACGGTACCGGCGGTCGGTCCACGGTGTCGCCGGGGGCCGCCGGGGGCCGCCGGGGGCCGCCGGGGGCCGCGGGAACCGTGGGGGAACGGGGCACGGGCGCGTTAGCTTCTTCGGCGATGGCTGCGGACGTGCGGGTGGACGAGATCGTTGCCGCCCTCGCTGACCTCAGCCCGCAACCGTCGCTCGAACGAGGCGCGAAGCGCCAGATCCCCCTCGAGTGGTTCCGGTGGATGCCGCTGCGCAGCGTCGAGCTGTTCGGCGGGAACCCTGCCCTGCCGTCGAACTTCACCGCCGGTCCCTCCACCCCGCGGAGGGGCGAGATCCCCCACCGCGTGTTCGTGGGCCAGCCTGCCGTGCCCCCGAGCGCCACGCTCGACCGGGCGTTCGCCGACAAGCTCGCCGCCGTCGACCAGGTCCGGGGCGGGGCCGGATCGATCCGGCTCGGTTGGATGTTCCTTGCCGGCACGGTGGTCGAGCCGTCGGGACGTTCCATCCAGGTGTTCGAGCCGCTCCTCACCCGCCGAGTTCGGGTGCAGCGATCCATCGGCCAGGCCGGTGTGATCGGGGTGGGCGACGTCGAGCTCAACGGCGCGGTCGACGACCCCGACGGGTCGATCAGCTCGGCGCTGGAGATGTCGATGGGTGGCGCCTTCGAGCTGGGGCTGGCCGGTGACGGCGCCGCGAAGCTGCTCGACCTGATGCCGCGCCTGGACGCCGCGGTGCGCCAGGCGGCCCGGGCTGCCGGCTTCGAGATCGCTGGGCTGGTCGTACCGGTCGGTGCACCGGACGCGTCGATGAAGCGGGACGGCCTGGTGGCCCTCGCCGGCGTCGGTCTCTACGTCGACACCCCGACGTCGCGCTCGACCCGCGCATCGACCCTGAGGCGGTGGATCGCCGATCCCGCCATCGGGGCCACCGCCCTGGGTCACCTCTACCTGGGTGCTGGCACCCGCGGCGCGGCGCACGACGCGAGCGCGGTCGAGTCGCCGTTTCCGTTGACCCCTCGCCAGCGAGAGGCGGTCGCGGCGGCGTCGGTAGGTCCGATCACGCTGGTGTCGGGCGCACCGGGCACGGGGAAGTCCCACGCCGTGGCGGCCATGGCCATCGACGAGGTGCAACGTGGCCGCAGCGTCCTGGTCGCGACCCGCACAGATGCCACGGTCGACGCGCTCGTCGACCTGCTCAACCGGATGCCCGGACCCGAACCCGTCGTGTTCGGCTCCAACGATCGGCGCGACGCGCTCGTCCAGCGGCTGACGTCGGGACAGATGCAGGCGTCACCCGACTCCGACATCGCCGCGGCGCAGCGGATGCTGCGTCGGTGCCTCGACGAGCGGGCGGATGTGCGCCGGCGGATCCGGGCTCACCTCGAGCTCGAGCAGCCCGCGGCCGAACATGGATCGCCCCTCCGGCTCCGACTCGTCGACCAGGTGGCGGCGGTCGACCCGTCGACGATCTCGAACCTGCTCGCCGCGGCCACCGAACCGGGCGGGTGGTTGGCGAGGCGTCGCCGCCGCAAGGCGTGGAACGAGCTCGTCAGGGTGCTCGGGGCCGGACCGACCGCCCCGAAGATCGACGCGGACCGCAAGATCGGCGACGGGGAGATCGGCGACGGGGAGATCGGCGACGGGGAGATCGACGACCTGACGATCGATGAGGTGCGCCGGGCCGTGCACCTCGCCGCCGAACGGCGCCTCGACCAGCTCCGCGCCCCGGCGATCATCGAGACCGAACAGGACTGGGTGCGTCTGGCGAACGCCGAGGATGCCGTGCGGCGGGCCTGCGGGCAGCTCGTCGATCTCGAGTCCCGGTCGATGGCGCGGCTCGACCGCAAGGGGCTCGTCAGCATCGCCAACCTCGGCACCGCGCTGCGCAGCGGGCGTTCGGCGAGGCGGGAGCAGCTCGCCCGGCTCACCAAGACCGAGATCACCCAGGCGCTTCCCCTGTGGATCGGCACGTTGGGCGACATCGACGACCTGCTGCCACCGCGCGCCGCGCTGTTCGACGTGGTCATCCTCGACGAGGCCTCGTCGATCGACCAGCCGCTGGCCGCCCCCGCGCTGCTGCGAGCGTCGAGAGCGGTCGTCGTCGGCGACCCCAAGCAGCTGCGCCACGTGTCGTTCGTCTCCGACGAGCGCATCGGCAGCGTGCTCGCCGCCCACGGGCTGGACGGCGATCCACAGCTGGCCGGCTTGCTCGACGTGCGGCGCAACAGCCTCTTCGATGTGGCGGCCGGGTCGGTGCCGGTGATCGAGCTGGACGAGCAGTTCCGCTCCGACCCCCACCTGGTCGACTTCATCTCCCGGCGGGTGTACGGCGGGGCCATGCAGGTCGCCACCCGGAACCCGCGCACGGAGTCGGTCGACTGCGTCGACGTGGTGCGCGTCGACGGGGTCCGCAACGGCGACGGCGTCGTCGAGGCCGAGGTGGACGCCGTCATGCGGCGCCTGCGGACGCTGAGGCGCGAGGGCGCCCGCAGCGTCGGGGTGGTCACGCCCTTCCGGGCGCAGGCCGACGCCATCGAGCGCGAGGTGCTCGGCGGCTTCCACGCCGACGACGTCGAGGCGCTCGACCTCCGGGTCGGCACGGTGCACGCCATGCAGGGCAACGAGCGGGACCTGGTCATCGCCTCGATGGGCATCGGGCCACAGGACAGGGCGTCGTGGCGGTTCGTGGAGGACCCGCACCTCTTCACCGTCTTCGTCACCCGGGCGCGCAAGCACCTCGAGATCCTGCTGTCGGCTGATCCGCCCGCGTCGGGTCTGGTGGCCGACTACCTGGCCCAGGCGGACGCACCGCCGCACCCCACGAGGTCGGGGCAGGCCGGGCAGGCCGGGCGGGCCGGGCGGTCGGGGGGGTCGGGGCAGGCCGGGCGGTCGGCGCTGGCCGGGCGGTCGGCGCTGGCCGGGCGGTCGGCGCTGGACCTCGATCGGTGGGTCGAGAGCATCGCTCGGGGCGTGGAGCTCACCGGGGTGCGGGTGACGGCGCCCTATCCGGCGGGTCGTCATCGCCTCGACCTGTGCGTCGGCGACGACATCGACTTCGTCGGCGTGGAGGCGCGGGTGCATCCCGATGGCGTCGACGCGCACATCGACCGCCACCTCGCGTTGCGTCGGGCGGGGTGGCGTCTGGTCGAGGCCTTCGAGGGGCGTTGGGAGGGCAGGGTGGGCGAGCTGTCGATCGAGCTCGCCAACAGCGTCCAGGCCCGGCGCCAGGGTCCCGATGCCCCCGGTCCCGCCTGATGAGCCGGGGCGCGCCCGCGCCGAGCATCCCCACGCCCAGGACCCCGCGCCCCCGCTTCTGGCGTCGATGTTCGCCGGAGATCGAACAAGACCGGCGCAATTTGGGCTGAATGCGGCCGAATGGGGCGACGTCCGGCTCAGTACAGGGCGCGCGAGTCGACGCTGCCGACCGGCTTGCGCCACGTGTGACGACCGGCCCAGACCGCCCAGCCCATCGCACCCAGCGGGATCTCGAGCAGATAGGTGAAGCCCCGGAACATGAACACCGCGGCCGCGCTGCTCGATGCGTCGCCGCCGAAGGCGATGAGCGCGGCGACCGTGCCCGCCTCGACGAACCCCACCCCGCTGGGAGTGATGGCGATCGTCGTGAGCAGGTTGGCGAACGCGAAGGCGGCGAACACCTTCACCCAGCCCAGCTCGTCGGTGCTGGCGCCGAGGGCGCGCACGCAGCTGAGCAGCAGCAGGAACTGGCCGAAGTTGAACAGGACCATCCACACGGTGAGCGTCAACCATCGGGCGCGGATGAGACCGATGCTTCGATGTCGGAAGTCGAGGACCTTGTCGGGCAGACCGGTCAGCGGTGGACGACGGACCCAACCCAGCACGCGGGAGGCGAGGCCTTCGGCTGCTGCACCGATGCGCTCGGCGAGCGTCTCGCTGCGCACGATGAGGAAGAACAGCACCAGTCCGCCGCTGAGCGCCACCACGCCGATCGCCGTCGGGACCAGGAGCTGGGCGGTGCTCTCGCCGGCGATGGTGAGGAAGGCAAGCGCGAGGATGGGGATGCCGAGCTTGGCGAAGACGTTCCAGATGCCGCTCACCAGGATCGACAGCGTCACCGCGGGCGCGTCGAAGCCCCACGACATCGTCATGGCATAGGTGGCGCCGACCCCTGCCGCGCCGCCGAAGGGGACGACGTTCGACACCGCGCTGCCGCCGAGGTTCACCGTGAGCGCCTGCGTGTGCTTCAAGCCGGGGAGCGACGACGTCAGGACACCCGTGTAGATGACCATGATCACGCACCAGAGGACGAACAGCTCTGCGACCTGGCCGATGCTCAGCTGGCGGAACTCGTCGAAGATCTCGGTGTAGTCCGACCCGACGATGGCGGGGATGGCGAAGGCGAAGATGATGACGACGACGCCGATCGAGCCGCCGATCTCAAGGGCCCGACGCTTCTTGGACTTGGCGTTGAGCTCGTGTTCGACCAGCTCGGCCGGCACCCGCATGGCGTGGATGCCTTCGGCTTCGATCTCTTCGTCGTCGGGGAGAGCCGTCATGGGTGCGCCGTCATGGGAGGAGTCGACCGCTGGTGGTGACCGGCGGGCGTCAGTCTTCCGCAGAGCCTGCCGGCGAGGCGAAAAGATCGGTCTGGACGGTGCCGGGTCCGGCGTCGCGATCGACGTACCACTCGGTGCCGAACGCCAGACCGAACAGGTCGTCGGGGATCTGGAGGAACAGGGCAAGCGTGCGCCCAGTGGTGCCCTGGCCTGGGGTGGCCGGGGTGGCCGGTTCGAGCGACGTCGACGAGGTGGTCTGGCTGGTGTGCGCCGCCATCGCCGCCCGCTTGGCCCCGAGGTGCGCCGTCACGTCGACGCGGTGGGTGATCTCGTCGTCGGCGGCGTAGACGGTGGACAGATCGGGCGGGACGAAGTCGGGCGGGAGCTCGTAGCCGAGGGTCGGGAGCAGGTCGAGCGCCATCTGGAGCAGACCGCGGCTGATGGTCGCCTCGAGCACCTTCGGGGTCCCCGCGAGCTCGGCGGCGGCCCGCCCGACGGTGTGCACCTGCACGTGATCGGCATGGCCGTACCCGCCGAGCGGGTCGTAGGTCGTGAGCACGTCGGCGTGCTCGTCGCGCAGGATCGTGGCGAGCCGTCGGGCCGCCTCGTCGACCGGTGCGGCGCAGAACGAACCCGTGGCCCACGTCGCGCCCGGGGATCGGGTGGACCCGGAGTCGAGGTAGTCGAGGAACTCGACGCGATGGACGCCCAGGGCCTCGGCCGCGGCCCGGGCCTCGCCCGTGCGCAGCGACCCCAGGTCGTCGCCACCGGCGGTGAGCTCGGTCGAGGCCTCCCCGACCTCGCCGCGGGTGGCGAAGACGGTCACGACGCGGTGTCCCTCGGCCGCAGCCTTGGCCATGGTGCCAGCGGTGAGCATCGCTTCATCGTCGGGATGGGCGTGGAAGAAGACCACCGTTCGCGTCACGGCCGAACACCTTAGGGAGGTCGCGTCGGTCCATGTGCGAGCCGGTGTCGACCCCGAGCCGGTGCGAACAGCGGGGCGGTAGCGTGACCGGCGATGTCCCCGCTCCGGATCGGCCTGGTCACCGATTGCTACGTACCGCAGGTCGGCGGCATCGAGATGCAGGTGCACGACCTCGCCCAGCGGCTGAAGGCCGGCGGTCACGAGGTCGTGGTGATCACGCCGACCGCAGGTCCGAGCGTCGTCGACGGGGTGCGCGTCCGGCGCCTCGATGTACCGCTGCTGCCCTTCAACATCCCGTTCACGCCCAAGAGCATCCGCATGACCACCGAACTGCTCGTCGACGAGCAGGTCGACGTCGCGCACTTCCACGGTGGCGTGGTGTCGCCCTTGTCCTACGTGGCGGCCTACACCACGCAGCGCGCCGGCATCCCCACCGTGATCACGGCGCACTGCCTGTGGAGCTACGCGACCCCGATCTTTCGGGTGCTCGACCTCCTGTTCCACTGGAGTCGGTGGAACGTGGTGTTCTCCGCGGTCAGCAGCGTGGCGGCCGAACCCATCCGCCGCATCGTGGGTGCCGGGGGCGACGTCATCGTCTTGCCCAACGGCATCGACCACGCCGACTGGGAGGTCACCCCCCAACCGCGGGATCCCGACACGGTCACCGTCGTGGCCGTCATGCGCCTCGCGCCGCGCAAGCGTCCGCTCCACCTGCTCAAGATGGTTCGCGACGTGCGCAACCGCCTCCCGACCGGTTCACCGTCGTTGCGGCTGGTGGTCGTGGGCGAGGGTCCGGAACGCCCGTCGCTCGAGCGGTTCATCCGGGCCAACGCCCTGGGCGATGTCGTGTCGCTGCCGGGTCGTCGCACGCGCGAGGAGATCCGTGACCTCTTCTCCCGGTGCGACGTCTTCGTGGCCCCGGCCAACCTCGAGTCCTTCGGCATCGCCGCGCTCGAGGCCCGGTGTGCGGGACTCCCGGTGGTGGCGAAGCGACGGACCGGCATCCGGGAGTTCGTGGCCGACGGCCGTGAAGGCCTCCTGGCCGGCTCCGACCGGGACATGACCGATCATCTGGTGCGCATCGTCCGCGACGCGCCGCTGCGCCAGCGCATCGCGGCGCACAACCGGGAGACCCCCGTCGCCGTCGATTGGGCCACCGTCGTCGACCAGAACCTGAAGGCCTACGAGGTCGCGATGGCGGGTCCCGGTGCCGGTCCGGGCTCGTCGGCCTGATCGGGACCGAGGTCACCCAGCGGAGCGGAAGCCTGGCCGATCGGACACCTCGTGGCGCTCGGCTCGGCGTCTCGCGAGGTGACGGTCGCGGATGAAGCCGATGAGTCGGGCCGCGGCGTAGCCGACGACGAAGATCACCAGACCGCCGAGGGCATCGAGGAAGTAGTGGTTGCCGGTCATGACCACGACCGTCACGGTCGCGATCGGATAGAGCGCGACGAGCACCTTCGCCCACCAGCTCCTGACCAGCGGGAACAGTGCGGCGAACGACCAGAACGCCCACCCGCAGTGCAGGCTCGGCATGGCGGCGAACTGGTTGGAGATCGACTTCATCGTCGGCGACTCGAACGACCAGAACGTCGGGTACTTCACGAGGGTGTCGACGTAGCCGTAGATCTGGTGGCCGTCACCCATCGTGTCGAGGAGCCGGGGCGGCATGAGCGGGAAGGCGGCGAACCCGATGAGCCCGACCAGGGTGCCGATGGCGAGCGTGGTGCGCCACAGCCGGTAGTGCTCGGGGTGCTTCTGGTAGAGCCAGATCAACGATCCGATCGTGACCAGGATGTAGGCGGTCCCGTAGAAGTAGTTGGCCGCGATGATGAGCGGGGTGAAGTGCAGGGCCCAGTCCTGGATGGACTTCTCGTGGTAGATCCCGAGCGCCCCCTGCCAGTCGATGAGGCGCGTGGCGTTCTCGAACGCCTTGGCCGGGTTGGCCTTCGACCGGTTCCGGATGGTCTCGTAGAACACGTAGACGATCACGGCGATGGCCGCCTCGCGCCACCAGACGAGCTGGGTTCCGTCCTCCAGGATCGTGCCCGCTCTCCACCGTTCGCGGCGCGTCAGCCGTTCGGGGTCGAACTTCGGGGTCTTGTGGGCGTCGGCGGTGGTCATGGTCGGATCCGGGCGCCGGTCACGCGGGGTCCACGCGGTAGATCGAGCCTTCGGTCGACAGGACGTAGATCTCGCCGTCGAGGTCCTGGCCGAACGACGACAACGAGCTCGACGCGACCGACACGTCGAGGGGCTTGGACGTCCAGCTCCCGTCGCCGGCCTCTTCGAGGGCGGCGACCGTCGAACGGCAGTAGTCGCCGTAGATGTAAGACGGCACGAGGGCGGGGACGGCGGTTCCCCGGTAGACGTAGCCGCCGCTGATCGAACACGACCCGTCGTCGTGCGTGTAGGTGCTGACGGGTTCGATGAACGTGGCGCCCTCGGGCGGGGTGTCGAGGTACGGGTTCGTGCCTTCGTAGTAAGGCCAACCCAGGTTGGCGCCCTGGCCGGCCCCCTCGGGCTGGGCGGGCAGGAAGTTGATCTCCTCGACCTCGTCCTGGCCGACGTCGGCCACCCACAGGTCGCCGGTCTTCTGGTCGAAGCTGAACCGCCACGGGTTGCGGGCACCGAGGATCCAGATCTCGGGCCGTCCGCCCCCCGACGCGAAGGGGTTCCCCGGGGGGATCGCGTAGGCACGCTCGTCGGTGCCCGCCCCCGCGTCGATCGACAGCGGGTCGATCCGCAGGATCTTGCCGAGCAGGTCGTCAGGGTCCTGGGCCCGGCGGTCGGGGTCGTCGCGGCTCCCGCCGTCGCCCAGTCCGATGTAGAGGTAGTCGTCGGGACCGAAGGCCAGCTGCCCGCCGTTGTGGTTGGTGTAGGGCTGATCGACCACGAGCAGCTCGCGGGCCGACCCGGTGTCGGCCTCGTCGCCGCGCATCGTGTACTCGACGATGTGGGTGTCGCCGTTGCGGCCGGTGTAGTTCACGTAGAGCTTGGAGCCGTCGGGTGAGAAGGCCAGGCCGAGCAAGCCCTGTTCGCCCTGGCCGCGGGTCGTGGCGGTGAGGTCGAGGGCGGGTGCGGCGGCGGTCTCGTAGGAGCGGTCGGTTCCGCTGCCGGACACGGCGATGCGGCGCACGTATCCGTCCTGCTCGGCCACGTAGAGGTCGGGCGTACCGGGTCTCGGGGCGAGCGCGACGGGCGTGTCGGCTGTGGCCACCGCACGGAGGCGCACGGAGTCGCTGGTCGGGTCGACGACGCCTCCTGGCCGCACGGCGGTGCCGGGCGTGGCGGGCGTGGCGCGTTCGCTCTCGGACGCGCAGGCCGAGACGCCGACCACGAGCGAGAGGAGCGCGGCGGCGAGGAGAGACCGATGCGAGCGGCCCCAAGGACGCCGGGAAGAGGGACGCCGGGAAGAGGGACGCCGGGAAGAGAGACGCCGGGAAGAGAGACGCCGGCCAGGACGGCGCCACGAGGGGTGGCGGGACCTCACGAGTCGATCACCCGGATCAGCCCTTCCTGCACGACCGACACGGCCAGGCTGCCGTCGTCGGTGAAGATCGACCCGCGGGCGAGGCCGCGTCCGTCGCTCGCCGTCGGCGTGTCCTGCGAGTACAGGAGCCACTCGTCGGCCCGGAACGGCCGGTGGAACCACATGGCGTGGTCGAGGCTGGCCATCATGATATTCTCCTCGGCCCAACCGATGCCGTGGGGGAGCAGGGTGGTGTCGAGCATGGTCAGATCGCTGGCGTAGGCCACGATGCAGGCGTGGAGGACGGGGTCGTCGGGCAGCTTCCCGTCGGCTCGGATCCACACGTTCTGGTACGGCGGCAGCGGATGCTCGCGCTCGGCGAGCTGCCAGTCGCAGTCGCGGGTGTCGATGGCGCGGTCGCGGTCGTAGTAGTCGCCGACGAGGTGCTTGTAGGGCGCCCAGCGCTCTTTGAAGTCGGGGAGCGACTGCGGCTCGGGTACCTCGGGCATGGGGTCCTGGTGGTCGAGGCCCGGCTCGGTGACGTGGAAGCTGGCCGACAGGTTGAAGATCGGTCGGCCATGCTGGATGGCGACGACGCGGCGGGTGGTGAACGATCGGCCGTCGCGGATGCGGTCGACCTCGTAGAGGATCGGGATCTTCGGATCGCCCGGGCGCAGGAAGTAGGCGTGGAGCGAGTGCACGTAGCGGTCGGCTTCGACGGTGCGTGCCGCGGCGACGAGGGCCTGGCCCGCGACGTGGCCGCCGAAGACCCGCTGCCTCGTCACGTCGGAGGTCGCACCCCGGAAGATGTTGACCTCGAGTGCTTCCAGGTCCAGAAGCGCGATCAGCTCGTCGACGGCGGCCTGTCCCATGGACCGGAAGGCTAATGGGCGCCGCCGCCACCCACGAAGGTCGACGCCAGGTTTCGTCGATCCGGACCTCAGCGCGTCCTCAGCGCGTCCTCAGCGCGTCCTCAGCGGATCCTCGTGGGTGCTCGTGGGTGCTCGCCTGTCCTCCCGGCACCGTTCTGGCGACCTGACCACCTCGTGACCACCCACTAGCGTGGCGCCGATGTCTTCCCCCACCCCTGCCCCGACGACGACCGGCAAGGTTGCCGATCTGGTGCGCGACAAGGGACCGAAGTACGTGGCGGTCTCGCTGGTCAACGTGGTGCTCGGACAGGGCCTCCTGCTCATGTTCCACTCGATCCTGCACCTCGACCAGACGGTGTCGAACGTGCTCGCGGTGGGGGTCAGCGCGGTTCCCGCCTACTACCTGAGCCGGGCCTGGGTCTGGAAGAAGACCGGCAAGAGCCACTTCAAGAAGGAGGTCCTGCCCTTCTGGATCTTCGTGGTCATCGGCTTGGTGTTCTCGACGGTGATGGTGGCGTTGACGGCCAGGATCTTCACCGATGGCGTACCGCCGTCCGAGCTCACGCTGGCCGAGAAGCTGCTGCCCAACATCGTCAACATGGCCTCGTACGGCATCCTCTGGGTGGTGCGCTTCTTCCTCATGGAGAAGTGGTTCACGGCCGCACCCGAGCTCATCGAGGAGCTCGTCGGCGAGGACTTCATCGAGGCGGTCCACGGCGAGGCCGCGGTCGAAGCGGCGGAGCG
>CAZALT010000108.1:0-11722 GCA_964485515.1 uncultured Rhabdothermincola sp. | reverse complement strand
ACTCCATCCTCGTTTACAAGGTCTGGAGCCTCCAACGAACCCAGGGCGGTTCAGAGCTGCCCCCGTCCACTTCCAGCCCGTGCCCTTTGTTCCATAGCCGGCGCTGCGTCCGAGCGGGGTCATCATCGGCCAGCCAGCCGCATCCGCGGCCTGGACCCAGACCTGTTGGAACGCGGACCGTCGGATGATGGTGCCGGTCCGCGTGCCGAAGAGCAGAGCGTCAGGTCCTCGCTCGGCTCGCACCGATTCCGCGTACGTTGCGAGCTCGTCCGAGAGGCTGCTGGGGAAGAACGTGGTTCGGACCTTGCCGTTCTTGGGCGTCTTCAAGGTCGCTTGCCCTCGTGATCCCTGCTCGACCGCCCGGCGCACGTGCACGATCCGTCGGGGATCGAATTCGAGGTCGGAAGGTCGAAGCGCGGTCAGCTCGCCCCATCGAAGTCCCGACCGATGCACCAGCCTCATCGCGGTTGCCCACCGGTGGTGCCCGCGGCTCTCAAGCGCAGCAAACAGTGACTCGCAATCGTCGTATGTCGGCAATGTTGAGGGCTCGACAAAGAGGGATGTCGCTCCCTGGACCGAGGAGCGCTTTGAATAGCGGACCATCCACATCGGGTCCTCGCTATTCGGACTCAGCCATCGGAGGCGCCGGGCCTGAGTGACCAGGCCTCGCATCGCTCCGCCGATGTCTTGGACGAGTGCGTCCGACACGTCGGCGTTCTTCGCCTGGGCAATGACCGCTGTGGAGTCAGCCGATGTCCAGTCGGAGATATGGAGTTCGCCAATCCGCGGAAGGATCCAGCAGCGCAGCAGATACTGCTGCTTCTCGCGGTAGCGAAGCGAGAGTCCGGCGAGGTGCTGTTCTACGTACGACACCGCCAGACGCTCGATCGTTCGCTCGTGGATGTCCGCGGTGTCTCGTACGGTTCTGTAGCCGGCGATCTGATTGTCGAAGTCCCTCGCCTTCGCCCGCGCTGCCACCTCGGTCGGGTGTTTCGATGTCAGGGACTCGCTCGTTCTTGGGTTCGTGGCAACCACCCGGTACCGGCTCTCGCCTGGTGTGGGCGCGTAGATCCGAGTGCCGTGTTCGAACTGAGCGAGCGGCTTCCTGCGATAGCGGGCCAAGGGGTGACCACCTCGTGAGGCGCACCTTGCGGTGCGTGAGGGTGGCCGCCGATGAGGCTGTCGCCTCCTGCGTGTCCGGCAGCGTGAACACGTCAATCAACTTGTACCACGGCGCCATGCGGGGCGGAAGAGATTGTGCCCAAGTTGTGCCCAATCGAGGAGCTCGGCCGCGTCAGGAATGCGATCGCGCACCGACGGCAACACCTTCCCCAGGTGAGGGTCGCGAGCCCCAGCGGTCCAGCCGGAGGTATGCCGCCGATTGTCGTTCGCTGTGCGGCGGGGGTCGCAGAGGTCGGGGTACGCCGCAAGCGTTGTGGTCAAGACGTGAGCGGAGGTTCGGCCCCCCATCGTGCGTCTCGTGGCCGTCGACGGCGACGCCGCTTCCCTCACGAACGAGGACCTAGAGCCAGCTGTGCGAAGGACTCGACCGTCCGAGACTGCCAGGTGGGGCCGTGGGGAGGAACTTGCCCCCCGTCAGGTGCTCTGGCATCGTGCTGGCACCCGGTGTCAAGGAGGTTCGAAGCATGGTGAGTCGCGATCTCGACGGCCCCACGGCTGAAGCACGCGCTGAGGTCAGAATCAAGCGTTCTGCCGATGACGTTTGGGACGCCGTCGGGCACTTCGCCAACGTCTCCTGGATCGCGGGCGCCGATGGTTGCCGGCTCGTCGGTGAACACGATCGGGTGGTCACGATGGGGGACATGGAGTTCACCGAGCGACTGCGTCGGCGAGACGACGCCGGCCGGTCATTCACCTACAGCGTCGTGGGCGGCTCGATCGAACTCGATCACCACGAGGCCACCATCACCGTCACACCGGACGGAACCTCTGCGATGGTCACCTGGGACGTCCGCACCGACGACGCAATGGTCGACGCACTCCGGGGTGGCTACCAGCACGTGCTCGACTCGCTCGCGGCCACGCTGGAAGCCGACGCGGGGGATCGCCGGTTCGTGTGGGTCCTGCGGTGCCCGTGCGGGATCGTGCTCGACGGGGCCGATGAAGACGAGATCGTTGACCGGTCACTCGTACACCTGAGCGAAACCCATCCCGACATGTCCTATGAGCGCGAGCACGTCCTGTTCATGGCCCAGCGCTTCGTTCGGACCTGACGCCCAACCGAGCATGTGAGCACGTCTCGCCAGTGGCAGCGTCAGGGCACCACGTTGCCGACCTTGAGCTCGACGATCTCGTCCCAATCGAGGCCAAGATCCTCGAGAATTGCGTCGCCGTGCTCGTTGAACTCCGGGGCGCGAACCGCGGCTCCAGGCTGGCCGCCGAAGCGAACCGGGGGGGCGACCAGTTGAAACGGGGTCCCGGCTGACGTCTCGTAGTCCTGGAGGTACCCGTTGGCTATCGTCTGCGGATCACTGACCACCTCGAGCGTGTCCTGGACCACCGCCCACTGGCCGGAGAACCCCTCGAGTCGGTCCTTCCACTCCGCGAGCGTCTTGCCCGCGAAGGCACCGGCCAGGATGGCGCAAGCATCCGCGCTGTTCGCGGCGATCGCGGCGGCATCCACGAAGCGTTCATCGGTCGCGAGTTCGGGCTGCTCGGCGATCAAGGCAGCCGCCTCAGGCCAATACTTGGCCGCCTGCAGACAGGACAGCGACACGAACCGGTTGTCCTTGGTCTGATACATGTTCGTCAGCGGGTTGCCGACCGGAGCGTCGTGCTCGCGGCCACGCCACGGGGTGTCGAGCTGCAGGGAAAGCGCGATTGCGGCGCCCATGGACCAGAGACCGGTCCCGAGGAGCGACACATCGACGGACGTGGCCTCACCGGTTCGTTCCCGGTGGAACAACGCGCCCATGATCCCGCCGGCGATGGTCATGGCCCCGATGGAGTCGCCGAAGGCCGGAGCCGGGGGATCGGTGGGCCGCCCACCTTCAGGGATCTGGCCGATGGGCGCGCCCGACCGCGCCCAGAACGCCAAGCCGTCGTACGAACCCTTGTCGGCATCGGGGCCCGCAGCACCTTGTCCGGTGCCTTGCACATAGATGATGTTCGGGGCGACTGACTTCAACGTCTGCTCATCGATGCCGAGCTTCGCTTGGACGGCCGGAAGCTTGTTGGTGACGAAGACATCGGCCGTCGCCGCGATCTTGTAGAGGACCTCGAGACCGCGCTCGCTCTGCAGGTTGAGGCCCAAGCTTCTTCTTGCCCCGGTTCGAGTGCTCAAGCAGCGCGTGGACACCACCGCCCAGATCGAGGATTCCCGTCTTGCCGAGGCCGCGCATGGCGTCGCCGCGTTCGTGGTGCTCGATCTTGATCACCTCTGCGCCCCACTCCGCCAGGATCGCGGTGGCCGCGGGAACGAAGGTGTGCTCGGCGACTTCCAAGATCCGGACACCACTCATGACATTGCTCATCGGGGTTTCCTCTTCGAGATGGATTGCTCGGTCGAGGCCAGACGGTAGCCGTGGGTGGCACTGAGTGCCACCCACGGCTACCGTCTTCTGATGGTCGTCAGTCCAGGTCGACCGAGCCATCAACCCACACCCAGATCAAGCAGGTGACCCGTGCCCACGCCGCTCGACTTCCCCATCTTCGACGCCGACAACCACATGTACGAGACCCGCGAGGCGCTCACCAAGTACCTCCCCGAGAAGTACAAGGGCGCGGTCGACTACGTCGAGGTGAAGGGTCGCACCAAGATCGTGGTGCGGGGCCAGATCTCGGAGTACATCCCAAACCCGACCTTCGACGTGGTCGCCGCGCCGGGTGCGCAGGAGGACTACTTCCGCAACGGCAACCCCGACGGCAAGTCCTACCGCGAGCTCATGGGTGACCCCATCAAGTGCCTGCCGGCGTTCCGCGAGCCGGCCCCGCGTCTCGAGCTGATGGACGAGCTCGGGGTCGACCGAGCGCTGATGTTCCCCACGCTGGCCAGCTTGATCGAGGAGCGCATGAAGGACGACCCCGACCTGATCCACGGCGTCGTCCACGCGCTCAACGAGTGGATGTACGAGACCTGGACCTTCAACTACGAAGACCGCATCTTCGCCACGCCGGTCATCTGCTTCGCCGTCGTCGAGAAGGCCCTCGAGGAGCTCGAGTGGGTCATCGAGCGCGGCGCCAAGTGCATCCTTGTCCGCCCTGCTCCGGTTCCGGGATACAGAGGCACCCGGTCGCCGGGTCTGCCCGAGTTCGATCCGATCTGGCAGCGCATCGTCGACGCCGACCTGCTCGTCGGCATGCACGCGTCGGACAGCGGCTACAACGAGCTCATCAGCGTATGGGAGGACAAGACCGAGTTCCTCCCCTTCAAGCTCGACGCGTTCCGAGCCGTTGCCCAGGGCAATCGGCCCATCGAGGACACGATGACCGCCCTCGTCTGCCACGGTGCGCTCACCCGCTTCCCGCACCTCAAGATCGCGGCCGTCGAGAACGGCGCTGACTGGGTCGGCCATCTCCTCAAGTCGCTCGCGGACGTCTACAAGAAGATGCCGCAGCTGTTCCCCGAAGACCCGGTCGAAGCGTTCAAGCGCAACATCTACGTCAACCCGTTCTGGGAGGACAACATCCAAGACCTCATCGACCTGGTTGGCGCCGACCACATCCTCTTCGGGAGCGACTACCCGCACCCCGAAGGCCTCGCCGAACCCACGTCCTACATCGGCGAGCTCGAGGGTGTGTCCCCCGAGGACCAGGCCAAGATCATGGGCGGCAACCTCACCAAGCTCATGAACATCGGCGTCCCGGCCTGACCGTGCCCGCTCCGCAGAGCGATGACCTGACCACCGCGACCTAGACCGAGAAGAACGTGGACCTCCGACCAAGTGATGAGCAGAACCAGCTGATTGACGCCTTCGGCGCGCTCTACGCCAAGGCGTCATCGCCCGAACGAGTCCGCGAGGTCGAATCCACCGGCTTCGACCCAGACCTGTGGGACCACCTCGCCGAGATCGGCGCCGTGCAGATGGGAGTGTCCGAAGACAACGGCGGCTGGGGCGCATCCCTGCTCGACCTCGCACTGGTCGCCGAGCAGCACGGCCGATTCCTCGGTTCCGCACCGCTGATCGAGGCGCAAGTAGCGGCTCGGCTGCTCGCCCGCACCGGCACGGCGGGCGCCGCCACCTTGCAGGCCATGCTCGACGACGGTCGCCGGGTGGTGTTCGCCCCGCGGCCCACCCGAGGAACCATCGCCCAGATGGTCCCGGGCGCTGCCGTGGCCGACGCCGTCGTCGCGCTCGTCAACGGTGATCTCGTCGTGGCGCACATCGGCGACAACCGGGTCGCCGTCGAGAACCTCGGCTCGATGCCGGTGGCCGACTTCCCACTCGACAAGGTCGACGTGCTCGCCACGGGCGACAGCGCAACCCGACTCTTCGACGGAGCGCTCGACGAGTGGCTGGTCCTGACCGGCGCCGCGCTCGGTGCCATCGCCAAACGGTCCGTCGAGATCGGTGTCGACTACGCCAAGCAGCGTCACGCATTCGGTCAGGCCATCGGGGCCTTCCAGGCCGTGGCCCATCCACTCGCGGACTCGGCGAGCGCCGCCGACGGAGCGCAGCTCCTCTCCCGACAAGGCGCCTGGGCCTTCGAGGCCAATCCGAACCGATTCTGCGAACTCGCCGCGATGTCGTTCGCGTTCGCGGCGGAAACAGCACGCGACGCGTCCTACCGCGCCCTGCACCTGCACGGCGGGTACGGCTTCATGCTCGAGTACGACATCCAGCTCTACTACCGGCGAGCACGGGCATGGCCCAACGTCGGCATGAGCGCGGCACACGGGTATCGCCGCGCCGGCCTTCGCCACCTCGCCACCCGGGACGCGGAACCGACGCCGACCGTGCACTCGCACACCGGTGGGATGGACTTTCGAGTCCACGAGGGAGAAGACGAACTCCGCGCTGAGGTGCGAGCGTTTCTCGACGAGCACCTGACGCCCGAACTCGAGGCGCGCATGCACCGCACCGGCGTCTCCCACGACGGTGCCTTCACTCGTGCGCTTGCTGACAAGCGGTGGATCGCGCCGGGCTGGCCAGTTGAGATCGGCGGCGCAGGCCTCGGACTCCTCGAACGGATCACCCTGATGGAGGAGCTCCTGCGGGCCGAGGCACCCATCTACGGCGTCGGCACCTCCTACCTCGTCGCGTCGGTGCTCAAGGCCGTCGGCACCGAAGCCCAGCAGGTGCTCATCCCCCAGGCGCTCGCCGGCCAAATCATCATGGTGCTGGGCTTCACCGAACCCGAGGTCGGTTCTGACCTCGCGTCGGCGGTGTGCCGAGCCACGCGCGACGGCGAGCAGTGGGTCATCAACGGCCAGAAGATGTTCACCACGAACGCGCAGGTCGGCGACTACGTGTTCCTCCTCGCCCGCACCAACACCGAGGTGCCCAAGCACAAGGGCCTGACCATGTTCGTCGTGCCCCTCGACCAACCGGGCGTCGAGATCCAACCGGTGTTCACCATGTCGGGCGAGCGCACCAACATCACCTTCTACAACGACGTGCGCGTCGACGACGCCTGGCGGGTCGGCGAGGTCGACGGCGGATGGCGAACCCTGTCGGTCGCACTGGCCGAAGAGCACGGCGGCGGGTTCAGTCCCGCCATCGACCGCCTGCTCGGCGCCGTCGTCTCCTGGACGCTCGACGCCGAGGCAGGCATCGACGGCGAGGGCCGGCCCTTGGCCGACTCGGCCGAGGTGCAAGAACTCGTCGGTCACATCGCAGCGAGCCGTGAGGTCTCGCGCCTGCTGCACCGCCGAGTCTCCTGGATGGCCGAAGAAGGCATTCCGGTGGTCGCCGAAGGACCGATGTCCAAGCTGCTCAGCTCCGAGGAGCTCGAGGACCGCGCCGAGCAGGCGGTCGAAGTCCTGGGCCCCGACGCGCTCCGCAGCTTCCTCGATCCGACCGCTCCAGCACGCGGTCTCGTCGAGCACACGCTGCGCTTCTCGCTCGGCACGACCATCTACGCGGGCACCAGCGAGGTGCACCGCAACATGATCGCCCAGCGGGGCCTCGGCCTGCCGCGCTCTGCCTGACTGCCGATTACGGGAGGCAGGCCACGCCGGCCCACCTGCCCGACTGATGGCACTCAGTGCCACCGATTGCTAGTCTCACCCAATAGCGACCACGGAGCCGACCACGTGCTCTGTCGTGCTGACGGGGAAACCAACGGGAGGAACAGATGGGTGCACTGACCTTTGACGGCGACGTCATCATCGTTACCGGAGCGGGTGGCGGCATGGGGCGCTGCCATGCACTGGAGCTGGCCAGCCGCGGAGCCCGCGTCGTGGTCAACGACCTCGGTGGACACCCATTCGGTGGGGGAGGCGATCCCGGACTCGCTGAACAGGTCGTCAAGGAGATCACCGATGCCGGCGGCGAAGCGATCGCGAACACGGCGTCGGTCTCGAGCATCGACGGCGCAGCCAGTCTGACCGAGCAGGCCATGGACACCTGGGGTCAACTCGACGCGGTGGTGGCCAACGCCGCGATCCTGCGCGACCTGCCGTTCGACGAGATGACGATCCAGGACTTCGACGACGTCATCGACGTCAACCTCAAGGGCGTCATGCGCGTGCTCCACCCCGCGTTCAAGGCGATGAAGGCCGGGGGAGGGGGTCGCATCGTGTCGGTCACGTCGGCCTCGGGCTTCCTCGGCGCCCAAGCCCAGGCCAACTACGGCGCGGCCAAGTCCGGGCTCCTCGGCCTCACCCGGTCGCTCGCGCTCGAAGGCGCCGATCACGGGATCAAGGCGAACCTGCTCGCCCCCGGCGCACTGGGCACCCGCATGCACACGGCCATGATGGAGGAGCAGACCTTCCACGCCGAAGCGAGCGCGGCCCTGACCAAGAGCCCCGAGGCGATGGCGTTCCTCAGCCCGGACAAGGTCAGCCCCATGGTCACCGTGCTTTCACACCCCACGGTTCCCGTCACCGGCCAGGTCCTCGGCGCCTGGGGCGGCATGTTCCACCGCTTCGGCATCACGCTCAACGCCGGCTGGACGAACCCGGACGGGCCGACCACAGCCGAGGACATCGTGGCCAACTGGGACCGCATCGTCGACGAAGAGTCGGCCAAAGATGCAGGGCTCGACTCGTTCGGCGGCAACCGGTCCTGACTACGGAGCGATGACATGAACACGACGTCCGAGCCGGTGCACTACGACCCGTACAACTTCGAGATCAACGTTTCGCCGTACGAGACCTACCGACGTCTCCGCGACGACGCCCCGCTCTACTACAACGAGCACCACGACTTCTACGCACTCAGTAGGTTCGCCGACGTCGAACCTGGCCTCCGTGACACGACGAACTACCTGTCGGGTCGCGGCAACATCATCGAGCTGATCAAGGCCGGCTTCGAGATGCCGCCGATGGTGCTCATCTACGAGGACCCCCCGATCCACACGATCCATCGCAGCCTCATGTCGCGGGTGTTCACCCCCAAGAAGATGGCTGCGCTCGAGGACAAGATCCGGGCACTCAGCGCCCACTGTCTCGATCCGCACGTCGGCTCCGATGGCTTCGACTTCATCGCCGACCTCGGCGCCGTCGTTCCCATGCAGACGATCGGGATGCTCCTCGGCATTCCCGAAGCTGACCAGCGCGCCATCCGTGACCGCCCCGAGGCGGACATGCACACCGAAGACGGCAAGCCGATGAAGATCACGCCGAAGTTCGCCAGTGGCAAGGCGTTCGCCGAGTACATCGACTGGCGGGCCGACCATCCCTCCGACGACATCATGACCATGCTGCTCGAGGTCGAGTTCGAGGATGAGACGGGCACCATCCGGCAACTCGAGCGGCACGAGATCCTCACGCTCGTCAACGTCATCGCTGGAGCCGGCAACGAGACGACGACACACCTCATCGGGTGGGCCGGCAAGGTGCTGGCCGACAACCCTGACGCCCGGCAGGAGCTGGCGGGGGACTCCTCCCTCATTCCCGCCGCCATCGAAGAGATCCTCCGCTGCGAGCCGCCCGCGCCCCACGCGGCGCGCTACGTGGCGAACGATGTCGAGCTCCACGGCCAAACGGTGCCGGCAGGCAGCGTGATGGTGTTCCAGATCGGAGCAGCCAATCGAGACGAGCGTCACTACCGGGACGGCGACACCTTCGACATCCACCGCGGCGTCGGCCAGCACCTCACGTTTGGCCTCGGGGCCCACTTCTGCCTCGGCGCGGCGCTCGCCCGCATCGAAGGCAGAGTCGTGCTCGAAGAGGTGCTGAAGCGATTCCCCGAATGGTCCGTCGATGCCGACCGCGCCGTGATGTCGCCCAGCTCCACGATTCGCGGCTGGGAATCACTGCCCGTCACGACCTCGTGAGCGACCGGTGTCACAAGACCCTCTCCCGCGTGCCATAGTAAATGGCACTCAGTGCCACCCGACCGTGGGTGCTGCGCAGCGAACCGCGGAGACCAGACAATGACCACGACAACTCGCGACGATATCTACTACGACCCGTACGACCCGGTCTTGCAGTACGACCCGTTCCCGACCTTCACTCGCATGCGCGAGGAAGCGCCGCTCTACTACAACGCGGAGCACGAGTTCTACGCGGTGAGCCGGTTCGAGGACGTCGAGAGCGTGCTGAAGCACCCAGCGACCTACAGCTCGGCCAAGGGTGGGGTCCTCGAGATCATCAAGCTCGACATGGACCTTCCGTCGGGCGTCTTCATCTTCGAAGACCCACCCCTGCACACGGTCCATCGAGGTCTGCTGTCCCGGGTCTTCACACCGAAGAAGATGAACGCGCTCGAGCCGCAGATCCGGGCCATGTGCCAGGAGACGCTCGACCCCATCGTCGGAACCGACCGCCTCGACTTCGTGCTCGATCTCGGTGCCCGCCTCCCGATGGCGGTCATCGGCATGCTGCTCGGCATCCCCGTCGAGGACCAGGAGGAGCTCCGCGTCCACAAGGACGAGGGCATCCGCCGCGAGGAGGGCAAGCCGGGCGAGTTCTCCGAGGATCAGTTCGCCGACGCCGCCTTCTTCGACGAATACATCAACTGGCGTCGCAAGCATCCTTCCGACGACCTCATGACCCAGCTCATGGTCGCCGAGTTCGAGGACGACAAGGGCGTCACCCGCACGCTCACCCACGAAGAGCTGCTCATCTTCGTGAACATCCTCGCCACGGCCGGCAACGAGACCACGAACCGCGTCATCGGCCACATGGGCAAGAACCTGGGGCTGCACCCCGACCAGCGTCGCGAGCTGGCCGCCGATCCGTCGCTCATCCCGAACGCGGTCGAAGAGCTCATGCGTTACGAGCCGCCCGCACTCCAGGCCTGCCGCACCGTCATGCACGACGTCGAGATCCACGGCCAGGTCGTGCCGGAGGGCAGCATCATGATGGCGATCATGGCGTCGGCCAACCGCGACAGTCGCGTCTTCCCGCCCGATGGCGACGCCTTCGACATCCACCGCCCGATCGGCCAGCACCTCACGTTCGGCTTCGGCATCCACTTCTGCCTCGGTGCATCACTCGCTCGCCTCGAAGCACGCGTCGCGATGGGCGAGATCCTCAAGCGGTGGTCCGACTGGGAGGTCGATTTCGACAACGCCAAGATGGACAGCTCGCAGGTCAGGGGCTGGGCCAGTCTTCCCGTTCACCTACCCACCAACTGAAGCGAGACCATTCACATGCCCGCGTACATCGTCCTCGACACCCAGAACCCCGAACCGCTCATCGAGTTCTGGACGAAGATCCAAGAGGTCGAAGTTCTCCTGAGCTACGACGACGGGCGCTACACCGCCCTCGGTGCCAACCGCGAAGGCCTCATGGTCGTGCTCCAGCGCGTCCCCGAGGCAAAGACAGTGAAGAACCGCGCCCACTTCGACCTCGTCATCGACGACCTCGATGCTTCGACCGCACGAGTGCTGGAGCTCGGAGGCGACTGGCTCGGCGAGCCCGACGTCACACACGAGCTGATGGGCTTCACCTGGAGGCCGATGCAGGACCCCGAAGGAAACGAGTTCTGTCTCTACCTGATGGCAGAAGGCATGAACAACGACGCGCCGCTTCCTCACTGATCGAGGAGTGATCGTGTCGCAAGTTGCCTTTGCCCCTGACGTGTTCACCTGGCCGTCCGACGGTCCACAGTTGATCGGCGGACGGTGTACCGAATGTGGTTCGGTCACCTTCCCGAACCCCGCGTCGTGCGCTCGGTGTGGATCAGTCGCCATCGACGCGCACCTGCTGGCGCGCCGGGGCACGTTGTGGACCTTCACCACACAGGGGTTCTTGCCGCCGCAGCCGTACGCAGGTGGTGAGACGAACGAGACGTTCGTGCCCTATGGGATGGGTGTGGTGCAGCTCGGTGATGAGGTTCGGGTCGAGGCTCGGCTCACCACGGCCGATCTCGACGTGCTGCACATCGGCATGGAGATGGAGCTCGTCGTGGTGCCGTTTCGCACCGATGACGACGGCACCACGGTGATGACGTTCGCGTTCGCACCGATTGGCGCCGAGGACAACGGAGGCGAAGCCTGATGGAAGATGTTGCGATCATCGGGGTGGGTCTCCACCCGTTCGGGCGCTTCGGCGCCAAGTCCGCCATCGACATGGGCGCCGACGCCGCCCGCTCGGCGCTGGCCGACGCCGGCATCGCCTGGTCCGACGTGCAGTTCGGCTTCGGCGGCA
>CAZALT010000107.1:0-11830 GCA_964485515.1 uncultured Rhabdothermincola sp. | reverse complement strand
CTAGCGAGCCGTGAGGTGAACGAGTTTCATCCCGCGCCAGGTGCGGGTGCGGTAGAACGGCCCGCTATCGAGGATGCCGACCTCTACAGGTGCGGCAGGTCAGACAGCGGATGGGAGCCGAGAGCCGAGGTGTTCTACTCGGGGACTGACCGGCCGGAACTGGTCTCCGAGCTTCGGTCATTTCTTGAAGTGCGGGCTGGGTGCCCACCGAGGAAGGTCTCGGTCCAGGGGCCGATGCTTGGACGAAGGCGTTCGGCGAGAACTCGGTGCCCGTCGTCATCGTGGCCACAGACGATCCCAACGGATCAGCGAGTCGGACCTACGCGCAGCTCTATCTCGGCTGGGCTGTGTGTGGTCACACCTGAACCTCGGTCGGCGCCCTCACGAAATGGTTAGCCGGCGTCTGGTCACAGAATGGTCACAGAAATTCTGGCAGAGGGTGGTATTCGGCGTCACTGGGCGTCACGGCGCAACCTCGAAAATGGCCGCTGACCTGCGAATCCGCGGATTGGCCAACACCACCCGACACGGGCCGGCTCGGACTCACGATCGCTCGGTCGGTGGCTCGATCCCAGCCTGGCCCACCACCGTGACACCCGTCGTCATCGGGCGGTACCGGGCTCGGGGTGCTGCCCGGTAGCGTCTCGGGATGCCGATCAGCTCCCTTTGCGTGTTCTCCGGGTCTTCGTCGGGCCATCACCCGGCGTATGCCGCGGCTGCGACGGAGCTCGGTGAGCTCCTGGCTCGGGAACGCATCCGGCTCGTGTACGGCGGCGGCGGCGTGGGCCTCATGGGTCGGGCGGCCGATGCTGCGATGGCCGCCGGCGCCGAGGTCATCGGCGTGATACCGACCGGCATGTTCGAGCGCGACGTGGCCAACCACCACATCACCGAGCTCCGCGTGGTCGACTCGATGCACGAGCGCAAGCGTGCGATGTACGAGCTCGCCGATGCGTTCGTGATCCTCCCCGGTGGCCTGGGCACCCTCGACGAGCTCGCCGAGGTCACCACATGGGCACAGCTCGGCCTGCACGCCAAGCCACTCGTCCTGCTCGACATCAACGGGTACTTCTCGGCGTTCCTCGCCTTCCTCGACCACGCTCTGGGGGAGGGGTTCATCTCCCAGGCGAGTCGCGATCTGCTCGTGCGAGTCGACACCGTCGACGAGATCCTCGCCGCATGTGAGCGCTACCAAGCCCCCGCTCGCAAGGTTTGGATCGAGGCCGCGGAGACCTGACACAGATCTCCCGTTCCTCAGCGGCGGTGGATGACGGCACCCCAGGTGTCGGGGAGGCCGGCCTCGGTGAGCAGCCTTGACGCGAGGACGAGCCAGGTCACCATCGGTGCCACGTCGGGAGCCGTGGTGGGGTGCGTCGACTGGAGCACCATGCCGCGCTTGGGGTGATCGGCCAGCTGGCGCCATCCCTCGGGTGGGGGCGCGCCTTCGTTGCGCAGCTTGAGCAGGGCCTTCGGTCCGCTGGCGTGTTGGATTCCGACCTCGTCGGACTTGATGCCCTCACGCTTGTCGCGCTCACCGGGCACCCATGTGCAGGCGGGTACGGCGGGGCCCTTCGAGCTGAACAGGTTGAAGATCCCCGACCTGCCGCGGGGTCCCTCGCTGATGTCCTCGTCGACGATCGCCTGCAGGTTCACCCAGCCGTCGCGCGTGTCCAGCAGGCCTTCGATGGCGCGCACCACCGGCGCCGGCTGGTTGGCGTCGAACTCGATGAAGGTGGGCTCGGGGCGCGGCGCCATGGGGCGGGGGGGATCAGATCTCGTCGAGCCAGGCGGGTGCCCGGTCGAGGAGGAACATGCTGACCTCGTGGCACTTGTCGAGCAGGTCGCAGAGCTGCTCCTGACCCAAGAAGATCTGATCGAGCCCGACCTCGACCCGTGACACCGTGGTGAGGCTGCGCTCGGGCGCGTCGGTGACCGAGGCGAACGAGTCGATGGCGGACACCTCCAGCGGCAGCAGCGTGCCGCCGACGCCGGCGAGATCGGTGGCCAGCACGAGCAGGTCGGGTCCCTTCGGCAGCGGCGGGAGGACCCACGTGAAGATGAGCGGGAAGGCGAACCCCGTGGGAGGGTCGGCGTCCTCGGGCTGTTCGAGGACCTGGTCCTCGAAACCGAGCAGCACGCGGGGGTCGACCTCGAGGGCGAGGTGCAGATCGAGCGGGCCGCCGCACGCGTCTTCGGGGTGCAGATCGACCTCCCACATCTGGCGCAGGGAGTAGGTCTCGACGAAGTGTCGCTCGTCGTGCACGTGGAATTGGTGGTCGACGGCGTGGTCCTTGAGGTCGGCCACGAAGCCGGCGACGTCGATCACCGCCAAGGGGAGTGCTCCTCGAGGTTGGCCAGCAGGATGAGACGAGATGGTGCGATCACGGGGACAGCCTGCCATGGCCCACCGACGACGGCTACCGGGGAGGCCCGGTTCGGCTACCGTCGCCGCTGGTGGACGGACCCGAACTGCTCGTGGTGCTCGGCGCCGCGGCGGACGCGGTGCGCGACGCGTTGGCCGACACGACCGATTGGGGTCCTTCGGGGCTGAAGGCGGGCCAGTACCGCAGCGACCTCACCGCCGATGCGGCCGCCCTGGCGGTCCTGGACGACGCAGGGGTCGGGGTGCTGAGCGAGGAGTCGGGTCGGCGCCGGCCGGAGGCGACGGTCACGGTGGTCGTCGATCCGCTCGACGGATCCACCAACGCGGCGCGCGGCGTGCCCTGGTACGCGACGAGCCTGTGCGCGGTCGACGCCGACGGGCCGGTGGCCGCGCTGGTCGTCAACCTCGTGTCGGGGGACCGCTTCGATGCGATCCGGGGTGGAGGAGCCCGTCGCAACGGCGAGCCGATCACGCCGTCGGGTGCCACGCTGCTGAGCGACTCGATCGTGGGCGTTTCCGGACTGCCACCGGTGTCGCTCGGCTCGCGTCAGTTCCGGGCGCTCGGCGCGGCAGCGCTCGACCTCTGCGCGGTGGCGTGCGGTGTCCTCGACGGCTATGTCGACTGCGTCGAGTCTGCCCATGGGAGCTGGGACTACCTCGGCGCGCTGCTCGTGTGCCGCGAGGCCGGGGCGCCGATCGTCGATGCCCATGGCCGCGACCTCGTCACCCTCGCGCACGCCGATCGCCGCACGCCCGTCGCCGCGGCGACGTCCGAGCTGCTGGTTCAGCTGATCGAGGCGCGCCAGCGGTTCGACGCCTGACCGCCCCCGCCCTGCTGTCGTCTCCGGTGGTGTGCGGCGCTCGTGCGACCACGAGTGGTCGGACCGTCGCACCCGCGTCGTACGCTGCTCGTATGAGGTTCCGCCTCCATCGCCTGCTGCTCCGGATCTTCGGCTGGTTCCCGGCCCGAGCGCGTCGGCTCATCGTCCGCTTCTTCAGCCCCTCGTACACCGCCGGGGGTATCTGCGTCATCGAGCGTCCGGACGGCAAGATCCTCCTCGTCCGCCAGGCTTACCGCGAGCGGTGGGGGCTGCCGGGTGGGCTGCTCAAGAAGGGCGAGGAGGCTGCCGACGGGGCCCGACGCGAGGTGCTCGAGGAGGTCGGGCTCCTGATCGACCTGGTCGGCGAGCCGGCGGTGGTCACCGATCCGGTCCGTCAACGCATCGACCTCATCTTCCGGGCCAAGCCCAGCCGTCTCTCCGACGTCCCCGAGGTCCGGCCGTCGTCGCCCGAGATCGTGCGGTGCGAGTGGTTCGCCCCCGACGATCTACCCGAGCTCCAGTTCGAGACCGCCGATGCCCTCATCGCCCTGGCCCGCTCGTCGCGCTCACCCCAGGCACTCCCGCTGCTCGACCTCTGATCCGGCCCCTGCACGCCGTCAGTCGACGGCGCCGCCGGCGACGGCGAGGGCCTGGCCGCTGATGAACGAGGCGTCGTCGCTGGCCAGGAAGGCGAACGCGGCGGCGGTCTCGGCCGGGTCCTGCATCCGGCCCATGGGGATGCGCTCCCGGGCCCAGGTGGACGCGTCGACCCCAGACCTGTCGACACCGCTGTGGCGGACGAGGTCGGCGAGCCCAGGATTGGGTGCCGAATCGGGAGCCACACCCAAGGGCAGGACCGTGTTGACCCGGATCCCGTCGGCGGCGCACTCCTGGGCCAGCACCTCGGCGAGGCGAACCACGCCGGTGCGGGCTGCGCAGAACGCGCCGTAGCGGGCGGGGTGGTCGCGCACGGCATACGAGCTGAGGAGCACGATCGATCCGCCCTCGCCGTGGGCGCGCATCTGGCGTACCGCTGCCTGCGCCACGAACCACGGGGCGAACAGGTTGGTGTCGAGGCAGTTCCCCCACGCGTCGTCGGTGATCTCGAGCAACGGTCCCGTTCCGAGTCGGGAACCGGTGCCGCCGCCCAGGTGGCAGACCACGTCGAGCTGTCCGAACTGGTCCACGATCACCTCGACGAGGTGCGCTGACTCGGCGGATCCGAGGTGCGCGACGGGGATGGCCAAGGCTCGCCGCCCGAGCGCCTTGATCTCCGCCACCAGATCCTCCAGCGCACCTGGCTCGGTCGCGTCGCTGTCCAGCTCGGCGTTGCCGGCGGCCGGGGCGTCGACGAGCACGACGTCGGCCCCCTCGGTTGCGAGGCGCAGTGCGGTGGCTCGGCCCATGTGCGGTGGCCGCACGGCGCCGGTGACGAGCGCGACCTTGCCGGCGAAGCGGGGGAGGTCGAGGGCCCCGGCTCTCGAGCTGGTCTCGTTCGGTCGGGTGCCGGTGCTTGGCGCCGTGGACGCGGTGGTGAGTGCGGTCGTCGGAGCACGAGTCGCGTCGGCGACGTCGATGATCTGTCCGGTGATCGTGGGGCCGTAGCGAGTCGCGGTGGCGAGCCCTGCGACGGCCGCCGCGATCCGATCGGGAGACGTCTGCGAAGTCGTCAGGACGGCGTTGACCGCGATGGCGTCGTCGGCGAGCTCGCGGGCAAGCGTGGGCACGAGCGAGCTGAGTCCCGCCGCGGGGATGCCGGCGACCCCGTCATGGATCCGTCCGACGGCGCTCGTCGCCGGGATCAGGACGACGAGGGACGCGGGGTCGGCCGACAGGCGAAGTCGCTCGACGGCAGCGCCGAGCGAGACCCTCGTGGCGGTGAGGACCTCGGCGGTCGTCGACCGGATCTCGTGCTCGGTCGCGTCGGCCAGGCTCCGGATCGGCGGGGCCGGCAGCCGGCGGTCGGGGATGGCCCCGATGAGCACGACCACGCGGGCGCCGGGATCTCCCGCCGTGACCTCGCCGGAGCCCGAGCTGACCACGGCGAACGTGATGTCCTCGCTGGCGAGTTGTCGCCCGATCGCCGCGATGAGTGCCATCGGCTGACCCTACAGGCGAGGTTCCTCGTCTTCGGGCGCCGAGGTCCCGCCGGCGCGCCTCGTGTGGTGGGCGTGGACGGACTCGAACCGCCGACCGCTCGGGTGTAAACCGAGTGCTCTGACCAACTGAGCTACACGCCCGGAACGGTCGAGCGTACTTGGCGGTCTCCTCCCAGCCCTAGCCCCAGCCCTCGGCCCTCGGCCCTTCTGGCGTACCTCGCCGTCGTGGAGCGACGGCGAGGTACGCAATTTCGTCAGGGGAGGAGGTGGCGCGACCAGCGATTGGCCTGTTCGACGATCTCGTCGCTGCCCGGCACCTCGCGGTTGCGCATCACGACCCGCCCCGCGATGACCACCGTGTCGACGGCCGACCCGGCGCCGGCGTAGACGAGGTTGTCGACGAGGTCCCCCGGGTTGAGCTGCGGGAGCGTCGTGTCGACCAGCACGAAGTCCGCAGGTGCTCCGACGGCGATCGGTCGGCCACCCAGCAGCGGTGACCGCTGTCCTCGAGCGATGGCGATGGCCTCGGGGGCGGCAAGCACCGTCGGGTCGCTGGCGAGGAACCTCTGGATCAGGGCGAACACCTTGAGGTCCCCGTAGAGATCGAGGTCGTTGTTCGAGGCCGCACCGTCGGTGCCGAGCCCGACAGCAACCCCGTGGCGGGCGACCGCGGGGTAGTCGAGCGTGGCCCCGCCGGCGAGCTTCAGGTTCGAGACGGGGTTCGTGACGATCGTCGCGCCCCGCCCGGCGATGAGCGCCAGCTCGTCGTCATCGAGCACGCAGCCATGGGCGAGCAGCGTGCGTGGACCCAGCAGACCGCACCGGTCGAGGTGCACCGCCGGCCGATCGTCGTTCGACGCCATCCACTCGTCGACCTCCCGGATGGTCTCGGACAGGTGGATGTGCACGGGGAGGCCGCGCTCGGCGGCGAGCGCACCGATCCACTCCAGCGACGGACGGCTCACCGTGTAGATGGCGTGAGGGTTGAGGCACGGTGTGATCAACGGGCCGGTTCCCGCGAGCTCGTCGAGGGCGTCGCCCGCGGTGCGTTGCAGCATCGAGAGCTTCGACGGATCGGCGTGGTCGAACAGCGGCGCACCGACGGTGGCCCGGATGCCCATCTCCTCGGCGGCCCGCGCGACCTGGCCGGGATGGAAGTACATGTCGAAGAAGCTCGTGGTGCCGGATCGCAGCATCTCGACGATGGCGAGGCGGGTGCCCCAGTACACGACCTCGTCGGTGAGCCGGGCCTCGGCCGGCCAGATCACGTCGGTCAGCCACTCCTGCAGCCGCCGGTCGCTGCCCTGCCCGCGCAGCAGCGTCATCGCCGCATGCGTGTGACCGTTCACCAGGCCCTCGACCAGCGCCATGGCGTTCGCGTCGAGTGCGACGTCGTCGGGCTGCGACGAGACCGATGTGCCGAGCTCGGTGATGACGCCGTCGACGGCTCGCAGCTCCACGGGCGATCCGTCGCGGATCGCGTTGCGCACCACGAGCGCAGGCGAGCGGGTAGTTGTCATGGTCGCATCCTTGCGCGGCGGTCCGAGGCGTGGGGTGACCGCTCCGGTCCAGCGGCCAGGACCTCACCATGCGGTGTCTGCACCGCTCGGTCGGACACCGAGGTCACCCTCGGCGGAACTTCTCGATCTCTCGCCGATCCCGTTTGGTGGGACGACCCATCCCCCGCTCGCGCTCGGCGACTGGGATGGACTCCTCGGGGGGCGGGGGAGCGGGGCTCAGGTCGATGAAGCACTCGGCCGCGACCGGGGCGCCGACTCGCTTGTCGATGGTCCGCACGACCTCGAAGATCCGGTCACGCTGCGCAACCCGGACCTCGACCCGGTCGCCGACCTTCACCGCAGTGGCGGCCTTGGCCGACGAACCGTTCACCGTCACATGTCCACCTCGGCACGCCGTGGTCGCGACCGAACGTGACTTGTAGACACGAATCGCCCACAACCACTGATCGACGCGCACGGTGTGCATGGTGCGGGGCCCGGGCGCTCAGGTGGCTCAGGTGGCGAGGCGGACGATGTCGGTGCCGATGCCGAACGCGAGGAAGCACATGACCACCGCGCCGAACGCCGTGTAGGCCCAGCGGCGCTTGTGGTCGGCGATCCAGAACCGTCGGACGCTGCGCACGTTGAGCACGGCCGCGATGAGGCACAACGTGATGCTCAGGGGCGCACCGAAGACCTCGCTGATGCCGATGATCGGAGTGACGATCGGGATGAGCAGGTAGGTGATGATGCAGCGGATCCCCGAGATGGCAAGGGATCGCCCCATGGCCTGGGTGGCCCCGAAGATCGCTCCGGGCTGCGGTGGACCTTCGATGCGGAGGATCCGGCGCATCGTCCGGTCGGCGGTGGTATCGCTGTGGAATGGCCGCGTCGCCTGCGTCTGCATCGCACAACCTCACCACGGTCGGCTCGTCGCGCCAAAACGCGCACCCTTGGCCGGCGAGCGGCGGGCCGTCGTCGCTCGGTCAGATTATGGTCAGGATGAAGTCATCTAGCCGAAATGGGTGGGTGATCAACGAGAAACGACGCCCTCCTATCTTCGCGTGCGCTTCGCCCGAAGCACTCCGAGGGAGCGAGCGGGTCCGCCCGACCGGACCCGTCGCGACGACGGTCTCCCCTGACCCGCACCCACAACCAACGACCGTGCTCGTGACGGAGGCCGGATGCTGATCACCCCCCACGAACAGGAACGGCTGATGGTCTCGGGGGCCGCTGAGGTCGCTCGCCGGCGCCGCGAACGCGGTCTGCTGCTCAACCACCCCGAAGCCGTGGCGGTGCTCACCGATTGGGTGCTCGAGGCGGCGCGTGACGGCATGTCGGTCGCGCAGATCATGTCCGGCGGTCGCGACGTGCTCGACACCTCCGACGTGATGGAAGGGGTGGAGACCTTGATCGACGAGCTCCAGGCAGAGGCGACCTTCCCCGACGGGACCAAGCTGGTGACGTTGCACGATCCGATCCAACCAGCTCCGCTCTCGGACGGCAGTGCCGACGCCAGCACCGCTACCGCTCCCGACGGTCGAGCCGCTCGGCTTGTTCCCGGTGAGGTCCTCCTGGCCGACGACGACGTCGTGCTCCTCGCAGACCGCGACGTCACGACGATGCGCGTGATCAACGCCGGGGACCGCCCAGTGCAGGTCGGTTCGCACTTCCACTTCGCCGAGGCAAACGACGCGCTCGAGTTCGATCGCCGAGCCGCCGTGGGGCGACGTCTGGCCGTGCCCGCCGGCACGAGCGTCCGCTTCGAGCCGGGCATCTCGACCGACGTCGAGCTCGTCGCCTTCGCCGGCGAAGCCGTCACCGCCGGGTTCCGAGGTCTCTACTCGGCCACCGGCGTCGCGCCGACGGGCGCCGATACGAGCGGAGTCGAGTCATGAGCGGTCCGACGCTGTCGCGGGCCCGGTACGCCGCGCTGTACGGCCCCACCGTCAGCGACCGCATCCGCCTGGCCGACACCGACCTGCTCATCGAGATCGAGGCCGACCTGTCCGGCGGGCCGGGCCGGGCCGGTGACGAAGCCGTGTTCGGTGGCGGCAAGGTCATCCGCGAGTCCATGGGCCAGTCGCTGCGCACCGCGGCGCAGGGCGCGCCCGATCTCGTCATCACCGGTGCGGTCGTGGTCGACCACTGGGGGATCGTCAAGGCCGATGTCGGCATCAAAGACGGCCGCATCGTGGCGCTCGGCAAGGCCGGCAACCCCGACACGATGGACGGCGTCCATCCCGACCTGGTGATCGGGCCGTCCACCGAGGTCTTGGCCGGCAACGGCAAGATCCTCACCGCGGGTGCCATCGACTGCCACGTCCACCTCATCTGTCCCCAGGTCCTGGACACCGCGCTCGCCACCGGCATCACCACCGTCATCGGCGGCGGCACCGGACCGGCCGAGGGCACCAAGGCCACCACGGTCACCGCGGCGCCCTTCTACCTGTCGTCGATGCTCACGTCGATGGACGCCTGGCCCATCAACGTCGTCTTGCTCGGCAAGGGCAACACGGTGTCGACCGACGCCATGTGGGAGCAACTCCGCGCCGGGGCCAGCGGCTTCAAGCTCCACGAGGACTGGGGTTCCACGCCCGCGGCCATCGATGCCTGCCTGCGGGTGTGCGACGAGGCCGGGGTGCAGGCGGCGCTGCACACCGACACGTTGAACGAGGCCGGCTTCGTCGAGACGACGTTGGACGCGATCGCCGGGCGGTCGATCCACTCGTACCACACCGAAGGTGCCGGCGGCGGCCACGCACCCGACATCATCACGGTCGCCGGTGTGCCCAACGTGCTTCCCAGCTCGACCAACCCGACGCGGCCCCACACCGTGAACACCGCCGACGAGCACCTCGACATGCTCATCGTCTGCCACCACCTCAACCCGTCGGTGCCCGAGGACCTCGCCTTCGCCGAGAGCCGCATCCGCCCCTCGACGATCGCGGCGGAAGACGTGCTGCACGACATCGGGGCCATCTCGATGATCGGGTCGGACTCCCAGGCGATGGGTCGGATCGGTGAGGTCGTCATCCGCACCTGGCAGACCGCGCACGTCATGAAGCGTCGCCGCGGGTCCCTGCCCGGCGACGGGCGGGCCGACAACGAGCGGGCCAAGCGCTACGTGGCCAAGTACACGATCTGTCCGGCGATCGCCCACGGCCTCGGGAGCGAGATCGGCTCGGTCGAGCCGGGCAAGCTCGCCGACCTGGTGCTCTACGACCCCCGGTTCTTCGGTGTGCGCCCACACGTCGTGGTCAAGGGCGGGGTCATCGCCTGGGCTGCCATGGGTGACGCCAACGCGTCCATCCCCACCCCGCAGCCCGTTCTCCCTCGCCCGATGTTCGGCGCGTTCGGCCGCACCGCCGGTCGCACGTCGATCGCGTTCGTGTCCCAGGCTGCGGTGGACGACGGCCTGGCCGACAAGCTCGAACTGGACCACCGGGTCGTCGCGGTCGACGACTGCCGCGGCGTGGCCAAGGCCGACATGGTGAACAACGACGCGCTGCCGCAGATCACCGTCGACCCCGACACGTTCCTGGTCACCGTCGACGGCGAGACCGTCGAGCAGGATCCGGCCCGCGAGCTGCCCATGGCTCAGCGCTACTTCCTGTTCTGAGTCGATCTGATATCGCCCATGTCGGTCGCCTCTCTCCTCCTCCTCGCCGACGGCCGGTTTCCCGACGGGGCCCACGCGCACAGCCACGGCTTGGAGGCGGCGATCGAGGCTGGGCGCGTCCACGACACGAGCTCGTTGGCCGACTACGTGACCTGTCGGCTCTGGACGTCGGGGCGCACCGATGCGGCGGCGACCCGCTTGGCCGCCGCGGGCGTCGACCCCGACGTGCTCGATGCCGCCTGGTGCGTCCGCACCCCGAACACCGTGGCCAGGGCGACGGCGCGGAGTCTCGGCCGATCACTCTCCCGTACGGCTTCCCGCGTGGTTCCGGACCGTCCCATCGCACTTGCCGACAGGCGGCCGCCGGTGCAGCCCGTCGCCCTCGGCCTGCTCGCTGCCGCGGTCGGTTGCGACCCGGACGAGGCCGCGCTGGCCAGCGCCCATGGCACGACCGCCACGCTCAGCGCGGCAGGCCTGCGCCTGCTGTCGCTCGACCCGTTCGATGTGGCCGCGATCCTGCACCACCTGCGCTCGGCCGTCGAGGGTGTGGTCAGCTCCACGGTCGGGCTCTCCGACGTCGAGGATCTCCCTCACGCATCGACGCCGTTCGCGGAGATCGACATCGGGCGTCAAGCGGTGCTGGATGGTCGCCTCTTCCGAAGCTGACCCGGAGCGCACCGGACCCGACTCGATCCCACCGACCCGGCCTCATCTCGACCCAGGCCACATCCACGCAAGGAGCACACCGTGCACGACCTCGGTACCGGCGGCCCCAGCCACGTCCACGACCACCACCCGGCACGCGACCGTCACGGCGCTTTCCGGATCGGCATCGGCGGACCGGTCGGCACCGGCAAGACCGCGCTCGTCGCCGCCCTGTGCAAGCTCCTGTCCGACGAACTGCGCATCGGTGTGGTGACCAACGACATCTACACCACCGAGGACGCCGACACGCTCAAGCGCTGGGGCGTGCTCGACGCCGGGCGCATCGTCGCGGTCGAGACCGGCTGCTGCCCGCACACCGCCATCCGTGAGGACATCACCGCCAACCTCGATGCCATCGAAGACCTGGAGGAGCGAGAGGGCCCACTCGACCTCGTGCTGGTCGAGAGCGGCGGCGACAACCTGACGCTCACGTTCTCCAAAGGGCTCGTCGACGTGCAGCTGTTCGTCCTCGACGTGGCCGGTGGCGACAAGGTGCCGCGCAAGGGCGGTCCGGGCGTGACCCGCTCCGATCTGCTCGTCATCAACAAGATCGACATCGCGCACCTGGTCAACGCCGATCTCGCCGTCATGGAGCGCGACGCTGCGGCCCAGCGCGGGGACCTGCCGACGGTGTTCGTGTCGCTCACGTCACCGGAGGGTGCCGCGTCGGTCGCGGCGTGGATCCGGGAGCAGATGGCCCG
>CAZALT010000106.1:0-11886 GCA_964485515.1 uncultured Rhabdothermincola sp. | reverse complement strand
GCGAAGTCGTCGAGTTGCCCGCTCTCCACCCGTCCGCTCCCCGCCGCTCGGGCGGGCGCCCCGCTCCCCGCCGCTCGGGCGGACTCCCCGCTCCCCGCCGCTCGGGCGGGCGCCGCCTCGCTCACGAGGTCGGACCGTCGATCGTCACCGTGGGCTCCTCGGTGATCATCCACACCATGCCGGCGTCGTCGAGGAGGTACTTCTCGTCGGGGGCGATGAGCTCGGCGTACTTTGACTCGGACACGAACCCTTCGAGTGCGGCAGGCGACTCCATCCACTGGATGGTGATGCCGTCGTAGCCTTCGGTGCCCATCCACGGCGCGTAGGTGGTGCGCCGATGCTGTTCGTAGCGCACGATGTGCCGAGCCAGCTCGGGCGTGCCGGCGATCAGCGGACCGTGGTGGTTCTCCCAGTGGTCGTAGAACTCCTCAAGCGTCAGCTTCGGGTTCCGCTTGAGGAACGCGACGAGCTTGACCATCAGAACCCTCCGTGATGGCGGCCGCCGTCGACGGCGAGCGCCTGGCCCGTGACGCAGCGGCTGAGCGATGACGCCAGGAACACGACGGCGCCGGCGATCTCGGAGGACGGCGTGATGTAGCCGAGGCAGTTCTCGTCGGCGACCTTCTTGTACTCCTCGTCGAACGAGGTGCCGTTCTGCTCGGCGAGGTGCTTGAGGTACCACTCGACCGACGGGCCCCAGATGTAGTCGGGGTGGATGCCGTTGACCCGGATGCCGTCGCGGCCGAGCTCGCGGGCCATGGTCTTGGTCACGGTCGCCAGCGCGCCCTTCGATGCGGCGTAGGCACCGAACGACGTCTGGATCTCGAGCGCGGAGAGCGTGTTGACCATGACGATGTGGCTCTCCTCCTGCTCCTTGAGGAACGGGATCGTTGCCCGACTCAGGTTCAACGCGCCGTAGAAGTTCACCTCGAACGTGTTGCGCCACGAGTCGAGGTCGGCATCGACCACCGTGGAGAAGTCGCCCTGGTGGAACGCGTTGTTGACGAGGATGTCGACGCGGCCGAGCTCGTCCTTGGCCTGCGCCGCGATGTTCTCGCACGCCGCCACGTCGGTGATGTCGGTCGGCACGGCGAGGACGCGCCGTCCGAGGGCGCGGACCTCGTCGGCCGGCCCCGCCATCGACTCGGGCTTGCGGGCGCCCATCACGATGTCGGCCCCCTGTTCCGCGAGCGCCAGCGAGATGTCACGGCCCATGCCGGGGCCGAGGCCCGAGACGATGGCGACCTTTCCTTCGAGCAGCATGTGCGATCTTCCTTTTCTCGAGGTCTGTCTTCTTCGTGCGTCGGTCACTTGCGGGCGAGCGAGCGAGCGAGCGACCGGAGCGCAGGTCAGGTGGTCACCGGTCAGGCGTTGAGCTGAGGTGCGACGTCGGTTCCGAAGGCATCGATCTGGTCGCACAGCTCCTCGGCTGAGCGGGCGTGGAACCGCATCTGGATCTGGTTGACGCCCACGAGGGCGTAACGACGCAGGCGCTCCGCGATGTGGTCGGGCGAGCCCGTGAGCGAGTACTCACCGATGTCGAGGCCGGAATCGGTCCCCGGGTCGCCGATGTAGATCCGCTCGGTCAGCGCTCCGATGTCGATCGGTCGCTCCTCGCCGAAGTGCTCGGCGCGATGGGACTTGATGAATTCGATGCCCTTGCGCATCCCCATCTTCGGAGGACCCTGCGGAAGCCAGCCGTCGCCGCGCTCTGCGGCCCGTCGCATGGCGGGCATCGAGGATCCGCCCACCCAGATCGGCGGCCCGCCCGGTCGCACCGGACGCGGCTTCAGGCCGGCATCACGGACCTGGAAGATCTCGCCGCCATAGGTCGGGTACTCGTCGTCGAACGCGGCACGGATCACGTCGACCGACTCGTCGAGGACCTTGCCCCGTCCGGCGAAGTCGGCGCCGAGGAGGTCGAACTCGCCCTCGACGTGGCCGCCGCCGACGCCGAGGATGGCCCGACCTCTCGACACGGCGTCGAGGGTGAGCCATCCCTTGGCGGACACGAGCGGGTGCCGGTACGACAGGACGTACACGTGGCTGAGCAGGTTGACGTTCTCGGTGACGCCGGCGAGGTAGCCGAGGGTGGTGAGCGTGTCCCACCAGTCGGTGGACATGACCTCGTCCTGCGGCTTCGGGATGGCGATGTGGTCGCACACCGCCACGTAGTGGAATCCGTTGGCGTCGCAGCGCTTGGTGATGGCCTCGAGCTCGTCGATCCCGGCGGTCGCCTCCCACGGCTCGCAGTAGCGCGTGCTCTGCGACTGGATCGGCAGCTGCGTGCCGTAGACGAGCTTTCCCTCTGGGACGATCGCAGCCATCAGTTCTCCCTGTTGCTGGATTCGAACGCGACTGATGCCCACAGGCCATCAGTAGAACACGTTCTACTTTCCGACCGATTCGGTGTCCACTCCCCGGCCTCTTGACCTCTGGTCACCTCGCTCCGACGAGGTCAGGTCTCGGCGGGTGCGTTGCGGCCGGTGACCGTCGTGTAGACGATGCGCGTCATCGACCGCTCCAGGTCATCGGTGCGGATGCCCCAGAACTCGAAGCCGAAGCGATGCGCGGCCACGTGGGCGAGCATCGAGACCAGCACGCCGGCGGTGGCCATCGAATCGAGATCAGCCGGCACCCGACCCGTCTGAGCCGTGGAATCGATCACCGCCGCCAGGGCGTTGGTCAGCTCGTTGAGCAGGGCGGTGCGGATCTGACGGAAGCGCTGATCTCCCTCGTCAGCGGCGAGGTCGATGACTCGCATCACGGAGCGATGGCGATCCCAGAATTCCATGATCCCGGCGACGAGCTGCCGCGACGTGTCGTAGGCCGCCCGCCCCTTCCAGTTGCCATTGCGGACGAGACTGCTCAGCGTCGCCGAACCGTCGCGGGACATCTCCTCGGCGAGCACCAGGATGGCGGCCTCGACATCGGGGAAGTACTGATAGAAGCTCGCCGGCGACATCCTGGCCGAGCGAGCGATGTCCACCACCTTGAGGTCGCGGTACGAGCCCGCATCGAGCATCGCCGCCGTCTGCTCGAGCAGCCGTTGCCGGGTCGCTCGTCCCCGGCGGCCGGGAACACGGCCGTCGGCGGTCCGCATCTCCTCGCCACCCGCGGACGTCGAACCGCCTGGACCATCGGGCTCCTGACCCGCGCTCGAAGCCGTGGACATCCGCTCACCCTAATGGGCGACGCGGGCCCACCAGGGTGGTCGCAAGAAACACGTCGTTCCATCCTCGCTCGCTCGGGTGGAACCGCACGCAGCCTTGTGTCGGTCGGCTTGGCGGCGCACCTCGGAGCGCTCAGCAGACCCGGTGGCGCGACCGGCACCAGCCGAACGAACCGGTAGCGTGCCGGCGTGCACCGACGACAGACCTCAGGCCTCGCCCTTGCCGCGACCGCCATCGTGGTCGCCCTGGCCGTGCCCCTCGCGGCGTGCAGCGCCGACGAGGGAGCGGGTCCCCCCACCACGGCCGCCCAGTCGCCCGGGGCGACGGTCGCCACCGGACCACCGGTCGATCTCAACGCGACGACCACGACAACGACCGGGCCAGCCAAGATCTCGGTTCGCGCCACATCCCTCGGCGACATCCTCGTCGACGCCGACGGGATGACCCTCTACGCGAGAGGCACTGACGAGGCCGACGGGTGCGCCGGCACCTGCCTCGACGCGTGGCCGCAGCTCCGCGCCACGTCGGTCGAGGTGTCGACCGGGCTCGACGCCGCACGCTTCACACTGGTCGACCCCGACGCCAACCCCAACGCCAACCCCGGCCCCGGCCCCGGTCCCGACTCGACGGCGACAGGGCTGGGCGAGGAGTCCACGAACCAACCGCCCGACCAAGCGCCTGGCCAAGCGCCCGGCCAACCCTCCGACGCACCCACGACCGTTGCACCTCCACCTCTTGCCGAGGGGGCCGTCGCCGTCTCCGGCCAAGTCCTCCACCGGTTCGTCGGCGACGCGGTGCCCGGCGACACGACCGGCCATGGGTTCAACCGGACCTTCTTCGTCGTCCTGGCCGACGGCACCCTCGTCCGGCCGCCCGCATCGACCACCACCTCCACCACGACCGCCCCTTGACCCCCTACGCGGAGCCCCCTTCCATGGATGCACTCGTCCCCGGCCGCAGCCTCGGCCTCCTCGCTGTCCCGAACATGCGCGACCTCGGCGGCTACGTCGGCTTCGACGGTCGGCCGGTTCGCGCCGACGTCGTCTTCCGATCCGGCCAGCTCGATCACCTCGACGACACCGCCATCGCCGCGTTCGGCAGCCTGGGGATCCGGTCGGTCTTCGACCTCCGCACCGACGCCGAGCGCGCCGCGGGAGCCGACCACGTCCCCGCCGGCGTGCGGATCGAGGTGCTCGACGTGCTCGCCGACGACCCGACCGCCGGCGCGGCCCAGCTGAACCGGGCCGAAGCGAGCAGCCAGGGGATCGACTTCGCCAGCCTGCTCGGCGACGGCAAGGCCGCCGAGCTCCTCGAGGCCTGCTACCGAGGCTTCGTGACGCTCGACAGCGCGCACCGCAGCTACCGTCGGCTCCTCACGGAGCTCGCGTCCGACGACACCGGGCCGGCCGTATTCCACTGCACGGCCGGCAAGGACCGCACCGGATGGGCTGCTGCGGTGCTCCTCCTCCACCTCGGCGTCGACGAGGAGGCCGTCTTCGAGGACTACCTCAGCTCGAACGAGTTCGCCCGCCCCCAGATGCAGACCTACCTCGACCAGTTCGCGGACAACGGCGGCGATCCCGACCTCCTCGCTCCCCTCCTGCGCGTCGACTCCAGCTACCTGCGGGCATCCCTCGACGCGGTGAACGACACGTACGGCGGTCTCGATGGCTACCTGCGCACCGGCCTGGGACTAGACGAGCGCGTGCTCCACGGCCTCCGCACCCGACTGCTCGCAGACTGACCTTCCCGGTGACCGATCACGCGCCGGGCGACGACCGCGCCGAGCGCGACGACGGGGTCGAGTCCCCGAGGCGTTACTGGGTCGGCATCGTGATCGTGGTGCTCGCCATCCTGCTCGTCATCGGCATGTCGCTCGTGCTGTTCGTGGCCAGCGACCCGCCGACATCGTCGATCGAGCCCATGGGACGGACCCAGGCGACGTTCTGGCTGGACACCTACGCCGAATAGACCCGGTCTTCCCAGCCAGTTCGGCGGGAGCGGTCGCATCGTCGGGGTCGGCCGACGGTCAGATCGGCTTGATCCGGGGCAGGACCTTGTCGGCGTAGAGCTCGAGCGAGGGCCAGGCGAGGTCCGGCGGCGCGCCGCCGCACAGCGGGTGGAACACGATGCCGCCGAGATCGCCGAGCAGCTCGGCGAGCGCGACGACCTCGTCGGGCGTGAGCACCCGGTAGATCCCTTCGGCGCGGAGCTCGTCGATCGTCGTGGCAGCCGACTGGACCATGGAGTGCGTGTCGGAGGTCTGCCAGTCCTTGTAGGTCGCGGCGTCGGCCAAGAGGTACGGACCGATCTCAGCCCACGTCTTGTCCGGATCCTCGGAGACGACCACCATGCCCGGCTGGTCGGGGCTCGGCGCCAGGCACATGCCGGGCTCGTTTCCCAGGGCGCGGCACTCGGCTTCGTACAGGTCGAGCAGCTCCTGATCGCCCACCGAGGGGAACATGCCGAGTCCTAACCGAGCGGCGCGCTTGGCCGCCTTCGGTCCCGAGCCGCCGATGAAGACCATGGGCGGCTGCTGCACGGGCAGCGGCGTGACCCGGTAGGTGCCACCCTCCCACTCGAACTCCTCGCCACGCCACGCTTTGAGCAGCACGTCGAGCGCAGCATCCATGCGCTTGCCGCGGCCCGCCCACGGGATGCCCAACGCCTCGTACTCGACCTTCCTGTAGCCCATGCCGGCCACGAAAGAGATCCGTCCGTTGCTGATGAGGTCGACCACGGCAACGTCCTCGGCGAGGCGCACGGGGTTGTGCAACGGCACGAGGAGCGCCGAGACGTTGATGGAGATGCGCTCGGTCACGGCGGCCACCGCGCCGGCCATCACCATCGGTGAGGGGAGATAGCCGTCCTCGGCGGTGTGGTGCTCGGAGAGCACGAGGAGGTCGAAGCCGTGGCGGTCGGCCCAGGCGGCCATCTCCAGTGCAGCTCCATACCGGGTCGAGACCGCAGTCGGGCTCAGCGTCGGCGACCGCATGTCGAAGCGCATGATGGACATGGTCATGAGCGACTCACTCCTTCGTCGCCTCCGTGCCGATGCCGGAGGACGTTGGTCGAACACCTGCGTCGGCGACTCGAAGCCGCCGACCCCCCGGTGCGCCGAAACTGAAACACGTTCTACTCGCGATGGCCTTCCGCCGCCACTCCACCACGACACCCCAAATTGCGTAGATCCGGCGCGGTATCCGAACGACATCAACGCCAGAAGAGTGGTTACCCGTGGGTAAGTTCGAGTTTCGAACCGTAGGGATGGCGCGATAGACAAGGTGCGTTCACACGTTCCTCGAGGGGGATCCCAATGCCCGAAGCCGTCATCGTCGCCGCGTCCCGAACGCCCATCGGTCGAGCCATGAAGGGTTCGCTCGTCAACGAGCGCCCGGACGACCTGGCGTCGTTCATCGTCAAGGACGTCCTCGGCAAGGTCCCGGAGCTCGACCCCCAGACCATCGACGACCTCCACCTCGGTTGCGCGCAGCCCGCCGGCGAGTCCGGCTACAACCTGGCCCGCGTCGTGGCCATCCTCGCCGACATGCCGAAGGTTCCCGGCGTCACCATCAACCGCTACTGCTCGTCGTCGCTGCAGGGCATCCGCATGGCCGCCCACGCCATCAAGGCCGGCGAGGGCGACGCGTTCATCGCCGCCGGCGTCGAGACCGTCAGCCGCTTCGGTGGCGGCATGGCCGACGGCGGCCCCCAGAACGCCAAGTTCGCCGACGCCCGAGCCCGCACCAAGCTCCGCGCCCAGGGCGGTCAGCCCGACTGGACCCCCATCGACAGCTTCCCCGACGTCTACACCGGCATGGGCGAGACGGCCGAGAACGTGGCCCAGTGGGCCAACGTCAGTCGCGAAGAGATGGACGAGTTCGCCGCCCTCTCCCAGCAGCGGGCCACCGAGTCGCTCGAGAACGGCTTCTGGGAGCGCGAGATCACGCCCGTCACCACCACCGACGCCGAGGGCAACGAGGTCATCGTCACCAGCGACGACGGCATCCGCGCCGGCACCACCGCCGAGGGCCTGGCCAAGCTGAAGCCGGTGTTCCGCCCCGACGGTCGCGTCACCGCCGGCAACGCCTGCCCGCTCAACGACGGCGCCGCTGCGGTCATCGTCATGAGCGACACCCGCGCCGCCGAGCTCGGCATCACGCCGCTCGCCCGGGTCGTGTCCTCCGGCGTGTCCGGCCTCGACCCCGAGATCATGGGTCTCGGCCCCATCGAGGCCAGCCGTCAGGCGCTCCAGCGCGCCGGGCTCACCATCGACGACATCGACCTCGTCGAGATCAACGAGGCGTTCGCCGCCCAGGTCGTCCCGTCGGCCCGCGAGCTCGGCATCGGTTGGGACAAGCTCAACGTCCACGGCGGCGCCATCGCCATCGGCCACCCCTTCGGCATGACCGGATCGCGCATCATGGCCACGCTCATCAACGGCCTCCAGACCGCGGATGCCCGTTACGGCCTCGAGACCATGTGCGTCGGTGGCGGCCAGGGCATGGCCATGGTCATCGAGCGTCTGTAGGAGCTCGATCAAGGCGACGGGGAGTCGCCGACGGCGGCTCCCCGATCATCGCGATGCTCCGGATGGGGTCATCAGACGCCGATGACGGCCAGGCCGATGTCGCGAGCCGCTCGGGCCTGACGCGAGTCGAAGGTGAGCAGCACGGTCGCGCTGCCGGCTCGCTGCGCTGCTCCGAGGTGGATGGAGTCGAGCGACCGGCACCGCGTCTGCTCGGCGATGCGGGCCGCGGTGCTCATCGTGGTCGCATCCAGGTTCACCAGCGCGAAGGCATCGAGGTCGACGGCGAGCGCTCGTCGCTGACGCTCGAGGTCGTCGCCGTCGAGCAGCCGGGCGAGGTTGCGCCGGACCTCGACCTCGGTGAGCCGGGAGGTCACCAGCACCGGGTCGGTCTCCAGCAGATCGAGAGCGACCGCCGAGTCGTGCTCGTCGACGTAGCGCTTGAGCAGCGCACTCGAGTCGACGTAGAGCGTCACCCGCGATCCTCATCCAAGACCTCGACGGTGGACCGAGGAGACCGCACCCGCTCGACGGGTCTCAGACCGGTCCGGCGTGGGGCTTCGATCCAGCCCTCCTCGATGCCACGTTCCACCGCGGACGGCGCGGTGTAGGCGACGAGCCGCACGACCGGCCGGTTCCGGTCGGTGACGACGATGTCCTCACCGGCGGCGGCGCGCGCCAGGTAGTCCGACAGGTTCGCCTTCAGCTCTCGCACCCCGACGCTCATGTGACCACATTACCCATGGATGTGGTCACCTGGGCTTCGTCCGCGTGCGGAAACCTCAGCTGGCGCCGTAGACCGGGGCGGGCACGGGGGCCTTGCCGATGAGGTCACGGACCACGTCGCCGACCTCGCGGGGCTCCCAGCGGGCGCCCTTGTCCACCTGGGGGCCGTGCTGCCAGCCGTCGGCCACCGAGATGATGCCGGCCTCGACCTCGAACATGCGGCCGGTGACGCCGGCCGAGTCGAGCGAGCCGAGCCACACCACGAGCGGCGACACGTTCTCGGGCGCCATGGCGTCGAACTCACCCTCTTCCGGCGCCGCCATCGTGTCAGCGAAGACCTGCTCGGTCATGCGGGTGCGGGCCGCGGGGGCGATGGCGTTGGCCGTCACACCGTAACGGGCCCACTCGACCGACTCGTTGAGCGTGAGCGTGGCGATGCCGGCCTTGGCCGCGGCGTAGTTGCCCTGGCCGACCGAACCGAGGATGCCGGCGCCGGAGCTGGTGTTGATGATGCGGGCCTCCACCGGGACCTCGGCCTTGGTCTGGTCGCGCCAGTACTGGACGGCGGCGCGGGCCGGGGCGAAGTGACCCTTGAGGTGCACCCGGATCACTGCGTCCCACTCGTCCTCGGCCATGTTGGCCAGCATGCGGTCACGCAGGAACCCGGCGTTGTTCACCAACACGTCGAGCGTGCCGAAGGCGTCGACCGCCTGGGCGATCATCGCCTCGGCCTGGGCCCAGTCGGCGACGTCGGCACCGTTGGCCACGGCCTCGCCGCCGCCGGCCCGGATGAGGTCGACGACCTCGCCCGCGGGACCGGTCGACCCGCCGGTGCCGTCGATCTCGGCGCCGAGGTCGTTCACGACGACCTTGGCCCCCTCGGCAGCGAAGGCGAGGGCGTGGGCCCGACCCAGTCCCCGACCTGCCCCGGTGACGATGACGACACGGCCTGCACAGATTCCAGTCATGGCCCTGATGATGCCCCAGCATCTGACGGGTCGTCACATCTGGGCTCCGGTGGGTAGGGTGCGCCCCATGCGCTACGGGGTGACGATGTTCTCGACCGACCGCTCGATGGACGTGGTCGAGCTGGCGAGGCAAGCCGAGCAGCGGGGGTTCGACTCGATCTGGATCCCCGAGCACACGCACATCCCCCTGAGCCGCATCACGCCCCCTCCCACCGGTGACGCCGAGCTCCCCGAGGAGTACAAGCGGTCGCTCGACCCGCTCATCGCGCTAGCCGCGGCCGCATCGGCCACGTCGACGATCCGGCTCGGCACCGGCATCGCTTTGCCGGCTCAGCGTGACCCCATCGTCACGGCCAAGGCCATCGCCACGCTCGACCTGATCTCCGGTGGTCGGTTCAGCTACGGCATCGGCTTCGGCTGGAACGAGGACGAGATCGCCGACCACGGTGTCTCCATGGCCGACCGCCGCGCCGTGTGCCGCGAGCACGTGCTCGCCACCATCGCCCTGTGGACCGAGGAAGAGGCGAGCTTCGACGGCGAGTTCGTGTCGTTCCCACCCAGCTGGTCGTGGCCCAAGCCGGTGCAGAAGCCGCACCCACCCATCCTCATCGGCGGCGGTGCCGGCCCGAAGCTGCTCGCCCACGCGGCGGAGTACTGCGACGGGTGGATCCCTGTCGGGGGCGCCGGCCTGTCCGAGGCCATCCCTCGCTACAAGGACGCCGTCGCCGCCGCGGGCCGCGACCCCGAGGCCATGGAGATCGTCCCGTTCGGCTCGCTCCCCGACCCCGGCAAGCTCGCCCACTTCGCCTCGATCGGCGTCACCGAGTGCGTGTTCCGCATCCCGTCGGCGGACGCCGACGAGGTGCTCCCCACCCTCGACAAGTGGGCCGCCCTCCTCGCCGACGCGCCCTGAGCGCCTTCCCGCTGGCTGTCCAGATCAGGCCCGGCAGATCATCGATGCGTCGCTGTGGATCTGCCGATCCCGTCTACAACCGCTCGAGGATGGTGACGTTGGCCTGGCCGCCGCCTTCGCACATGGTCTGGAGGCCGTAGCGGGCGCCGGTGCGCTCCATCTCGTTGAGCAGCGTGGACATGAGGCGCACGCCGGTGGCTCCGAGCGGGTGACCCAGGGCGATGGCGCCCCCGTTGACGTTGACCTTGGCCGGATCGGCGCCGGTCTCCTTCATCCAGGCCAGCACGACCGAGGCGAAGGCCTCGTTGATCTCGACGAGGTCGATGTCGTCGAGCGACATCCCGGCCTTCCCAAGGGCGTAGGCCGTGGCCGGGATCGGGGCGGTGAGCATCCAGATCGGATCCGCACCGCGCACCGACAGGTGGTGGACGCGGGCCCGCGGGGTGAGATCGTGATCCTTCACGGCCTGCTCGGAAGCGATGAGCATCGCCGAGGACGCGTCGGAGATCTGGCTCGACACGGCCGCGGTGACTCGTCCACCCTCGATGAGAGGCTTGAGGCTCTTCATCTTCTCGACGTCCTGCACCCGGCGGGGACCCTCGTCGGTGGTCACCTCGCCGTAGGCCACGATCTCGTTGTCGAAGCGACCCTCGTCGATGGCCTGCACGGCGCGGCGATGGCTCTCGAGGGCGAACGCCTCCATCTCGTCGCGGGCGATGTCCCACTTCTCGGCGATCATGTCGGCCGAGCGGAATTGGCCGACCTCCTGGGTGCCGTAGCGCTCGACCCAACCGGTGGAGCCGGTGAACGGATCGGTGAAGCCGTACTGCTCACCGACGAGCATGGCAGCGGTTATCGGGATGGCCGACATGTTCTGCACGCCGCCGGCGACGACGAGGTCCTGGGTGCCGGACATGACACCCTGCGCCGCGAAGTGCACGGCCTGCTGGGACGACCCGCACTGGCGGTCGACGGTGGTGCCAGGCACCTCGTTGGGAAGTCCCGCCGCGAGCCACGCGGTGCGGCCGATGTCGCCCGCCTGCGGGCCGATGGCGTCGAGGCAGCCGTAGACCACGTCATCGACCGCGACCGGATCGATGCCCGTTCGGTCCATCAACGCCTTCAGTGTGTGGGCACCGAGGTCGGCCGGATGCACCTGGCTGAGCCCGCCGCCGCGACGACCGACAGGCGTGCGGACTGCGTCGATGATGTAGGCCTCAGCCATGGGGTGCTCCTTGCGGTCGGAATGTTCCGTTCTGGCGTTCCTCACCGTCGTGGAACGACGGCGAGAAACGCAATTTCGGGAGGTTGTCAGGTGTCGAAGTGCTCATGCGTCGAGCAGGGTCTGGGCGACGCGCTCGCGGTGCTGGGCGGCGTCGCCCCATGCTGCAACCAACGCCCAGGTCCGTTTCATCCAGAAGTGCAAGTCGTACTCGACCGTGTAGGCGATGGCGCCGTGGCACTGGAGCGCGACGCGTGCGACGGTCGCCGCCGCGTCGGAGGCGTACACCTTGGCCATCGACACGTCACGCGATGCGGTGGGTAGGTCGTGGGCCACCGAGTAGGCGGCGTTGAACA
>CAZALT010000105.1:0-12056 GCA_964485515.1 uncultured Rhabdothermincola sp. | reverse complement strand
CGACGACTTGTCGCTGTCGACGACTTGTCGCTGTCGACGACTTGTCGCTGTCGACGACTTGTCAACGAAGTCGTCAGTGACGACCCCGTCAGGTTCTCCACAGCTTGTGGATCACGCTGTGCAGTCTTCAGCCGACCTTTCGTGACAAGTCTTGCGAGAAGGCGTCGTTACGGCGTCCAAAGAGTTACAGCGACGTAACCTCACACAAGGACATCCACAGGCTGTGGACGACGTCGGTGGGTTTGTGGATGTGGCGCATGGGTCAGCTGGCCGCCGCGTGGGCCGACGATCAGGTGTCTCGTCGAGGGTCAGATGTCGTCGACGGGGGTGAGCAGGACCATGTCGTCCTGGCAGTGCCGCGGCGGATCCGGGTCCTCGCTCGGCGAGATGGTCATGCGCATCTCGGCGCCGCAGTGCTCGCACCGGTAGGAGATCTTGACCTTGCGCAGCTCACCGGCGGGCGGCGGCTCGGGTATGGGGCGGGCCATGCCGCCGAGCATCATCACCCCGACGCGCAAGATGAGGAAGAAGGCGAGCGCGGCGACGAGCACCTTCCACAGCGGGAAGCCGGCGATGAGCGCCGCGGCCGTGGCGATCACGGTTGCCCCCACGATCACGGGGTGCTTCATCTGGAGCCGGTCCACGGGAGCAGCCTACGGGACCCAACCCACGACAGGGCAGCCGAACAGGAAGGGAAGGGGAGCAGATGGCACCGACACCGAGCGCAGCTGTGAGCTCATGGAGTCGCCGTCAGCCGAGAACCTCGATGATGGTGGCGTTGGCGAGGCCGCCGCCTTCGCACATGGTCTGGAGGCCGTAGCGGCCGCCGGTGCGCTCGAGCTCGTTGAGCAGCGTGGCGAGGAGCTTGGTGCCCGACGCGCCGAGCGGGTGGCCGAGGGCGATGGCGCCGCCGTTGACGTTCACCTTGGTCATGTCGGGGTGCAGCTCCTTCTCCCACGCCAGCACGACCGACGCGAACGCTTCGTTGATCTCGATGAGATCGATGTCGTCGAGCGAGAGGCCGGACCGCTCGAGCACCTTGTGGGTGGCGGGGATGGGGCCGGTGAGCATGAGGACCGGGTCGACGCCGGCGAGGGCCATCGTGTGGATCCGGGCCCGTGGCGTGAGGCCGAGCTGGCTGGCCTTCTCCTCGCTCATGACGAGCGCGGCGGACGCGCCATCGGTGATCTGCGACGAGTTTCCCGCGGTGACCTTGCCGTCGGCCTTGAACGCCGGTTTCAGGTTGGCGAGCGTGTCGACGGTCGTGTCGGGGCGGATGCCCTCGTCAGCGGTGACGAGCTCGCCGGACTCGACGACCGAACCGGTCTCCTTGTCGCGGCGCTTGGACCGGACGGGGACGATCTCGCGGTCGAAGCGGCTCTCGTCGCGCGCTGTGGTGGCGCGCTGCTGGCTCTGCGCACCGAAGGCGTCGAGGTCGTCGCGGCTGAGGTCCCACTTGTCGGCGATGAGCTCGGCGGAGATGCCCTGGGGCACGAGTCCGCCGGCATCGGCGTAGCGCTCGTTGATGACGTCGCCGAAGGGGAAGCCGGTGTCCTTCACCATCACGGAGGCGCCCAAGGGCACGAGGGTCATCACCTCGATGCCCGCGGCGACGGCGATGTCGTAGGTGCCGGCCATGACGCCCTGTGCCGCGAAGTGCAGCGCCTGCTGGGACGAGCCGCACTGGCGGTCGACGGTGGTGGCGGGAACCGACTCGGGCCACCCAGCGGTGAGCAGCGCGTTGCGCCCGACGTTGAGCGCTTGCGCGCCCACCTGCATGACGCAGCCCATGATGACGTCGTCGACGAGCGCGGGGTCGAGGTCGCTGCGCTGCACGAGGGCGTCGAGCGTCTCGGCGGCGAGCTCGGTGGGGTGCCAGCCGGAGAGGAGGCCGTTGCGCCTCCCGCCTGCGGTGCGGACGGCATCGACGATCACGGCGGTGGGCATGGATCCGAGTGTGGCGGGTCGTGACCGAGGCGACAACGGGGGTGTCGTCCCGGAGAGAGTTCGAAGACCCAGAGACGCGGCGCTGCGAGGTTGCCATACTTGGGCATCACGATCTTCGGGGGGAACACGGTGGCATTGACGAGCGACGAGGTCATGGCGGCGGTCGAAGGCGACACGATCGCGTCGCGCTTCCTCGAGACCGCAGCGACCAATCCCGACTGGACGGCGCTGAGGTGGAGAGGGGACGACGGCGAGACGTACGAGGAGTTGACCTACGCCGAGTACCGCGATCGGGTCGCCCGGGTCGTCGCCGGGTACCGCGAGCTGGGCATCGGCCCGGGGTCCCGCGTCGTGCTCATGATGCGCAACATCGCCGAGTTCCACGTGCTCGACATGGCCGTGTACTTCTGTGGCGCCACGGCCATCTCCATCTACAACTCGTCCTCGGTCGATCAGATCAGCTACATCGTCGGCAACTGCGACGCCGAGATCGCCATCGTCGAGGATGCCGCCTTCCTCGAACGGGTGCTCGAAGCACGCGCCGACCTCCCGGCCCTGCGCCACATCGGCATCGTCCGCGACCCGGAGAGGGTGGCCCCCGCCGATGTCTTCACCGCCGAGTGGCTCTTCGGTCAGGAACCGGTCGATCTCGACGAGGCCGTGACCGCCTGCGGGCCCGACGACCTCGCCACGATGATCTACACGTCGGGCACCACCGGTCCGCCCAAGGGCGTGATGATCAGCCACCGCAACGTGGCGTGGACGGCCGAGAGCATCCGCCTGGCCAACGACTGGGACCGCAACGTCAACCTCCGCGCCGTCTCGTACCTGCCGATGGCCCACATCGCCGAGCGTCTCACCACCCACTACAGCGGTGCGTTCATCGGCCTCCAGGTGACGGTGTGTCCGGACATGGGTGCCGTGGCGTCGTACTTCCGAGACGTCCATCCGCAGCTGCTCCTCGGAGTGCCGCGCGTGTGGGAGAAGATCCACGCCGGTGTGACGGCAGCGCTCGCGGCGGATCCCGAGAAGGAGAAGCAGTTCGGTGACGCGCTCGCCGCCGCGTGGCCCATCCAGCAACGGATGGACCGCGGCACCGCGACCGAGGAGGACCTCGCCACCTGGGCGTTCCTCGACGAGGTCGCGTTCGGACCGGTCCGTGGCCTCATCGGCATGGATGCCGTCGAGGTCGCCGTCACGAGCGCGGCGCCGATCCCGCCCGAGCTCATCATCTGGTTCCGGTCCATCGGTGTGCCGCTGTCCGAGCTCTACGGCCTGTCCGAGACGTCGGGTCCGCTCACGTGGGCTCGTACGCAGGTGAAGCCGGGATGGGTCGGTCCTGCCATCCCGGGATGCGAGGTGAGGCTGGCCGACGACGGCGAGCTGATCGGTCGGGGCGGCAACATCTTCCTGGGCTACTTCGGTGAGCCCGACAAGACCGCCGAGGTGCTCGACGACGATGGTTGGTTCTACACCGGTGACATCGCCGAGGTCGATGACGAGGGCTACTTCCGCATCATCGACCGCAAGAAGGAGATCATCGTCACGGCGGGCGGCAAGAACGTCAGCCCGGCCAACCTCGAGGCCGCCCTCAAGATGATCCCGCTCGTCGGACAGGCCGCGGCCATCGGCGACGGCCGTCGGTTCGTGTCCGCGCTCGTCACCCTCGATCCTGACGTGTCCGAGGCCTGGGCGCTGCGCCGAGGCATCCCGTTCACGACGCTCGCCGCGCTGGCCGCCGATCCCGATGTCGTCGCCGAGATCGACAAGGGACTCGAAGAGGTGATGGCCGGGTTCAACCACGCCGAGCAGGTCAAGAAGGTGAAGGTGCTCGGTGAGGAGTGGCTGCCCGACAGCGACGTGCTCACCCCCACCTCCAAGCTCAAGCGCCGCGGCATCAAGGCCCGCTACGCCCAGGAGATCGAGGACCTCTACGCGGGGTAGAGCTACCCCCGAGCAAATTGGCAGAGCGCGCGGTCACCTTGGTCGGATCCTCCGCCAATTTCGGGAGTAGCAAGGTCGGTCGTCGTCAGGTGCGGTCGCGGGATTGGGCGGCGAAGCCGATGATGGAGTGCACGAGCAGGGCGGCGCCGGGGAGGATCAGCCACCAGCCCACGGCGATGCCCACGAACGTGACGGCCGCGCCGAGGGCGATGCCGAGAGGCCAGATGCTGGTGTGCGGCAGGTAGAGGTCACCGTGGTCGGGGGGCTCGTCGGGCAGCTGGTCCTCGGCGAGCTCGACGTCGTGCTGCACGCTGCGCACCGAGACCCAGGTGAAGCCGGCGACGGTGAGGGCGAACGCCCCACCGAGCAGCAGCATCACGATGCCGGCCGCCTCGCGGGCGGTGGCGGCGTAGATGACGCCGATCACGAGGTAGCAGACGCCGATGGCCCCGAAGAGCTTCGTCTCGGTCGGCAGCCCGGCGCGGGGTTCGACGGCGGCGACCCCGCCCGTCGTGGGCCCGTCGCCGAGCTCGTCGACCGCGGTCGTCGCCACGGCGTCGGTCGCTTCGGCCTGGGTCTGGTCGGAGTCGAGGTCGTCGTCGTCCGGGCTCACGACGATCCCCTCGACCCGTCGGGCGCACCGACCGGTTCGGGCAGCACCGGGCGGCGGGGCTTGCGGCCGTGGTCGTCGCGCGGCGAGCGGTGGTCCGGGTGGTTGGCATCCCACAGCGGGCGCTCGCTGCGGATGGGAGGAAGCGGGTCGACGAAGTTGCCCGGCGGGGGCGGCGACGGCGTGGCCCACTCGAGGGTGTGGCCGTCCCACGGGTTGCCGCCCACCCGCTCGCCCTTGCGCAGCGTGACGAGCACGTTCCACAGGAACGGCAGCGTGGAGAAGCCGAGGAGCATGGCCCCGATCGACGACACCAGGTTGAGCGTGTCGAACCCGTCGGACTCGAGGTAGGACGCAACCCGTCGGGGCATGCCCTCGATGCCGAGGATGTGCTGCACGAAGAACGTCATGTTGAAGCCGACGATCATCAGCCAGAAGTGGATCTTGCCCCAGCCCTCGCTCAGCTTGCGCCCGCTGAACTTCGGGAACCAGTAGTAGATGCCGGCGAACAGCGCGAACACCGACCCGCCGAACAGCACGTAGTGGAAGTGGGCCACCACGAAGTACGAGTCGGTGAGGTGGAAGTCGAGGGCAGGCGACGCCAGCATCACGCCGGTGACGCCACCAAGCACGAACATCAACATGAAGCCGAGCGCGAACAGCATCGGTGTGTCGAACACGAGCGAGCCGCCCCACATCGTGCCGATCCAGTTGAAGAACTTCACGCCGGTGGGCACCGCGATCAACATGGTGAGCGCCGAGAAGAACGGGAGCAGCACCGCACCGGTGGCGTACATGTGGTGGGCCCACACACCGATGGACAGGATCCCGATGGCGACGGTGGCGAAGATGAGGCCCCGGTAGCCGAACACCGGGCGACGGCTGAACACCGGGAAGATCTCGGTGACCACCCCGAAGTACGGGAGGATCAGGATGTACACCTCGGGGTGGCCGAAGAACCAGAACAGGTGCTGCCACAAGATGGGCTGACCGGTGACCCCGTCGATGGTGGCCGGGTCGAAGATGTGGCCCCCGAAGTGCCGGTCGACGAACAGCATCGCCGCCGCGGCGGTGAGCACCGGGAACACCAGCAGCACCAGGACGCTGGTGACGATCATGTTCCACGTGAAGATCGGGAGCCGGAACATGGTCATGCCCGGTGCCCGCATGGTGGACACGGTCGCCAGGATGTTGACGGCGGTGAGGATGCCCGACAGGCCGGTGAGGGCCAGCGACGCGATCCACAGGTCGCCGCCGAGGCCGGGCGAGCGGATGCCGTCGGACAGCGGGGTGTAGGCGAACCAGCCGAAGTTGGCCGCGCCGTTCGAGGTGAGGAACCCGGACAGCATCACGAGGCCACCGGCGATGTAGACCCAGTACGACATGAGGTTGAGGCGGGGGAACGCCATGTCGCGGGCGCCGGCCTGGAGCGGGACGATGTAGTTGGCGAGACCGAAGGCGAACGGGCCGGCGAACAGGAACAACATGATGCTGCCGTGCATCGTGAACAGCTCGTTGTAGGTGCCGGTCGACACGATGTCGCTCTCGGGCTCGGCGAGCTGGGCCCGCATCATGAGCGCCAGCACGCCACCGATCAGGTAGAAGACGAAGGCGGTGACCATGTACGAGATGCCGATGGTCTTGTGATCGGTGCTGGTGAACCAGCGCAGCAGGCCGTGCGGTTCGCGGTGGTGGCCGCTGGGGACGGGGGCTCGGGGGGCGGGCTCGCCCGCGGTGGGGCGCTCCTCGACGGCGGTCACGAGGTGGCTCCTGCGCCGGTGGTGGCTTCCTCGATCACCGGTTGCGGCCGGGCCGCGGTGTCGGCGACCCACTGGTCGAACTCGTCCTTCGGGACCGCCTTGACCGTGAAGGTCATCTTCCAGTGGTCGAGGCCGCAGTACTCGGCGCAGCGACCGACCCACTCGCCCGGCTCGGTGATCGTGACCTCGATGCTGTTGTCCACGCCCTGGATGAGGTCGCGCTTCTCGAGGAACTCGGGCACCCAGAACGAGTGGTTCACGTCGTTGGAGTGGAGGTTGAACCGGATGGTCTCGCCGACGGGGAGGACGAGGGTGGGCTGGCCGCTCTGCCCGCCGTTGATGGTGATGTGCTGGTCGGGGTAGTCGAACTGCCACTGCCACTGGAACCCGACGACGTCGACGGTGAGGTCGGGTTCGTCGGACAGGGACGTGAACCCGTCGGTGGCCACGACGGTGATGCCGAACAGCGCGGCCACGATCAGCACCGGCACGGCGATGTAGGCGATCTCGGCCGGGACGTTGTACTGCTTCTGGTCCGGCATGTCGTCGCCGCCGCGTCGCCGGAAGCGGACCATCGAGACGATGACGAGGACCCAGATGAGGCCGGCGACGAGCGCGGCGCCGATCAGGAAGACCGACCACAGGTTGCTGAAGTTGTCGCTCTGCTCGGTGACGCCGTCGGGCGCGCCGAGCCGAGATGAGCAACCGGCGACGAGGACGCCGGCGCCGCCGAGCAGGACGGGAACGCCCCACGTGCCGATGATCGTCCCACGCTTCACGCGATCGCCCCTGGCGGGCGTGCCGACGTCGTCGTCTGACCTGCGTCGACGACGCGGTCCCGGTCGGCCCGGTCGGCCCGGTCGGCCCGGTCAGCTCGGGCCCGGTCGGCTCGGGCGGCGCGTGCCCGGTCGGCCGGTTGTGTGGCTCGGGCGGCGCGGGCCCGGTCGTCGGCGTCGTCGTCACGGCGCGCCTGGCGAGCGTCGTGGGCCATCCACTGGCCAAGGATGATCGCAGCCGCGACGATCCCGGCGACCTCACCGAGCGACCACATGATCCCCGCACCCAGGTGCTGCTGGTCGAGCGCGGTCGTCGCGTCGACGCCGACGGCGACGAAGTGCTCGGCGGCGAGCGGGGTCCGGCCGAACAGGGCGAGACCGAGGAAGCCGTGGAACGGCACGGTGATCAGCACGAGGGCGAGGCGGGCGCCGTAGGGCAGGCGCCACGGCACCGGATCGAGCCCGAGGACCGCCCAGTAGAAGACGCAGCCGGCCAGGAAGAAGTGCAGGTTCAGGAGCTGGTGGGCATACGGGTTGCCCAGGGCCAGTCCCAGAAGTGGGCTGAAGTACAAGACGAACAGGCTCGCCGTGAAGATGACGGTGGCGACCACCGGATGGCTCACGACGCGCACCGGAGTGCTGTGCAGCACCTGGAGCAGGCGGACCTTCGATGGCCGCGCCACCGTCTGCAACGCCAGGGTGACCGGCGCACCGAGGGCGAGGAACAACGGCGCCACCATGCCGATGAGCACGTGCTGGGTGACGTGCAGGCTGAAGTGGGTCACGCCGTAGGCGTGGATGCCCGACTGGGTGGCGACGACGAGGGTGACGAGACCGATGGCGAAGCTCACCGAACGAGCACCGGACCAGCGGCGACCCCGCTCGGCCAGCACCCGGACACCGGCGACGTAGAACGTCGCCGCGCCGACCACGACGAACAGCGACAGCGGGTGGATGGACGACTCGGTGACCAGGCTGTGCAGGGACAAGGGTGCAAGCTCGACCGCACCGTGGTCGTGGAGAGCCATGGGCCAAACGTAGTGCGGTCCCGGACGGCCAACCCGGGTTGCCTCGTCCGGCGCGGCGACATCCCGACTTCGGGCCTTGCCGGCACGGCCACCGTGCCAACATGGCGCGATGACCGAGGTAGCCGAGGTGAGCCGGAGTCCCGGGGAGGCCGAGTCGCACGCCTCGCCCGAGACGAGCTCACCACTCGGGATCGGCGTCGTGCTGTGGCTCGCCTCCGAGGTCATGTTCTTCGCCGGCCTCTTCGCCGCCTACTTCTCGTTGCTCGCCGAGAACCGCGACACGTGGCCGCCGGCCGGCGTCGAGCTCGACGTGGCCCGCATGGCCTTCTTCACGAGCGTGCTCATCGTGTCGAGCATCACCATGCACTTCTCGGTGAAGGCAGCAGAAGAGGACGAGCGCGGGCGCGCCCTCGGCCTGCTCGTCGCGACGATCGCCCTCGGTGCCGCGTTCCTCGTCAACGTCGGCCTCGAGTACGCCGAGTTCGACTGGGACTGGACCAGCGACGCCTACGGCACGATCTTCTTCATGCTCACGGGCTTCCACGCCCTGCACGTCGCCGCCGGCCTGGTGCTGCTGGGCATCGTGGCGTGGATCGTCTTCAGCCGCCACAGTCGGCTGCCTTCCGCGCACTCGTTGCGGGTCACCAGCTACTACTGGCACTTCGTGGACGTGGTGTGGGTCGCCGTGTTCCTCGTCGTGTACGTCATCCAATGACACGCCCCGAGTCGACGCGTCCGAGCCAGCGGACCTCGACGAGTCCACTGCGCCGATCAGCGGTCGTGGCGGTCGTGGCAGTCGTGGCGGTGGTGGCCGCCGTGCTCGCCGGGGCGGTGCTGCTGTTCGTGGGTCTCGGACCAGCTTCTGCGGGGGAGTCGTCGGGTACGGGCGACTCGTCATCCGGTGAGGTCCCCTCCGAGGTCGGCCTCTCCCCGGCAGGGACCCAACTGCGGGCCAACGCCGAACCCTCGATGGTCTCCGCGGGTGAGGACCTGTACCTCACGTCGTGCGTGAGCTGCCACGGGGTGGGTGGCATCGGATCGGAGAGCTACCCCAGCCTCATCGGCGTGGGTGCCGCGTCGGCCGACTTCTACCTCCGCACGGGGCGCATGCCGTTGGCCTTCCCCGTGCCGCAGCCCCCGGCGAAGCCCGAGGCCTTCACCGACGAGGAGATCGTCCAGCTCGTGGCCTACGTCTCGTCCCTCGGGGATGGCCCGGCCATCCCTGACGTCGACCCCGACGATGCCAACCTCCAGAACGGCGGTGCGCTGTACCTCGCCAACTGCGCGGCGTGCCACAACTCGCAGGGGATCGGCGGGGCGCTCAGCTACGGCGCCCACGCCCCGAGCCTGCTCACCGTCGAACCGACGCAGATCGGTGAGGCGGTCCGCATCGGTCCGGGCCAGATGCCGGTGTTCGGACCAGAGACGCTCTCGGACTCCGACCTGGACGACATCATCCGCTACATCCAGTACCTCCAGGAACCCGAAGCCGCCGGCGGTCTGAAGATCGGGTCGACCGGTCCGGTCACCGAAGGCTTCGTGGCCTGGCTGGTCGGCCTCGGCGTCCTCATCCTCGTCATCCGCTGGATCACCCGGGAGCACAAGGCGCATGCCTGACGACACGCCTGACGCCCAGCCCGACGACCGATCGAGCCGAACTGGCTGGGAAGACCCGGGCCATTCGGCGTATGTGTCCAGCCAGAACGACCCCGAGGTGACGATGGCCGGCCCGCCGCGCCGACGCCACGGCGAGCGTCTTCCCGCCATCTTCTTCGTGCTGTCGATGGTGGGCGGGCTCGCCCTTGCCGTCGTCTACTTCCTCGGGGGTCAGACCCAGCTCGAAGGCATCCTGCTCTTCGTCGCGCTCGGCAGCTTCGGCGTCGCCATGGTGCTGTGGGCCAAGCGCTTCATGCCCGCCGGGCCCGAGACCGAGGACCGCGGCGAGCTCGCATCGTCGGAGGACGACATCGCCGCGTTCAAGGCCGACTTCGACGTCGGCGAGTACGAGCTCGAACGGCGCGGTCTGCTCACCAAGTTGATGGTCGCCGCCGGTGGCGCGCTCGGCATCGCCGCCATCTTCCCCCTGGCCAGCCTCGGTCCCCGCCCCGGCAAGTGGTTCACCGCCTCACCGTTCGCCAAGGGCACGCGGCTCGTCGACGAGTTCGGCACGCCCGTCACTGCCGACACGCTCAAGACCGACGGGATCCTCACCGTCTATCCCGAGAACGACGTGGACGACGAGTACGCGCAGACGGTGCTGATCCGGCTCAACCGCGACAAGACGTTCACCCCCCGGCCGGGCCGAGAGGACTGGACCCCCGACGACCTCGTCGCGTACTCGAAGATCTGCACGCACGTCGGGTGCCCGGTGGGGCTGTACCAGGCCAGCTCGGGCAAGCTGCTGTGCCCGTGCCACCAGTCGACGTTCGACGTGTACGACGGGGCCCGACCCGTGTTCGGACCCGCCGCCACCTCGCTGCCGCAGCTCCCGCTCGCCATCGACGCCGACGGCAACGTGGTGGCCGCCGGGCCGTTCAGCGACCCGGTCGGACCGGGCTTCTGGGACCAGGACCGCCTGTACGAGGGTGGGGAGGACTGATGGCACGCCGTCGTGTCGGTTCATCGGTGGGAGCGTCCGACGAGCCGACCAAGCCAAGGAGCTCGCGCGCGGCCCGGTGGGCCGACGAGCGCCTCGGCGTGGCCAAGGTCGCTCGCAGCACGCTCGGCAAGGTCTTCCCCAACCACTGGTCGTTCCTGCTCGGCGAGATCGCTCTCTACTCGTTCGTCATGCTGATCGTCACCGGCGTGTTCCTCACGTTCTTCTTCAACGCCAGCACCGAACCGGTGACCTACAGCGGCTCGTACGTACCGATGCAGGGCCAAGAGGTTTCGGAGGCCTACGCCTCGGCGCTCGACATCAGCTTCGAGGTGCGCGCCGGTCTGGTCATGCGCCAGATCCACCACTGGGCGGCGCTCGTGTTCATGGCCGCGATCGTCGTGCACCTCGCTCGCATCTTCTTCACCGGCGCGTTCCGCCGCCCACGCGAGATGAACTGGATCGTCGGCTGCACCCTCTTGGTGCTGGGACTCGTCAACGGGTTCGCCGGCTACTCGCTGCTCGACGACCAGCTGTCGGGCACGGGCATCCGCATCATGTACTCGGTGATGATCTCGGTGCCGCTCGTCGGGCCGTGGCTGGCCGCGCTCATCTTCGGTGGGCAGTTCCCCGGCGACGACATCATCCCGAGGTTGTTCATCATCCACGTGCTGATCGTCCCCGCGGTCATCGTCGCGCTCCTGGGCGCGCATCTCGGCATGCTCGTACGGCACAAGCACACGCACTTCGCCGGCCACGGCGCCACCGATCGAAACGTCGTCGGCGAACGGCTCTGGCCCACCTACGCCTTCAAGGCAGGTGGCCTGTTCTTCCTCGTCGCGGCCGTGCTGTCGCTGCTCGGCGGGGTGGCTCAGATCAACCCCATCTGGATGTACGGCCCGTACCGCCCGGAGAACGTGAGCTCGGCGTCGCAGCCCGACTGGTACATGGGATGGATGGACGGGGCGCTTCGGCTCATGCCCGACTGGGAGTGGCGGGGCTGGGGGTTCCAGATACCCGAGCCCTTCTGGGGCGCCGTCCTGCTTCCGGGCATCACGTTCGGCCTGCTCTACGGCTGGCCGTGGATCGAGAAGCGCATCACCAAGGACCGGCGTGAGCACCACGTCCTCGACCGTCCCCGTGACATGCCGTGGCGCACCGCGCTCGGCGTGGCGGCGATCACCTTCTACACGGTGCTCGGGCTGGCGGCGGCCAACGACGTCATCGCCACCGTGCTCGAGCTGTCGCTCAACGCCGTGCTGTGGGCCTTCCGCATCCTGGTCATCGTGCTACCACCCGTCACGGGGTTCATCGCCTACCGCATCTGCATCGAGCTCCAGCGACGAGATGGGCCCTACGTCGATCCTGAGCTGCCGGATCCTGGGCTGCCGGATC
>CAZALT010000104.1:8010-12273 GCA_964485515.1 uncultured Rhabdothermincola sp. | reverse complement strand
TGATCGCCATTGGCTGGTTGATCGCCATCGGCTGGTTGGGTGTCGCGTTCGAGTCCGGTGCTGACGGCGCGGGGGTCGAAGTCGATGCGCCCGAAGCACAGCGCGGCATCGCCCAGATCGAGCTGGGTGAGCCGGCCCAACATCGTCTCGAAGATGACCTCGCGCTCGTAGCGCGCCTGCTCGGTGCCACCCTTGCCCACTTCGACCATGGTCGTCATGCGGGTGGCGGCTTCGCGGGTGTCATCGAGACACTGATAGGCCCGATCGATGTAGGCCTGCTCGGTGTCCAGGTCGGGATGTGCGGCCATGGAACTCCTTGTTGCGACCCGTGAAGGCTGACGAGCGGAGCGACGAGCGATCGTTCGATCCTCGCTGCGCTGCGGTCGAACACCACACGACCTCCTGGGTCGGTACGCCTGACGGCGCACCTCCTTGTGATCCTCCTTCTGCCGGGGTTCTGGCCAGGCAAAACGAGGGGTCGACCATGATACCCAGTGCCGCGCGATGGCCCACTTCGGCCCGGCCGGCCCCGATCACCCTTCTCAGACTCGGTCGCCGTGCTCAGGCACCGTGCTCAGGCACCGTGCTCAGTCGCCGTCCGACTCGCCGATCTCGCGGAGCCCGTCTCGGATCGCGACGCGCAGCCGGCGGGCGATGGCCGGCGAAAGATGGCCCACGAGTCCCGCTCCGGCCTTGCCGACCTCTTCCACGGTGAGCACGATGCGGGGCTCGCCGTCGTCGTAGTCGTCGCTGATCGCGATGCCCCATGAGATGGGGGTGAGCTCGTCGTCCTCGTACTCGGGCGGGTAGTCCGCCGCGTCGAAGGGGTAGTCGTCGATGGAGCGGCGCATCCCCCGATTCAACTCCCGATCCGCCCCCCAGGACCGAAATTGCGTCGATCTTGTTCGGTTCCCGGGAAAGATCCACGCAATTTGGGGCCGATCGGGGCTGCGGGTGACGCGGGTAGCGTGCCTGGCTGTGACCGGACCCGACCTGACCAACGAGTCGACCGAGCTGCTCGGCAACTCCCCGTTCCTCCGGGCGTGCCGCTCCGAGGCCCCGGACCCAGGCGACGAACCCGGGACCGGACGCGGGCGAGTCCCCGTCTGGTTCATGCGCCAGGCCGGCCGATCGCTGCCCGAGTACCGCGCCATCCGCGGCGAAGGCAGCATCCTCGACGCCATCGCCGATCCCGAGCTGTCGGCCGAGATCACGCTCCAACCCGTCCGCCGCTACGGGGTCGACGCCGCCATCTTGTACTCCGACATCGTCGTCCCGGTGGCCGCCATCGGCTTCGGCGTCGACGTCACTCCCGGCATCGGTCCGGTGGTGTCCCAGCCTTTCGCCGGCCGCGGCGACCTCGACCGGCTCCGCCCGCTCGACCCCGAGGCCGACACGCCCTACGTGCTCGAGACCGTGCGCATCCTGGTCAAGGAGCTCGACGTGCCCCTCATCGGGTTCGCCGGGGCCCCCTTCACGGTGGCGTCGTACCTGATCGAGGGACAGCCGTCACGCACCTACCTCCGCACCAAGTCCCTCATGGCGGCCGACCCCGCCCTGTGGCACGACCTGATGGAGCGCCTCACCGACCTGGCCATCGTGTCGCTGCGCTCCCAGATCGACGCCGGTGCGTCCGCCATCCAGCTCTTCGACAGCTGGGCCGGCGCGCTTTCCCCGCCCGACTACGAGGAGCTCGTCCTCCCCCACTCCCGCCGCGTCCTCGAAGCGGTCGCCGATCTCGGCGTGCCCCGCATCCACTTCGGTGTCGGCACGGGCGAGCTGCTCGGGCTCATGGCATCGGCCGGAGCCGACGTCGTCGGTGTCGATTGGCGGGTTCCGCTCGACGTGGCCCGCACGCGAGTGCCCGAGGGCACCGCCCTCCAGGGCAACCTCGACCCGGCCATCTGCGCCGCGCCGTGGCCCGTCGTCGAGGCGCGGGTCCGCGACGTGCTCCGCCGCAACGCCGGCCACCCCGGCCACGTCTTCAACCTCGGCCACGGCGTGCTCCCCGAGCTCGACCCCGAGATCCTCGAACAGGTCGTCGACCTCGTCCACCGCGAGGGTCGAGCCGACGGTCCCGGCGCCGACACGGACCGATGACCACCCGCCCTCCCGTCGGTGTCGTGCTCATGTCCTACGGAACGCCGGCCGGTCCCGAAGAGATCGAGGCGTACTACACGCACATCCGACGAGGTCGACCTCCCTCGCCCGAGGAGCTGGCCGACCTCACGGCGCGCTACGACGCCCTCGGCGGCGTGTCGGGCCTGGCGGCACGCACCGAGAGCCAACGGGCCGCCATCGAGGCGGCCCTCGACGAGCGTTGGCCCGGTGGCTACGTGGTCGTGCTGGGCCAGAAGCACGCCGCGCCGTTCATCGAGGACGCCATCACGACGCTGGAGGCGCAGGGCGTCGAACGGGTGACGGGCCTCGTCCTCGCCCCCCACTACAGCGCGGCCAGCGTCGGGGCCTACCTCGAACGAGCCGTCGAGGCCTGCACGCAGCACGACCTCGCGTTCGGGGCCATCTCCAGCTGGCACCTGCTGCCCGAGTACCTCGACTTCCTCACCGAGGCCGTGCGCAACGCCCAGGTCGAGCTGCCCGCCAACCACAAGGTGCTCTTCACGGCGCACTCGCTCCCCGAGCGCGCGCTCCTCGACGACCCCTACCCCGGCCAGCTGCAGGAGTCGGCCGAGGCGGTCGCCGAGCGCCTCGGGCTCTCGCCGTGGGCCGACTGGGCGCTGGCGTGGCAGAGCGCGGGCCGAACGCCGGAACCGTGGCGGGGCCCGGATGTGAACGTGGTGATCCGCGAGCTCGCCGCCACCGGCCGCGCCGACGGCGTGCTCGTGTGCGCACAGGGCTTCGTGTCCGACCACCTCGAGGTGCGCTACGACCTCGACATCGAATCGGCCGCCGTCTCGGCCGAGGTCGGACTGGCCTTCGCCCGCACCCGGTCGCTCAACGACCACGCTCCCACCATGGCGGCGCTCGCCGAGCTCATCGTGCGCTGCACCGACTCGGCCCGCTCCCTCGACGACGGGACCGACCCTTCCACCTGGCTCCCGCCCACGCCGTCCTGACGGCGCCGACCCCATGACCGGCGACGGAACCCAGAGGCCCCATGCGCCGCCCGATGCACCCGATGTCGTCGTGGTCGGCGCGGGCATCGCCGGGCTGACCGCGGCGCACACGTTGGCTTCGGCCGGCGCGCGGGTCACCCTCGTCGAACGAGACGATCAGGTCGGCGGCAAGATCCGCACCGAACCGTTCGCCGGGCTCGACCTCGACACGGCGGCCGACGCCTTCCTCGCCCGGGTCCCCGACGCCGTCGACCTGTGCCGTGAGCTCGGACTGGGCGACGAGCTCGTCACCCCCGCCCGCCGCGGCGCCTACCTGCTCATCGACGGTGAGCTCCACCGCTTCCCCGACGGCCTCGTCCTCGGCGTGCCGACCGACCTCGACGCGCTCGACGCGAGCGGGCTGCTGAGCGACCAAGGAGCGGCCCGGGTCCGCGACGACCTGACCATGGGCGGCGAGCCCTTGGCCGGCGACACCACCGTCGGCGCGCTCGCCCGCCGCCGACTCGGCGACGAGGCCTTCGAGGTCCTGATCGAGCCGCTGCTGAGCGGAGTGAACGCCGGCGACGCCGACCGGTTGAGCGTGCAGTCCGGCGCACCCCAACTCGCCGCCGCGGTCCGCGACCAGCCGAGCCTCATCGCCGGGCTCCGCACCCAGCGCGCCGCGGTCGCCGATGCGGACGCACCCATCTTCTACGGGCTGCGCAACGGCACCTCCACCTTGACCGACGCCCTGGCCAACTCGGTACGACGCCGTGGTGGTGACATCCAGCTCGATACCGAGGTCATGGCCCTACATCGAGATGCCGACCGCTGGTCGATGGCGACACGTCGAGGCGACCTGAGCGCCGACGCGGTCGTCCTCGCCACGCCAGCCCCGGCGGCCGCCTCGCTCCTGCGCGCCGCGGGGGTCGACGACCTCGTGTGCGACGAGATCGACACCGTCCGCTACGCCTCGGTCGCCATGATCGCCCTCGCCTTCGACCGCCAGGCGGTGCGCCACCCACTCGACGGAACCGGCTTCCTCGTGAGCCGTCGCGAAGCGCGCACCGTCACGGCGTGCTCGTGGGCGTCGTCGAAGTGGTCGCACCTCGACCGCCCCGACCAGGTGATCTTCCGCGTGTCGGTGGGACGCTCGACCGACGAACGCGGACTGCTGCTCGACGACCAGGCCCTCGTCGCGACGGTG
>CAZALT010000104.1:3129-7910 GCA_964485515.1 uncultured Rhabdothermincola sp. | reverse complement strand
CCCCCACCGGGTGACCCGCTGGAACGATGCGCTCCCGCAGTTCACGCCGGGCCACCTCGACCGCGTCGCCGCGTGGCGGGCGTCGATCGATCGATCGCACCCCGGTGTGCACCTGGCCGGCGCGGCCTACGACGGGCTCGGCATCCCCGCCTGCATCCGCCAGGGCCGCGCCGCAGCGCAGCGCATCCTCGACGCCGGGTAGCGCGTTGCGAGATGCAGGGCGACCTGCGACGATGCCGCCGCCATGGCTCACGATCCGCTCCCCGTCCTCGTCCACCAAGCATCCGAAACCCCGACGACGGTGATCGCCGTGCTCCATGGACACGGCGACGACCCCGCTCGGCTGCTCGAACGCGTCGCGGGTCTCGTCCCGGCCGACGTCGGGCTGCTGGCGCCGATCGGGCCGGTGCGCACGGCCGACGGCGGTGCGGCCTGGTTCGTCTCCGCGGACGGGGACGCGCCCGAACGGCCCGGAGACTTCGGCACCCTGGCCGAGGCGGTCGAACGCCTGACGGCCACGTTCGTCGCCGGCACGAACGACACCGGGCCAAGCCGGGTCATCGGGTACTCACAGGGTGCGGCGACCGCGCTGGCCCTCGTGTTCGGTGCCGCCCCCGAACCCCGCTGGCGACCGGCCACCGTGGCCACCGTGGCCGGCTGGCTGGCCTCGGACCCCGACGTGACCTGGGACTTCGCCGGGGCCGCGGGCCACACGCGGGCGGACCTCGTGCACGGCGCCGACGACGACGTCGTCGACGCGCAGCTGGGCCGGAGCACGGCCCGCGTCCTCGAACGGTCGGGGGTCGCCGTGACCTTCACCGAGGTCCCCGGAGGCCACGCGTTGAGCGACGACGAGATCCTGCGCCTTTTGGCCTAATTGGAGGCCGATTCCGTCTTCGAGACGGAAGTCACGTGGGATGAAAGCGCAGGTCAGGGCCAACTTCGCGCGCCGATGCAGCCACCCGCGTTGGAAACGACCCCCCGGTTCGTAACCCTTTCGCAACAATGTTTGCTGAATCGTCATATTCGGGGGCCACCCCGTCCACGCCGCGCAAGACCCGACGGCCCCTCCTCCGAACGCTCGGCGCATCGATGGCCCTGGGCCTGCTCGCCACCGCCGCGGCGCACCCCGCAGGTGCCGCTCCGACCCCGACCACGGCCCGCACCGAACGGCGGTCGCTCGCCGCCGCGTTCGACCGCACCGGGGACCTCCACCAGCTCCTCGCCCCGGCGCCGACCGGATCCACGCTCGGCCTCGATCTCGAGACGCTGCTCCGACCGGCCGCGAAAGCGACCCCGCAGGCCCCGGCCGCCGCGGTCACCCCTCCCGCCGAGGCTCCGGCCCCACCGCCCGCTCCCACACCGGGTGAGCTCGCGGTCTGGGCCGCGCTCAGCCGCCTCGGCAGCCCCTACGTGTGGGGCGGTTCGGGCCCCACCAGCTTCGACTGCTCGGGGCTGACGATGTGGGCATGGGGCCAGGTCGGCGTCGGCCTCGGTCACTACACCGGCTCGCAGCACGCCCAGACCCAGCCGATCTCCGAAGCCGAGCTACAGCCCGGCGACCTCGTCTTCTACTGGCGCGGTGGACGGAGCGGCGACCCGTCCCACGTCGGCCTCTACGTCGGCGACGGCAACATCGTGCACGCACCGGGCCGAGGTCGACCCGTGCAGATCCAGAGCATCTGGTACTGGTCCGGCGCCAGCGTGGCGTTCGGCCGGGTTTGACTCCGCCCTCGACCCCCGGCGAACCGGCCCGACTGGCTCCCGGCCCGCGGCGTGGCGACAATGGTCGGCGGTGAGCTCCACCCTCGATGCCTCCCCGGCATCTCCCCCGCCCGACGGATCCCCACGCCCCACCCCGCCGGGCGTCCCCGTCGGGACGGTCGTCGCCTTCCTGCTCGGCGGGCTGGTGTTCGTGGCGATCGCCGTCATCGCCCTCGTGTTCGTGAACCGCGACGGCACCGGCGCCGCCTCGCCGAGCGACCTCCACGGCAGCGTCCTGCCCGAGGGCATCCCCCGCCCCGACTTCACGCTCACCGATCAGCACGGTCAACCGTACGACTTCGGCGCCGAGACCTCGGGCCAGCTCACGCTCGTGTTCTTCGGCTACACCAACTGCCCCGACGTCTGCCCGCTCACCATGAACTTCATCGCCAGCGCCATCGACAACGCCAAGGTCGCGGCCAAGGTCGTGTTCATCACGACCGACCCGGCCCGCGACACCCCCGAGCGCCTCAACACCTGGCTGGCGCAGATCGACAAGGACGCCGTCGGGCTCACCGGCACGACCGAGGAGCTGAAGGCCGTGCAAGCGCAGTTCGGCGTCACCGTCGAGATCCCGGAGAACCCCGACCCCACCAGCAGGTACGCGGTGGGCCACTCATCGCAGGTCTTCGTGTTCACCCGCGACGACCTCGCCCATCTCCTGTACCCGTTCGGCACCCGCCTCGACGACTGGTCTCAGGACCTGCCCAAGATCGCTGACAACGAGTCGTGGCACAGCGCCGGCGACCAGGAGGCCCTCGGATGACCTGGTGGTGCAGCACGACACGAGACGCCTGGTCGTGGGCGTTCCAGGCCTACCCGGGCATCTGGCTCGCCATGAGCCTGCTCATCGGGTCCTACGCGGTCCTCGCCGTGCGCCACCACCGCGAGCACGGCACCACCACGCGCGACAAGCGCAAGTTCGTGTGGTTCGGCATCGGCGCCGCCCTCCTGTGGATCGCCACCGACTGGCCGCTCGGCGCGCTCGGCGCCAGCTACCTGGCACTCGCCCACATGATCCAGTACCAGCTGTACACGCTTGCCGCCGCGCCCCTCATCCTCCTGGGCACGCCCGAGTGGATGGCCCGGCCCCTGCTCGAACGCCTGCGCCTCACGCGCACCGTCGCGTTCCTGTCCCGCCCGCTGATCGCGGGCGTCGGGTTCAACATCATCCTCGTCGCCACCCACGCGCCGTTCACCGTCGACAACCTGCGCATCAACCAGTTCGGCTCGATGTTCCTCGACGTGGCGTGGCTCCTGTCGGGCCTCGTGCTCTGGATGCCGCTCATCAGCCCGCTGCCCGAGCTGCGCAGCCCGTCGCCCGCGGTCAAGTGCGTCTACTTGTTCCTCGCCTCCGGCGCGATCCCGATGCTGCCCGGCGGCATGCTCACCTTCGCCGACTTCCCGCTCTACGGCATCTACGAGCTCGCCCCCCGGGTCAACGGGCTCGCGGCGGGCAACGACCAGCAGATGGCCGGCATCCTGATGAAGATCGGCAACATCCCCATCGTGTGGACCGTCATCTTCGTGATCTTCGCCAAGTGGGCCATGGTCGACCGCGACAGCGCCCGAGGGTTCGGTGACCGCGTCCCCGACGATGCGTCTGCCCTCGACGCCGAGGTGGCCCTCGACGCCACGTCGACCCGTGACGACACGCCCGGGCCGCGCCCGGCCACGTTCGCGTCGCACCGCGGCACGGGCAACGACCACAGCGCGACCGGAACCACCTGAAGGCGGGCCCGTGGCGGACTCCGAGCGCCTCTCGCGCCGCGCCCTGATCGCCGGCGCGGCGGGCGTCAGCGGTGCCGCGCTGGTCGGCTGCCGCACGGGACCACGCGGCGAGGCAGGTGCGGCCCCGGCGAAACCCTCACCAGGTGCCGACGAGCCGGTTCACCTGCCGTACTTCGGCGCCCGTCAGGTGGGCGTGACCGCACCGACCCAACCCACCGGCGTCGTCGCGGCCTACGACGTGACCGCCCGCGACCTCGAACAGCTCCGCACCCTGCTCCTGGGAGTGACCAGCGAGAGCGCCCGCCTCGTCACGGGCCAGCCCTACGAGACCCCCGACGGATCGCGTCGCCCGACCCAGCCCGGCACGATCGCCAATCCGCCCCCGCCCGCCAACCTGTCGATCACCGTGGCACTGGGCGCGACCTCCTTCGACGACCGGTTCGGCCTCGCCGACCAACGCCCCCGGGACCTCGACCCGATGCCCGCGTTCCCCGGCGACGCGCTCGCCCCGGAGCGGAGCCACGGCGACCTGCTCGTGGCCATCGGCAGCACCGATGTCGCCACGAACCGGTTCGCGCTGCGCCAGCTCCACCGTGCCACCCGTGGCCTGCTTCGGCCGCGCTGGGCGCTGGAGGTGGACCGCTCCTCGGACCGAAACCCGCTCGGCTTCCACGACCACACGGCCAACCTGGCGACCGACGACGCCGCCGCGATGGACCGCTTCGTCTGGGTGGGCGAGACCGACGACGAACCGGCGTGGACCACCGACGGGACCTACGCGGTCGTGCGCACGACACGGCTCCTGCTCGAGGACTGGGACGGTTCCACCCTCGACGACCAGGAGCGCACCATCGGACGACGACGCGGCACGGGCGCTCCGCTCGACGGCCCGCCCGGCGCGTCCGCGTCCACCCCGCCGGACTTCGCCGCCGACCCCGACGGCCGCGCCACGCCGCTCGACGCCCACATCCGCCTCGCCAACCCGCGGACCCCCGCGACGGCCCACCAGCGGATCCTGCGCCGGGGCGCGTCCTACGCCCGCGGCGTCGACGCCGACGGGCGACTCGACGAGGGCGTCCTGTTCCTGTCCTTCCAGCGCTCGATCCGCGACCAGTTCACGCCGATCCAGGCGCGGCTCGTGGGCGAACCGCTCGCCCGCTACGCGCGCGCCGAAGGCGGCGGCCACTGGTTCGTGCTGCCCGGCGTTGCCGACCACGACCGCTACCTCGGCGACACCCTGCTCGAGGGCTGAGCCGGAAGGTGGCCCGACGAGCCGGAGGTCCGGA
>CAZALT010000104.1:0-3029 GCA_964485515.1 uncultured Rhabdothermincola sp. | reverse complement strand
GGTCCGGATGGTTTTCGGGGACCCGATCGGGCTGGGTGGCCCCGGCTCCCCCGCGAGCACGACACGCAAGCGGGAGAGCCGGACGTTGCCACACCCGGGTGCGCGGCCACCGGATCGGACAGCGCACCCTTGGAGGAAACCTTCCCTCGGGAGGAGTGAAGCGCCGCCGCTCCACTCGCTCGAGTTCCGTCTCTGCCCAAGGGCGTTTCCTGGTGGGAGTTAGGTTGCCCTAACACTTAGGGTGAAGTCAACCCATTCTTGGAGATCCTCTGCCGGGGCCAACCGAGCACCCCGGACGAGCACCCGGACGAGCACCGGGACGAGCGGCCCGGACGACTACCCGCGCGCCGAGCCGAGCTGCCCGCATGACGCAACGACAAAATCCGCGGGAGACTGGCCACGTGCTGACCGACGAGACGCCACCCGGCCAGACCCCACCCGGCCAGACGCGCCAGGCCCGCCTGCGCCTGCTCATCGCGGCTGCGGTGCTGGGCAGCATCGCCGTCATCGGCGCGCTGGTCGCCCTCCCGTCCGCCGAACCCCACGACCTGGGCGTCGCCGCCGGGACGGCGTCGGTCGACGTGTCCGCGCCCCCCGCCGTCGCGGCGATGGCGGTCACCCCGTCCCCCTCGCTGCCGATCCCCGATCCGCTGCCCGTCGACCCACGGGCCCCCACCGACGACATCGTGGTCGGCCACATCGCCATCCCCAAGATCGGCGTCGACGAGAACATCCGCCGCGGCATCACCCTCACGAACATCGACCGCGGCCCTGGCTGGTGGCCGAACACCGCCATGCCCGGCGAGCTCGGCAACGTGGTGCTCGCCGGGCATCGCGTCACCCACACCAAGCCGTTCAACCGCCTCGACGAGCTCGTCGAAGGCGACCAGGTGGTCCTCACCACCGACGCCGGACGCTTCACCTACGCCGTGCGCGGCGTCATCGTCGTGCCCGCCGACTGGATCGACATCGCGGCGCAGGACCGCGCCCACACCGCCACCCTCTTCGCCTGCCACCCCAAGGGCTCGGCCACGCACCGCATCGTGGCGAAGCTGCGCCTGCTCGACGACGCGGGCAACCCCGTCGACCCCGACTCGTCGCTGCCCGCGATGGACGCCGAGGAGGTCCGCACCGACCACACGCTCATCGTGCGCCAGACCCCCGGCGACCCGCCGACGGCCAGCGGCGACCCGCTGGCTGGGATCGACGGCTGACCGACCACGTGCGCGACGAACCCGAAGCCCCCACGAGCCGCCCGCTCCGGCGCGGTCCCGAGCGACTGCGCGCCGTCGGCCTGTCGATCCTGGCCGGTCTCGCCATCGCCGCGTCCATCCCGCCGTGGGGCTGGTGGCCGCTGGCTTTCGTCGGCATCGCCATCTGGGATCAGCTCCTCGCCGACCAGGGTCCCCGGGTCCGCTTCTGGCGATCCTGGTTGGTCGCCGTCTCGTGGCTCGGCCCCGGGATGCTGTGGATGTGGGGGCTCACCAACCCCGGCTACGTCGTCGCCGTCGCCGTGTACGGCTCCTACTTCGCCGTCGGATCGCTGCTCGTTCCCGCCCGGGCACCGCTGCGCTGGGTCGCGTTGCCCGCGGTGATCGTGCTGGCCGAGATCGCCCGCTGGACCTTCCCGTTCGGCGGCGTCCCGCTCGCCACCCTCGCCGAGGGCCAGGCGGCCTCCTTGCTCGCACAGTCGGCTCGCATCGGTACGGCCATCTTCGTGTCCGGGCTCGCCGCGGTCGGTGGCGTCGCGCTCGCCGCGGCCTACACCCGCCGCTGGCGCGCCGCGGGCATCGCCCTCGCCCTCGTCGTGGTCGCATCCGCGGTCGGCTGGGTCGCGCCCCGCGGCCACACCGTCGACGAGTTCACCTTCGCCCTCGTCCAGGGCGGTGGGCCGCAGCAGACCCGGTCGTACCCGGGCGAGGAGCGCATCGTGTTCCAGCGCCACCTCGACGCGACCGAGCTCATCGACCAACCCGTCGACCTGGTCCTGTGGCCCGAGAACGTCGTGGCCGTCGACCGCCGCCTGTCCGCAACGCGCGAGGAGCGCGAGCTCCTCGCCCTCGCGACGCGGCTCGACGCCCCGATCATCGCCGGTGTCACCGAGGGCGTCTCCGACGAGCACTTCACGAACGCATCGATCGTCTTCCTACCCGGCGACGGCACCGAAGCCGGCACCGTCGGCGACCGCTACGACAAGGTGCGCACCGTGCCGTTCGGCGAGTTCGTCCCGTTCCGCCCCCTCGTCGAGAAGCTCGCCGGCGAGGACTCCGGGCTCTCGCCCCGCGACGCGCTCCCCGGCCAGGACCCCGCCGTGCTCGACACGCCGGTCGGCCCGCTCGCCGTCGTCATCTCCTGGGAGGTGTTCTTCACCAACCGGGCCCGAGACGGCGTGCTCCACGGCGGCGAGACCCTCTACAACCCCACCAACGGATCGACCTACTGGCTCACCCAGGTGCAGACCCAGCAGATCGCCTCGTCCCGGCTGCGCGCCATCGAGACCGGCCGCTGGGTGCTGCAGGCGGCTCCAACCGGGTTCAGCGCGGTCGTCGACGACGACGGCGACGTGTTGCAACGCACCTCGATCGGCGAGGCGGCGGTGCTCACCGGCACGGCACCGCTGCGCCGGGGCAACACGATCGCGACCGTGATCGGGCCCATGCCGACCGTGTTCGGCGCGATCGCTGCCCTGGCAGTGGTCTGGATCGTGCACCGCCGTCGAAAAGGCGAACCGGACTCGGAATCCCCGTCGTGACTGCTGTCACAGCGCCGCCCCGCACTTGACCGACCATTCAAGGACCGAAAGACTTTCCCACTTATGCAGTCGCCGCAGTCGCCCAGCCAGCCGCCGCAGAGGCAGACCCTCCAAGGCGAACGGGCCGCCGACGGCGAGCTCGCCCTCCGCATCGCGTTCCTCGCCTACCGCGGCAAGCCCCACGTCGGAGGTCAGGGCGTCTACACCCGGCACCTCACCAAAGCGCTCGCCGACCTCGGCCACCACGTCGAGGTCCTCGGCGGGCAGCCGTACCCGA
>CAZALT010000103.1:7134-12359 GCA_964485515.1 uncultured Rhabdothermincola sp. | reverse complement strand
GGGCGCTTGGGGCGGATGACGATCTCGCCCTCGGTGTTGCGGGGCAGCTCGTTGTCGTCGTCGTCGAAGATCCGCACGTCGAAGTACTCGTCGTTGATGACCCCCGCCGCGTTGGGCTTGTTGCGCACGCCCGTGGGCTGCCACGAGATGAGGCTGGCCTCGGTGACGCCGTAGGCACCGCTGAAGGTGGTGATGCCGAACCGCTCGCGCCAGATCTGGTCGACCTCGACCGGCATGGGCGCGGCACCGAGGAGCCGCAGCGACGTGTTGGCCTCGGGCGCGCCCGACTTCGGCATCTCGGGGCGGTCGACGTCGTGGGCCAGCAGGTAGGCCATGGTGCCCAACGTCGAGGTGACCGTGGCACCGGTGCGGTTCATCTCCGACCAGAAATTGGACACCGAGAACTTCTTGTAGATCGCCGAGCGGCCGCCGTAGACGAGCGGGCCGAGCACGGCGGTCGTGATGGCGTTGAAGTGGAACAGGGGCAGCGGCGTCCAGATGACGTCGTCGGCGGTGCGGCCCCAGCAGATGCCGATCTGGGTGGCCAGCGCCTCGTGGTAGTTGTGCGACAGCATGCAGCCCTTGGACGGGCCGGTGGTGCCACCGGTGTAGATGAACGTGGCCAGGTCCGACGGCGAGATGTCGGCCTCGAACGCCTTGTCGTCGGCGGTGAGCAGGTCGGTCCACGTGTGGCCGTCCGCGCCTTGGACCGCGGCGGCCTCGGCGCCGATGACGACCACGTGGTCGAGGCCGTCGATCGACCCGGCGATGGCGTTGGCCCGCTCGAGCAGATCGGCCTGCACGATGAGGACCCGCGACCCCGAGTCGTTGATCTGGTGACGGAGGTACTCGCCCTTGTAGGCCGTGTTGATGGGCACGGCGATGGCGCCGGTGTGCACGATGCCCCACCACGCCAACGTGGCCTCGACCGAGTTCTCGATGAGCGTGGCGACGCGGTCGCCCTTGCCGACACCGAGCTCGGCCAGCGCGTGGGCCAGGCGGTTGGCCACGCTCGACACCTCGCGGGCGGTGACCTTGTCGCCGCCGACGTCGAGGTACTCGCCGTCGGGGTCGGACTCGAGGCGACGCCCCAGCAGCTCGACGGCGGTGGACTGCGCTCCGCTGATCCAGATGTCCGTGTTCGTCTGACCGACCTGACTCATCGTACGCCCTCCGCGATCGACTTGACCTCGAGGTACTCCTCGAAGCCGAGCTTGCCCATCTCGCGGCCGATGCCGCTGGCCTTGTAGCCACCGAACGGAACGGCCGGGCTGTAGAAGTTCCCACCGTTGACCATGAGGGTGCCGGTGCGAATTCGATTGGCGACGGACCGGGCGCGTTCGGCTGAACCGCTGTAGACCGCGCCCGACAGGCCGTACTCCGAGTTGTTGGCGATGTCCACGGCATCGTCGTCGCCGTCGTGGGCGATGATCGCGAGGACCGGGCCGAAGATCTCCTCCTGGGCCACGGTGTCGTCGGGCTTCACCTCGGTGAGGATGGTGGGCTCGACCCAGAAGCCGGGCCGTCCGTCGTCGGGCGCCTTGCCGCCGGTGGCGATCTTGGCGCCCTCGGCGACCGCCGTGTCGATGTAGCCCAGGATCTTGTCGCGCTGCACACCGTGCACGATCGGACCCATGAAGTTGTTGGCGTCGGTGGGGTCGCCCCAGCTCATGGACTCCATCGTGGCGACAGCGGCGTCGACCGCTTCGTCGTAGCGCTCGCGGGGCACGACGAGGCGGGTCTGGATGGCACAGCCCTGGCCGGCGTGGATCATGACCTGGAACGCGGTCGCGGCGGCGGCCTTGTCGATGCGGGCGTCGTCGAGCACGACCGACGCGGACTTGCCGCCGAGCTCCAAGAAGAGCTTCTTCAGGTTGCCCGACGCGGCCTGCATGATCTTGCGGCCGGTGTTGGTCGAACCCGTGAACGAGATGAGGTCGACACGGGGGTCTTCGCACAGCTGCTGGCTGACCTCGTTGGCCGACGACGTGATGACGTTGAACACCCCGGCGGGGATGTCGGTCTCCTCGGCGACGACCTTGCCGAGCAAGAGGCCCGTCCACGGCGTGTCGGGAGCGGGCTTGAGCACGACCGTGCAGCCCGCGGCCAGCGCAGGGGCCACCTTGGCCAGGTTGATCTGGTTCGGGAAGTTCCACGGCGAGATGGCACCGACGACACCGATGGGCTCGCGCTGGACCGTGACCTGGGACTTCACGCCGAACGACTCGACGATGCCGAGGTCCTCGGTCCACCGGTACGACTCGGCGAGGTCGGCGACCCAACCGATCCCCTCGACCGGGGTGTCGAGGTGCGGGCCGAAGGTGAGCGCCAGCGGTGCGCCGACCTCGGCGATGGTCGTGGCGCGCAGCTCTTCGGCGTGGCGCTGCAAGCCTTCTTGCAGCTGACGGAGGCAGCGGATGCGCAACTCGAGGTTCGTCGACCAGTCGGTGTTGTCGAAGGCGTCCCGGGCCGCGGCGATCGCGGCGTCCATGTCGGCGATGCCCGCGTCGGCCGCGACGCCGATGACCTCACCGGTGGCGGGGTTGACGTTCTCGTACGTCGCTCCGGAAGCGGCGGGGACGAGCCTGCCCCCGATGTAGAGGCGCTCCTCGCGCCACAGCTCAGCAGGATCTGTTGGACTCTCGGTCACCCGGTGGCACCCTTCGTCGAAGCTCTGGTGGCTTGGCTGGCGATCGGCGCACACCGATCATCCAGTTCACGGCGCTTCCCCGCCGGTTCTTGTCGCCGGCAGCGCAATATGAACCATACTTCAACCGATTCGAATGACCATTCGGGTGACGATCGGGACCGTCTGCGACCAGCAGACGGTCAGCCTGATCGTCACGAACGGCTGACCAAGGGGAACAGATGAGCTTCGCAGGCAAGGTCGCGATCGTGACCGGTTCGGGCGGCGGCATCGGCGAGGTGTACGCCAAGGCGCTCGCCGACGAGGGCCTCCAGGTCGTCGTGGCCGACATCGACGAGGTCGGCGCTCGGCGCGTGGCCGACGAGATCAACCAGACCGGCGGCGAGGCGATCTCGGTGAGGGTCGACGTCTCAGACCCTGACAGCTGCGACGCCATGTCCACCACGACGACCGAGACGTTCGGCCGCCTCGACTACCTCGTGAACAACGCGGCCATCTACGGCGGCATGCAGATCGAGTCCCTGCTCAAGGTCGACCTCGACTACTACAACCGCTTCATGGCCGTGAACATGAACGGGGCGCTCCTCACCACCCGCTCGTGCTACCGGGCGCTGCAGAAGGACGGCGGCGGCGCCATCGTCAACCAGTCCTCCAGCGCGGCGTGGATGGCCGGCGGGTTCTACTCGCTGTCGAAGACGGCCACCAACGCCCTCACGCTCAACCTCGCCGCCGAGCTGGCCCACCGCAACATCCGGGTCAACGCCATCGCTCCCGGCCCCACCGACACCGAGGCCACCCGCTCGGTCGTACCCGTCGAGCTCCAGGACAGCATCGTGTCGGGCCTCATGCTCAAGCGCATGGGCCAGCCCGAGGACATGGTCGGCGCGCTCAAGTTCCTGCTGTCCGACGAGGCCAGCTGGGTCACCGCCCAGATCCTGTCCGTCGACGGCGGCCACATCGTCCGCTTCTGACGACGCCACCACCTTCCGTCCTCGTCGTCTCGGGTCGAGACCTGACGCGACATCAGATCACCGGAGTACGTTTTCGCCATGAGCACCGCTGAGCAGACCGAGGACCTTCCCGGGACCATCCCTGGCGTCGTCGAGCGAGCCGCATCCGAGTTCGGCGACATCGAGGCGCTCGTCGACGGCGATACCCGGCTCACCTTCGCCGAGCTCGCGGATCGCGTCGATGACGCCGCCCGGGCGTTCATCGCATCGGGCGTCGAGCCCGGTGATCGCGTCGGGGTGTGGGCACCCAACATCGGCGAGTGGGTCATCGCCGCGCTCGGCGTGCACCGCGCCGGCGGCGTCGTGGTCACCGTCAACACGAGGTTCAAGGGCAGCGAGGCGCGCTACTTGCTCAAGACGGCCGAGACGAAGCTGCTGTGCACGGTCACCGACTTCCTCGACACCGACTACGTCGAGCTGCTCGGCGACACGACCGAGGTCCCCACGCTCGAGGAGATCATCGTCCTGCGCGGCCCCAACCGGGGTGACGCCGTGAGCTTCAGCGACTTCCTCGCGCGTGGCTCGTCTGTCACCCCGGAGGAATCCGCCGCCCGCTCCGCCGCGGTGACCCCCGACGACATGGCCAACATCCTCTTCACCTCGGGAACCACCGGGAACCCGAAGGGCGCCATGCTCGGCCACGGCGCCACGGTGCGGGCCTACGACGCGTGGTCCCTCGTGGTCGGCCTCCAGGAGGGTGACCGCTACCTGATGATCAACCCGTACTTCCACTCGTTCGGGCTCAACGCCGGCATCGTCGCGTCGCTCGTGCGCGGGGCGACGATGGTCCCCCACCCCATCTTCGACGTGCCGTCGGTGATGAAGCGCGTCGACGAGGAGAAGATCACGATGCTCCCCGGGCCGCCCGCCATCTACATGACGATCCTCGACCACCCCGAGCTCGACAGGTACGACCTCTCCACGCTGCGCCTGTCGGTCACCGGCTCTGCCGCGGTGCCCGTCGAGATGATCCTGCGCATGCGCTCCGAGCTCACGTTCGAGAACATCGTGACGGGCTACGGCCTCACCGAGACCACGGGCATCACCACGATGTGCCGCCACACCGACGCCCCCGAGATCATCTCGCAGACGGCTGGCCGGCCCATCCCCGGCGTCGAGGTCCGCCTCGTCGACGCGGACAACAACGAGGTCGCCCAAGGCGAACCGGGCGAGGTCGTCACCCGGGGGTACAACCTGATGAAGGGCTACTACGGCGACACCGACGCCACCGCGGCCACCTTCGACGACGAGGGCTGGCTCCACACCGGCGACATCGGCGTGCTCGATCCGGGCGGCAACCTCACCATCACCGACCGCGTCAAGGACATGTTCATCAGCGGCGGGTTCAACGCCTACCCCGCCGAGATCGAGAACATCCTCCTGCGCAACCCCGCCATCGGCCAGGTGGCCGTCGTGGGCGTCGATGACCACCGCATGGGCGAGGTCGGTATGGCCTTCGTCATCCTGCGCCCCGACGCCACGGCCACCGCCGACGACATCAAGGCGTGGGCCAAGGCCGAGATGGCCAACTACAAGGCACCCCGCTACGTCGAGATCGTCGACGAGCT
>CAZALT010000103.1:5820-7034 GCA_964485515.1 uncultured Rhabdothermincola sp. | reverse complement strand
CGGGCGATCTTGTCGATGACCGGCTGCTCGAGGTGCCCGAACTGCAGGGCGGCGGCCTCGCGGCTGAACGGCCATGTGCTGTCCTGATGCGGGTAGTCGGTCTCGAACACGACGTTGTCGACGCCGACCTTGTCGAGCATCTCGATACCCACGGCGTCCTTGAAGAAGCACGAGTAGACCTGCCGGTGATAGTAGGTCGACGGCGGCTCCGGGCAGAAGAGCTGCGAGTTGCTCCACCCGCGGTGGGTCTCCCACACGTCGTCGCAGCGCTCGAGCACGTAGGGGATCCAGCCGATCTGAGCCTCGGCGAACATCAGCTTCAGGTTCGGGAAGCGATGCAGGATCCCGGAGAACAGGAAGTCGGTGAGGCTGGCCACGCTGTTGCCGAAGATGATCGTGGCGGCCACCGCGTCGGGTGAGTCGGGTGACGCCTTGGGCGTCTTGGTACCCGAGCCGATGTGCATCGAGATCACGGTGCCGGTCTCCTGGCACGCAGCGAAGAACGGGTCCCAGTAGCCCGAGTAGATGCTGGGCAGGTCGAGGTAGGTGGGCAGCTCGGAGAAGGCGACGGCGCGCACGCCACGGGCCGCGTTGCGCCGGATCTCGGCCACGGCGAGCTCGACGTCCCACAGGGGCACGAGGCAGAGCGGCAGCAGGCGTCCGCCGCTCGACCCGCCCCACTCCTCCACCATCCAGTCGTTGTAGGCCTCGACGCACAGCCGGGCCAGCTCCTTGTCCTTGCCCCACAGGAAGAGCTGTCCGCAGAAGCGGGGCAGGTTCGGGAAGCACAGCTGGGCCTCCACGCCGTTGAGGTCCATGTCGGCGAGGCGGGCTTCGGGCTGCCAGCAGCCGGGCCGCATGTCGTCGTAGCTCACGCTCTTGAGCTCGACCTCGTCGGCGGGGTAGCCCGCGGCGGCGATGGTGCGCTTCACCGAGATCTTGGTGTCCTCGTAGAACCACCACGCCACGTCGGGGCCATCCGTGCCGGGTTCCTCGATGTAGCCGGTGCCGGCGAGCTTGGGGACCCCGGCGGGGAGGCTCACCACGCGCGGGCCGACATCCTGGTACTTCGCCGGCAACCGACTGGACCACGTGTGGGGCGGCTCGACGACGTGGGCGTCCAGGTCGATGATCGGCGGGATCTTGGCGACGAGGGCAGGATCGACGTCGGGCCGCTCGAGCGCCTCATGGATCTCTGGTGCGTCCAGCATGGG
>CAZALT010000103.1:4043-5720 GCA_964485515.1 uncultured Rhabdothermincola sp. | reverse complement strand
GTCGAGCTGGGACTTCACGACCTTGCCGGTGGCGTTGTGGGGTAGCTCGTCGACGAACTCGACGATGCTCGGCACCTTGAACCTCGCCAGCGTCTCGCGGGCGAAGTCCTGGAGGTTGCCGACGGTGACCGTTGCGCCCTCGTGGAGCACGACCACGGCCTTGACCTCCTGGCCCAGCGTCTGGTGGTCCACGCCGACGATGGCCACCTCGGCCACGGCCTCGTGCTCGATGAGCCGGTTCTCGATCTCGATCGGGTAGATGTTCTCGCCGCCCCGGATGATCAGGTCGCTGCGCCGGCTCTCGAGGAACAGCAGCCCGTCGTCGATGCGACCGAAGTCGCCCGTGGCGTACCACCGGTCGGCGTCGAGCACCCTGTCCGTGGCCTCCTCGTCGCCCCAGTACCCCAAGAACACCTGGGCGCCCTGCACGTGGATCTCGCCGATCTCGCCGTCGGGCAGCTCGGTGCCGTCGGCGTCGCGGATCTGGATGCGGTTGCCGGCCACGGCCCTGCCGACCGAGGCACGGGCGTGGTCGTCGTAGGGCGGCTGCAGGATGGTGATCGGCCCCGACGCCTCGGTCATGCCGTAGCCGACGCGCAGCGCCATGCCCACCTTGGGCAGCACCGCGGCCGCGTGGCGCAGCAGCTCCGGGGCGAACATCGCTCCCCCACCGCCGATCAGCTCCAGCTTCGACAGGTCGAACTCGGCGAGCCGAGGGTGGTCGACCAGTCGCCACAGCTGGGTGGGCACGAGCGACCACTGCGTGACGTCGTGGCGCTCGGACAGCTCGAGGTGGACGGTCTCGTCCCAGCGTCCCGGGGGTGCGAACACCAAGCGGGTCCCCCAGAACGCCGAGTTGGCGAGCTGGCCGAGGAGCCCCGACACGTGGAACAGCGGCGAGCAGGCGACGACGGTGGACACGCCGCCACCGCCGGCGGGGATGTCGTAGACGAGGCTGTGCACCGCGGTCGTCGCCGCCGCCGCGAGGCAGAACTGGATGACGTTGCGGTGCGACAACGTCGCTCCCTTGGGCCGCCCGGTCGTTCCGCTGGTGAACACGATCGCCGCGGCGTCGTCCTCGGCGACGTCCGCGCCCGGCAGGTCGTCTCCGGTGAGCCCGGTCGAGTCGACGCCGACGAAGAAGTCGGCGAACGCCTCGACCTCGTCGCGGTCGATCAGCTTCTCCAGGACGACGTCGTCGCACAACATCAGCTTGCAGGTCGTCGTGGCGATCGCGTACTCGAACTCATCGACGGTCCACGCCGGGTTGAACGTGGCGGCGACGGCACCCATCGAGATGGCGGCCCACAGGGCGACGACGTGGTCGACCGACGGGATGCCGGCGAAACCGACCCGGTCCCCCGGCACGATGCCGTACTGATCGCGGAGGCGGAGGGCGACCGCCGCGACCTCGGCGGGCAGCCGGGAGAAGGTGACCGTGCGCTCGTGGCCGATGAGCGCCTCGCGGTCACCGTGCTGTGCAGCACCGTTGAGGAGCACCTGGCGGATCGACGCGGGACGCAGCGCGAAGACGGGCAGCCTGTGGCCGAGCACGTCCTCGTCGACGAGGCCGAACATCTTGTCGGGAGCGAGCAGTCCCTCGACCCATGCGGGGTCGAGCTGAGCGGGTTCGGTCCACTCGAGGGTCATGCGAACACCTAGGCCTTTCCGCTCTCG
>CAZALT010000103.1:0-3943 GCA_964485515.1 uncultured Rhabdothermincola sp. | reverse complement strand
CTCGGGCCGGGGGGAGATCGATCTGGACGTTGATCCAGCCCCGCACCGTGCTGGTGTGGAGCCGGTTGCTGCGCTCGGCGTCGACCGACCACTCGGGGAAGCGCTTGAACGTCTCCTCGAGCCCGACCCGACCCTCCATGCGGGCCAACGCGGCCCCGATGCAGAAGTGCACGCCGTAGCCGAACGACACGTGCTGATCGAAGCTCCGGTGGATGTCGAACGTGTCGGGATCCTCGTAGGTGCGCTCGTCGCGGCCCGCCGAGCCGGTGAGCAGCAGCACCTTGGAGTCCTGCGGAATGGTGGTTCCGTGCATCTCGTAGGACTTCTTGGTCCATCGACCCTGCACAGGCGACGGCGCCTCGTAGCGCAGCAGCTCCTCCACCGCGTTGGGGATGAGCGACGCATCGGCGGCCAGCTCGGCACGTTGATCCGGGTTCTCGTCGAGCACGATCGCGGCCCAGCCCAGGAGACGAGCCACGGTCTCGGTACCAGCGCTCACCAGCAGGTTCCCGAAATCGGCCGCCTCCCTGATCGTGAGCTGGCGAAGTGTTCCGGTCTCGTCGGTGATCTCGGCCTGCACGAGGTCGGTGAGCATGTCGTCGCGCGGCGACTTGCGGCGCTCTTCCATGGCGTCGCGCAGGTACTGGTTTAGCTCGAGGCCCGCGTTGAACGAGATGTCGTTGACCATGCCCACGCCCGGCTCGATGTGGAACATCGTGTCGATCAGCTCGCGCACATGGGGCCGATCGGTCTCGGGCACGCCCAACAGGGAGCTGATCACCCGCGACGGCAGGATCGCCGCGAAGTCCTGCACGTAGTCGAACGAGCCCGATCCCATGTGGGGGTCGAGCAGCTCGGCGCAGATGGTGCGCACGTCGTCTTGGAGCGCACCCATCCGGCGTGGCGTGAACGCCCGCGACACCAGGGACCGAACCTGGGTGTGGTCGGGCGGGTCGAGCAGGATCAGCATGGCGTGGCTGCCCCACGGCTTCGGGGTCATCAGCTCGAGCACGATCCCGTGGTTCGAGCTGAAGCCCTTCGTGTCGCGGCTCGCCGCCTGCACGTCCTCGTAGCGGCTCAGCGCGTAGAAGTCGTACTGCTCGTTGTAGTAGACGGGCGCCTCGTCGCGCAGGCGTCGCCACACGTCGTAGGGCTTGGCGTCGATGGCGGTGTCGTAGGGATCCCAGTACAGGTCGGTCACGACAGCTCTGCTCTCTTGAGGGGTGCGGACGATGGTGCGGACGGTGGGTGCGCCGAGCCCGGACTGGCCCGGTTGGTACCGGTCGAGGTCAGACCGGTTCGGGTGTGGCGTAGAACTGCGAGGCCCAACGGCGGAACTCGGTGACCGGGCGCTCGGTCGGGGCGAGGGCGGGCGACGGGACGAAGCGCTTGGACTCCCAGATCGGCATGTCCTCCTCGAACTGCCGCTTGACCTCGGCCGCGAAGGGCACGGCGATCTTGGCTGCGATCTCGTCGGTCGGGGCGTGGAACATCGAGAACCGCACCCGCACCGAATCCTCGTCGATCGGCGTGGTCATCGACAGCAGCGTGACCCGGCTCATGAGGTCGAAGTGGGTCACGCCCAGGCCCGGGCCAAGGCTGTTCGACTGGAGCTTGCCCTCGAACACGCCCTTGGCCGTGTTGAACGCCTGGGTGCTGTTGATCGTGCGGAACGGTCCGTCGATGGTGAGGTCGGAGATGTCGGCGACCTGGGTGAGTCCGTGCACCGACTTGAAGTGGGCCATGTCCACCGAGTTCTCGGCGATCTCCTGCCACGCCGTGTTGACGGTCCACTCGTTGAACCCGGCCAGCACGAAGTCCTCCGGCATGAGCTCGTCGGGGATGTCCCACAGCGGCACCTGATCCGGATCGGGGTGGTACCAGAACAGCAGGAACCCGTTGCGCACGATGGTGGGGTAGGTGCGGATGCGGGCCTTCTTGTTCGGGCGGTCGGCGTAGGGGATGTCGACGTTGCGTCCCTCGGCGTCGAAGGTCCACTCGTGGAACGGGCACACCAGGCAGTCGTCGACCACTCGCCCACCGACGCCGAGGTGGGCGCCGAGATGCGGGCAGTACGCGTCGTTGAGGTGGACGGCGTCGCCCTGCCGCCACGCCACCAGCTCCTGGCCGACGTAGCTGAGGGCGGTCGTTCCGCCATCGGGGATGTCGTCGACCTTGCAGGCCGCGAACCAACCGAAGGGCATCGGGAAGGGGAAACGTGGCTTCATGGGTCTTACCTCTCAGCTCGCAGCCGCGGTCGCGGCAAGGGTCGGGGGTGCTGGCCTGGGTGGTGCGGCAGGACGTTGGTCGCGGGGAAGGCCGAGGACGCGCTCGCCGATCATGTTGCGCTGCATCTGGTCGGTGCCGCCGCCGATGCGCGACGACCACTGACCGAGGAACGTCTCTTGCAGCAGGCCGTAGCGCTCGCCGTCGGCGGCACCGGTGAGCATGCCGTCGTTGCCCGCCACCGCCATGGCGAGCTCGCCGAGCTCCTCGACCATGTGCGAGATGGCGAGCTTGAGGATGCTTCCTTCGGGCCCGACCTGTCCCCCGCTGCGCACCGCGGCCTGGATCCGGTCGCCGGTGAAGCCGACGATCGCGGCGTGGGTGTAGGCCGCGGCGAGGCGCTGGCGGAGCACCGGATCTTCGGTGAGTCCGGCCTTGCGGCCGAGCTCGACGAGGTTCATCACCTGGTCGACGACCGACATCGAGCCGATCATGGCCCGTTCGGCGCTCAGCGTCGTCCGAGCGACTGTCCAACCCTGGCCGACCTCGCCGATGAGTGCGGACTTGGGGATGCGCACGTCGCTGAGGAAGACCTCGTTGAAGTGGGCGGCCCGGTTGATCTGCACGAGCGGACGCACGTCGATGCCCGGGGTCTTCATGTCGATCAGGAAGTAGCTGATGCCCTCGTGGCGGTAGCTGTCGGGATCGGTGCGGGCCAGCAGCATGCCCATGTCGGCGTGGGTGCCGCCGCTGGTCCACACCTTCTGGCCGTTGACGACCCACTCGTCGCCCTCGAGGCGGGCGCTGGTGCGCAGGCTGGACAGGTCGGAGCCGGCGTCGGGCTCGGAGAACAGCTGGCACCACAGGTGCTCACCGGTGCGGACCGGGTCGATGAGCGTGGCCTTCTGCTCGTCGGTGCCGTGGGCCATGATCGTGGGGCCGACCATGTCGACCGCCACCTTCAACATGCCGACGGGCACGGCGTAGCGCAGCTGCTCCTCGAACACGATGCGGGCCTGATCCGCGGTGAAGCCGCGACCTCCGTACTGCTCGGGCCAGGTGACGACGCTCCACCCGCCCTCGGCCAGCTCGGCCTGCCACGCCCGGCACTTCGCCGCGTACTCGTCGGAGTCGCCGATCTGCGGGCGGTTGAGCGCGGGGCCGAACTTGGCGGCGTGCTCGGCCATCCACTCGGCCACCTCGGCGCGCAGGGCAGCTTCTTCGGCGGTGTCTTCGATGGTCAAGGCAGGTCTCCGAGATCGAGGATGAGCACAGCTCGATCGAGTGCGGCTTCGAGTTGGACGCGCGACACGCGACCCGACGAGAAGCCGACGAGCTGTGAGGAGAGGACGGATTCGATGATGAAGGCGACGTCGCTGCGCTGCTGCTCGGGCAGGTCGCCGAGCACCGAGTCGAGGCCGGTGGCGAACGACGAGCGGTAGGTGTGCAGCGCGCTCGTGACGAGCGGATCGGTGGACGCGGCGGCGACGATGGCCGCGGTGGCGAAGTGGGGATGCGCGGCGAAGGCCCGGGCGACGCTGCGCAGCGCGATCTGCAGCTGCTCGCCGCGGGACCGCTCGCCGTGGGGTCCGGTGGCCGATCCGGCCGACATCGGGCGGCGCCGGATGCGGGTGGACAGCCCGGCGCTCCAGTGATCGAGCGCCATGGCGATGAGGTAGTCGCGCGACGGGAAGTAGCGGTAGAGCGTGGCCAGCGC
>CAZALT010000102.1:4401-12403 GCA_964485515.1 uncultured Rhabdothermincola sp. | reverse complement strand
CGGCGCCGAGGCCCATGAAGCTGCGGGTCGCGATCAGCGCACCGGCGGTCGATGCGAACGCGGAGGCGACGGAGCCGAGGCCGAAGATCACGAGGCCGATGGTGAGCGCACCGCGACGACCGAAGCGGTCACCCAGGCTGCCCATGGTCAGGAGGAGTCCGGCGAAGACGAGCGTGTAGCCATCGACGATCCACTGGAGCTGGCTCGTGGTGGCGCCGATGTCGGTGACGAGCGTGGGGAGCGCGACGTTGAGGATCGTGTTGTCCACGCCGATGACGACGAGGCTGAGGCAGAGCACGCCGAGGGTCCACCAGCGCTTGGCGTGGATGGACTTCTCCTCGGGGGACATGCCCGCGGTCGGGTCGACCTCGAGATCGGACCCCGTGATGTCGTCACCCTCTTCGATCGGTGACCTGTCGATAGCTGCTTCGGTGATGGTCATCACGCCTCCTGGTCCTGCCGGTGCTCCACAACGAAACGGAACGCACTCGTTTCGTTATCCAACCGGGACGATAGGACCCTCATTCCGGAACGACACCGTTTCGGAATGTGACTTCTGACGCACCACACCGCAATTTCGGGCTGGGGGTGGGCACCGACCTGAAATGGAGCTGAGCCCGGCGCGGGCTGGCGCGGGGCGCGGCTCTGGCACCACTAGCGTCGCCGTCCGTGGCCTTCCGTCCCTCCGCCGACGCCAGCTCCGACTCCGACTCCGACTCCGACACCCGCTCGATCGTCGCTCGCCGTGTCCGGGCCGGACTCGCCAGACTCCTCCTGGTCGTCGCCCTCGTCACCGCGTTCGGCAACGTCTTCGTCCAGCGCTCGGACGCCGCGTCCGCCGCGCCAGCTACCCGCTCGGCAACGGGCGTCGTCGCCGACGGCGAGACATCGACCGACGCGAGCGCGGCCGGCAGCGAACTGACGCCGGGCAAGGCGATCATCCTCGGGGTCGTCGAAGGCGTCACCGAGTTCTTGCCCATCAGCTCCACCGGGCACCTGCTCGTCAGCGAGCGCCTGCTCGACATCGGCACCACCGACGAGACCAAGGACGCGGCCGACTCATATGCCATCGCCATCCAGTCCGGGGCGATCCTGGCCGTCGTCGTCCTCTACCGACGCCGGGTGTGGTCCATGGCCGAAGGGGCGGTCGGGCGCGACAAGGACGGCCGCCAGATCCTGCTGTCGGTCATCATCGCCTTCGTCCCTGCCGTGGTCATCGCGCTGATCTTCGAGAAGCCGATCAAGGACAACCTGCTCGGGCCTGGGCCCGTCGCCTTCGCCTGGCTGGCCGGCGGAATCGCCATCCTCTTCCTGGCCAAGCGCTGGACGTCAGCGGCGGGAGGCCGCGCCCTCGAGGAGATGACGATCAAGCAGGCCGCGATCATCGGTGTCGCGCAGTGCATCGCCATGTGGCCGGGGACGAGCCGCAGCATGATCACGATCCTCGCCGCCCTGTTCCTGGGCATGAGTCTGGCCGCAGCAGTCGAGTTCAGCTTCCTGCTCGGCCTCATCACCTTGGGCGCGGCCACGGGCTACGAGGTGCTGTCGAACGGCGCGGAGATGCTCGACGCCTACGGCTGGGTCGATCCGATCATCGGCCTCGTCGCCGCGTTCGTCTCGGCCCTCATCGCCATCAAGTGGATGGTCGACTACCTCCAGAAGCACAGCCTGGCCATCTTCGGCTGGTACCGCATCGCCATCGCGGCGGGGACGGCCGTCCTCATGTTCACCGGCACCATCTGACCGAGATCGACCCTTCTGGCGTAGATCTTGCCCGCCTTTCGGAGGAGATCTACGCCAGAAGCGCCGGCTAGGCGTCGAGGCCCCACTTCTTGCGGACGACTCGCTCCATCGTGCCGAAGAACACCGAGTCGACGACGATGCCGATGATCAAGATGAGCAGCATCACGGCCATCATCTCGTCGTAGGCCGCGAACTCCCGGGTCTGGCTGAGCTGCACACCGATCGACGTCGTCCTCGCGATGATCACGAGCAGCTCGCCGGCGAGCAGGCTGCGCCAGGCGAAGGCCCAGCCCTGCTTCATGCCCGAGATGAACGCCGGCAGCGACGCCGGCAGGATCACGTTGAGGTACAGGCTCACTCGGCCCGCGCCGAGGACACGACCAGCACGACGGAGCAGCGGCGGCACGTTGTCGGCGCCGCTGATGATGCCGTTGGCGATGGCCGGCGCCGCGCCCAGGACGACCACGAAGTAGATCGCGGCATCGGTGAGCTTGAACAGCACGATGGCCAAGGGGAACCAGGCGATCGACGGCATGGTCTGGAGCCCGGTGATGAGCGAGCCGACGGCCACCCGCAGGACCTTGACCTGCGAGACGACCGCCCCGATGAGCACGCCGAGCACGAGGGCCATGGAGTAGCCGATCACGGCCCGGCGCATGGTCGTGGAGAGCCCGTTCCAGAACGTGCCGTCGACGATGCCGTTCCAGAAGGCCTTGAACACGGTCACGGGCCCGGGCAGCACGAACTCGGGCCGCCACCCCGACCACACCACGCACTGCCACAGGAAGATCGCGATCCCGATCGCGGCGAACTTGGGCCAGGTCGCCGACCAGGCCCGTCGCCAGAACGGGATGGGCGACTCGGCCAGCTCGAGGGCGTCGAGTCCGGCGAGCTCGCGATCGAGCCGGTCCTCGTCGACCTCGGTCGCCGTCGGCGGTTCGCCCGAGGCCGGACCTGGGGCTGGACCTGAGGCCGCGAGGGGCGGGGTGCGCACGCGTTCCTCCTCCGGGAGGTGCTCGTTCTCAGCTTCCGGCATGACGGCTCACCTCCGCGCGGAGCTGATCGGTGATGTGCGAGGCGAGCGCCGAGGTCTCGGGGCTGTCGATGCGGCGCGGCCGTGGGATGTCGACCACGAACTCCTCGGCCACCCGGCCGGGGCGGCTCGACAGCAAGATGATGCGATCGCCGAGGCGCACGGCCTCGCGCACGTTGTGCGTCACGAACACCGAGGTGAACTTCCGCTCGGTCCAGAGCTGCTCGAGCTCGTCGTGCAGCAGGTCGCGGGTCATGGCATCGAGCGCACCGAAGGGCTCGTCCATCAGCACGATGTCGGCGTCCTGGGCGAACACCCGGGCCAGCGCGACGCGTTGGCGCATGCCGCCGGACAGCTCGAACGGGCGCTTCTTGGCGAAGCCGTCGAGGCGAACCGCGGCGAGCAGCTCTTCGACCTTGGCGGCGCGCTCACGCTTCGGCACGCCGCGGAGGCGGAGCGCGAGCGAGATGTTCCCGCCGACGGTGAGCCATGGGAACAGGGCTGCTTCCTGGAACATCAGGCTCGTCCGGCCCTGGGTCTCGACCGTGCCCAGTGTGGGGATGTCGAGCCCGGCGAGGATGTTGAGCAGGGTGCTCTTGCCGCACCCTGACGCGCCGAGCAGGCAGAGGAACTCACCTGGCGCGGCGCTGAGCGACAAGCGATCGAGCGCGTGGACCGCCTCATCGCCGCGGCCGAACAGCTTGCTGACCTCGTCCACGACGAGCGCGGCACCGCCGCCCCCGTCCGTCAGCGTTGAAGCCGAGCGGGCCGAGGCGGCGGATCCGACAGAACCGTCGTCGATCGGAGGCGTCACAGGCCTGACACCGGAGGCTCGCCTGCCCCGGCCAGCACCTCGTTGAGGAGGTCGAGCGAGTAGATCCCCGGCGAGGTGAGGTCGACCGGATCGAGCAGGCCAACATCCTCGGCGTCGGTGGCGGACTGCTGCAGCGATGACGACACCGGGTCCCAGGTGAAGGTCAGGTTCCCCCACGCGGCGTCGATGACCTCCTGCGGGAGGGGCTTCTGCGTGACGGCCTCGATGCCCTGGTTGGTGAGGGTCTTGGCCTCCTCGGAGTTCGCCTCGATGAAGTTGATCGACTCGACCTCGCCTTCGAGCAGGGCCTTGACGGTGCCGGGGTACTTGTCGAGGAAGTCGGTGCGCACGATGAGGTGGGTGGTGACGAACTTGCCTTCGGGCCACAGCGTCGCCTCGTCGACGAGGACCTTGCCGTCGCCCTCCTGGATCAGGCGGGTCGCCCAGGGCTCGGGGACCCAGGCGCCGTCGATGTCACCGGACTTGAACGCGGTGAGCGTGGTGGCGTTCTCCTGCGGGGTGATCGACACATCGCCGCCACCCGAGGTGTCGGCGGACAGTCCCTCGTCGGCGAGCCAGGCACGTAGGGCGACGTCCTGCGTGTTGCCCAGCTGCGGTGTGGCGAGGGTCTTGCCCTCGAGGTCGGCCGGCGTGTTGATGTCCTGGTTCACGACCAGGAAGGCTCCGCCGGAGGTGCTGCCGCCGACGATGCGGATCGCCTTGCCGTCAGACTTCGCGTAGGCGTTGATCGCCGGGTTGGGGCCGATGAACGAGGCGTCGATCGCCTCGGCGTTGAGGGCCTCGACAGCGGCAGGACCGGCGTTGAAGGTGGAGGTCTCGAGCTTGGTGTCACCGAGGGCGGTCTGGAAGAAGCCCTTCTCGACGCCGACGATCGCCGGTGCGTGGGTGACGTTGGGGAAGTAGCCGAGCCGGACGGTGTTGGCGGTGGCGAGCGCTGCGGACCCATCGGCAGCGGTGCCGGTGGTGTTCCCGCTGGACGTGTCGTCGTTGCTGCTGCCGCAGGCGGCGGCGCCGAGGAGGAGAGCCAACACCAACGTGGCGGGGAGGAGCAGTCGGGAGGGTCGTCCCATGCGGTTCGTTCTCACAGGTGGTCCTTTCGTTTGCCGGCGTCGGGTCGGCCGTGCGTCGGGTGCTTTCTTCGGTGCGTTCGCGGCGTTGTGACCGTCGAGTTCCGGGGCGGGTTCGGGAGATCCGTCACCGGTCGAATCCCGGAACCGAGCGTTTCACATCAACTTGAGGGATTTTATAGACAAGGTGGGAAAAGATTGCAAGAATCCCTATGGATTTAGTAGGAATAGTTCGCTTCACCCACGCCCATCTCCTACCCCACCGCACGTCGGAGGACCCCTTGCTCCGCATCACCGCGAAGGTCGACTACGCCGTTCGTGCACTCGCCGAGCTGGCGCGCCACGACGGTCGACCGGTGACTGCCATCGCCATGAGCACCAGCCAGCGAATCCCCCGGCGCTTCCTCGCCGTCACCCTGGGCGACCTTCGCCGCGCCCGCCTCATCGAAAGCCGACGAGGTGGCGATGGGGGCTACTGGCTCGCCGAACCAGCCGAGGACATCACCATCAGCCGGGTGTTCGAGGCGATCGACGGCTCGGTCGTCGGCGTCTGGGACACCGCGGGCGAGCCGACGCCGTCGAGCTGGCTCTGGGCGCTCACCGAGCAGAACCTCCAAGCCTTCTTCGACGACGTCACGATCGCCGAGGTGGCACGCCGAGCCGATGCCCAGTCCGCGTCGACCTCTGACGCGTCAACCCACGATGGGACACGGCGTGAGTCGGTACATCTGTCGGAGAGAGTTGAACTCCTTGATGAACCGCTTGCGGAGTGACGCCTTCTCGTTCCTCGGGGCGAACGACGCATCCACACCGTCCAGGCTGATCTGCTCGAGCGCATCGAGGTCGTAGCCGAACGCCTGCTGCACGGCGCAGTACTCGTCGGCCAGGTCCAGGGCGAGCATGCCGGGGTCGCCCGCGCCGAGCGTCACCAGCACCCCGGCCTCCCGCTGCTGGCGGATGGGTTGGCTCGCCACGTCGGGATACGCGGCCGAGATCCGCACGTTCGACGTCGGACAGACCGTGACCGGGATCTTCTGGTCGATCACACGGCGGGTCAGCCGTGCGTCGTCGACGAGCCAGATGCCGTGGTCGACACGCTGGCAGTCGAGTCGGTCGATCGCAACCCAGATGCTGTCGGGCGTGCCCTCCTCTCCGGCATGGCACGTCCGGTGCAGACCGACGAGGGCAGCCTCGTGGAACGCCGGGGTGAGGATCTCGATGTCGCCCCCGCTCATCGTGCCGTCGGCGCCGATGGCGACGAGGAGGTCGCGGTCCTGCGCCGCGGCGAACTCCACCATCGTCATCGCGAGGTCAGTATCCACTGACCGATCGAGATCGAGGATCATCCGACAGTGGATGTCGAGGTCGGCGTGCGCGTCGGAGATCCCCTGCACGATGCCCGCCCACGCCGTGGCCAGGCTCACACCGTTGCCGAGGTAGAACGACGGCGAGAAGAACATCTCGCGGTACCGCACGCCCGCGCCTGCCGCGTCGGCCAGGCCCTCGTAGGTCACCCGCTGGAAGTCATCCGACGTGACCAGGCTGCGACACACCGCGCCGAACGTGCCGAGGAACCCGCCGAACGAGCCGTAGGGGCCGCCGTACGAACGTCGCAGCTCCGACGCGTCCGCCCCGTTCTTCTCCGCCAGCCCGATGATGGTCCCCGACCGCGCCCCCGTCTCGACGTGGCAGTTCAGCTCCGTCTTCGGGAGCAGTCGGATGTGCTCCTCGGTGGCCACGATCGCTGAGGTCATGCGTTCGGAAGGTACGACCAAGGGGTTTCGCCGTCATCGCCCCGGTGTTTCCTCTCCATGAAGGGGAACGCTCGCCAGCGGATCTCGACCGTGGGGCGACGCGGCGGGAGTGGGGCCACGCGGCGGGCGTGGCCCCACGGTCCAGAAGGTCAGGTCAGGTCAGGTCGAACCCGTCTTCAACGGTTCGATCAAGGGCTTCTCGAGGTTCATGGCCGCGGTCACCTCGAGTCCGCGCTCGAGGGTGGTCGGCGGTGTCGTGCGCCGGAGGCCGAGGAGGTTCTCGTGGTCCTGGGAGAGGTACATGGCTGCTCCTACCGCGGGTTGGGGGTGGGGGAACGCGAAGCCGGCGACCGGCCCGCGCCACGACCGTGCACGTTCCTGTGGCTGGCGGCAATGCCGTGGTCGCCCTGTTCACCGGCGCTTCACACGGCCCGTGACCCGGCCCTGTCAGCGGGCAGCGTTCTTCACGAAGCGATCGACGGTCTCGGTCGACGGCTTGTCTCCCGTGTACCAACTACCGCGGACGTGGCGCCGCACGCTGGTGTCGTCGGTACCCCGCGCGGCCGAGTGCCACAGGTAGGCGTCGTGGAAGAGCACGTCGCCCACCTCCGCGTACACACCCACCTCACCGGGGACCTTGTCGAATCCCAACGGCATCTCGAACGGCGGTGGCGCATCGGTGTGGCCGGCACATGACTTTGCGCCGTCGGGGACCTCGACGCCGTTGGCGTTGCAGTAGGGCGCAGGTGTCGCCCATCGGTGGCTGCCGGGCACGACCCGGAGGAAGCCGTTGTCCGGACCTGTTCCGTCGATGTGGAACGTGAACGCCACCGATGGCCAGATGGCGAGATCGGGTCCGCTCTGCCAGTCGCTGTGCCACCCGATGCGGGTGTAGCTGCTCTCCCGCCCCGGACGAGCGTCCTGGTAGACGACCCCGAACCGGGTGTCGTCGAGGAGCCAGCACCCGACACCGAGCCAACGGTCCATCAGCTCGCAGACCGTCTGGTGCGTCGCGGCGTGGAGCGCGGCCGGCGACACCTCGGTCACGTGCGTCACGTAGTTGGCGAACGTGGCCGCCCTGTCCCCGGCATCGGCATCGGCATCGGCATCGGCATCGAGGAGCACGGTGGTGCCGTACCGCTCGTCCAGGTCGCCGTCGATGACCTGCTGCTGAGCCGCCACGCACTCGTGCTCCAGCGCAGCCATCTCCGCATCGGTGAACAGCCCCCGCACGATGACGAAGCCGTGCTCGGTGAAGAACGAATCGATCTCGTCGCCCTGACCAGGACCGAAGACACCCACATCGACGCCGACCAGGGGCACATGCGACACGCGACCAGACGTGGCTTCCATGCCGATGAGACTAGGACGCACGAGCGCCGGGTTCGTGGTGCCGACGAGGTCGATCGCTGATGGGCCATCGGCCGCGACGTCGACCTCGTGTCCGTCGCTGCGCAGCCGCGCCGCGATGGCGTCGGCCAGCAGACCACGGCGACCAGCCGAAACCGAGGCTGGCGAAACCGAGGCTGGCGAAACCGAGGCTGGCGAAACCGAGGCTGGCGAAACCGAG
>CAZALT010000102.1:0-4301 GCA_964485515.1 uncultured Rhabdothermincola sp. | reverse complement strand
GCTGGCAGGCCGCTGGGGACGACCTGCCAGCCCGGTGGATTCCGCCACCGCTACGCAGTACTTGGCGCGTGGCCCCACGCGGTTGCACCGAATTCCTGAGTTTTCCTGGATTTCCTGGATTTCCTGGACTTCTTCGCTGTCGGTCTCAGTCTCGGCGGCCTCGCTCGCGGCCTCGCTCGCGGTCTCGGTCGACGACGGCGTGGGACTACGCTGCACGAAGTCTCGATCGGTTCCGCCACCGTCGAGACGCGGCCAGGAGCTCTGGGGCTCCGGCCACGCCTCTGGCCGAGCGCTCGCCGCTCGGCCAGAGGCCCTCACACGACCAGACGACGCGCCGCGGGCGCGGCCGAAAACGGGAAGGACCGCCAGCCAAAGGCTGACGGTCCGACGTGCGGGTGGAGGTGATGGGAGTCGAACCCACGACCTCTTCGATGCGACCGAAGCGCTCTAGCCAGCTGAGCTACACCCCCGCAGAGGTCGTCACGATAGCCGAGTCGATCCCACCCTCCGCAATCGAGCTGGGGACCACCCGACCCCGTCGGGGCACCCGATTCGATTCGGTCAATCGGTCGGAAAGCGGTCCGTGCGGTCGAGGGCGTCGAGCACGAGCTTCCACGACGCGATGCCGTGCTCGCACCAGCCCTCGGGCGTGGTCAGGCACTCGTCGGGGGCGCGGCACACGCCGTCGGCGACCCACTCGGCGAGGGTCTCCTCGTCCGGCGGTGCCCACCCGCTGTGGGCAGAGAAGAAGCGGTGCGCGTTGCGCACCGCTTCGTCGGAGGTCAGGTGGTCTTGGTTCAGTAGCCGTTGGTGCCGCTGGAGACCAGGAGGTAGGCCGGTTCGGCCTGCTGCTGCACGGCCGGGCCGATGTAGTGGACCTTGCTGCGGCGTTCGGCGGCACGACGCTGGCCCTGGAACAGCAGGGCGATGTAGCCCACCAGCAGTACGTCGGCGAGGATCTGGAGCGGCACGAACAGGCCACCGACGATGACGGCGAGCACCAAGGTGACCGCGGCGGCGCCGGCGAGGACGAACAGGACGTCGCGGCGGCGACGCCGAGCGGTGGAGAGGCTCATGGCGTTGCGACGAGCCGGGGCGTAGCCGGGGAACTGGCCCGCGGCCACGGGGCGTGCCGACGTGGACTGGCGGCCACCGGGGGTGGCCCGCTCGAGCACCGACAGGTGGCGACTGAACGACGAGATGGAGTTGACACTCTTGTGTTCGCTTCGGTTGCGCAGCCAGGAGGCGAGGTACACCGCCCAGACCACGGCAAGAACAAACAAGATCACGAATGTCACGCTCCGCGCCTGCCTTCAGTGCTCAGGACCGTACCGATCGCCCACCGTGCGGTGGTGGATGGTGCCGGTCTTCGGATGAATCATTACGGTTCTACTACGGACCGCAACATTTCGCCACCAGACCGACGTCGGTGTGAAAACGGCCACAGGTCAGCCATCCTGGTGGAACCGCAAGGGCCCCACCGACCAGCACGACTCCCCATCGAGCCCCCGTCCAACGCGAATCGAGATGGATTCGTCATCCCCGGTTCATGACGAACCGGCTGACAGGCGGGTCAGGGATCGAGGCTGTCGAGGGGGTCGCGGCGGTAGGTGCCGGACCGTCCACCGGTCTTCTCCCACAGGGCGATCTCCCCGATGACCATCGAGCGGTCCGACGACTTGCACATGTCGTAGATGGTCAGGAGGGCCACGCTGCACGCGGTGAGCGCTTCCATCTCGACACCGGTGCGGTCGACGGTCTCGACCTGCGCCTCGACCTCCACGTGGGCGTCCTCGATGCGGAAGTTGATGTAGACCGAGCCGACCAGCAGCGGGTGGCACAGCGGGATGAGGTCGGAGGCCCGCTTGGCGGCCTGGATGCCGGCGACCCGAGCCACGGCCAGCACGTCGCCCTTGGAGATCGCGCCCCGAGCGACCAGCGACGCGGTGTCGGAGCTCATGTTGAGCCGCCCGCGGGCGATGGCCCGCCGATGCGTCGGGTCCTTGGGCGTGACGTCGACCATGCGGGCACGCCCCAGCGGGTCGAGGTGGGTGAGGCCGTGGTCGGACATGGCGCGAGTCTAGGAGCAACGCCGGAGAGCGTCCCCACCGGGAGATGTCAGCGCAGCAGGAGGACCTCGACGCCGTCACCGGCTCGCACGCCGTCACCGTCGGGAAGGACGGCGAGCCCGTCGGCCGCGGCCATCGCCGCCAGCTGATGCGAGTCCTGCCCCCCAGAGGGACGCACGCGGTAGACCCCGTCATCGCCGTAGCGACAGATGACCCGGGGGAAGTGGACCTTGCCGTCGGTGCGCCGCACGAAGTCGACGTCGGCCACGCCGACCACCCTGGGGCGCTGCAACAGGGTGAACCCCGCCATCTTGCGCAGCGCCGGGCGGGCCAGCAGCTCGTACGACACGATCGACGACACCGGGTTGCCCGGCACGCCGAACACCGGCACCGTGACCGATCCGTCGAGGCGGGCGACCGTGCCGAAGGCGAACGGCTTCGCCGGCTTGATGGCGAGCTTCATCCACCGCATGTCACCGATCTCGTCGAGCACGACGCGGACCAGGTCGACATCGCCCATGCTGACCCCTCCGCTGGTGACGAGCGCGTCGCACCGGTCGACGCCGTCGGTGATTGCGGACCGGATCGCCTTGTGGTCGTCGGGCGCTCGACCGAGGTCGACCGTCTCGAACCCGTCCTCGCGCAGGAGGGCGAGCAGCCCGGGCCGGTTCGAGTCACGGATCTGACCGGGCCCGAGCGCACCGCCGGCATCGACGAGCTCGTCGCCCGTCGACAGCACTCCCACGATCGGGCGACGCACGACGGCGACCTCGGCCACGCCCACGTTGGCCAGCACACCGACATGAGCGGCACGAAGGCTCGTCCGCTGGGCTACGGCGACCGCTCCGGCGGGAAGGTCGCTCCCCTTCTTGCGGAATCCGAACCCGAGGGTCGCGGGGGCGAGCACCTCGACCACGTCGGGCACGTCGGGCACGTCGGGCTGGCCGGGCTCGGCCGGCGCCGAGCCGAAGGGGGACGAGCCGGCCTCGCCCGTCCCACGCCCGTCGACGGGGGCGCGGGTCGAGATGCCTCCGTTCCACGCCGGACGAACCGGTGTGACCTCCGGTGCGTCCCCCGGTGCGTCTTCCGGAGGCGCCGGCTCCTGCTCGGCCTGGCTGACCCGTCGGGTGTCTTCCACCATGACCACGGCATCGGCGCCGACGGGCATGGGTGCGCCCGTCATGATGCGGATGGCGACGCCGGGCGAGACCCGCTCGGTCGGGACCGTCCCCGCCAGCACGGTGTCGACCACCGGCAGATGGACCGGCGCGAGCTCGGACGCTCCGACCACGTCGGCGGCGCGCACGGCGTAGCCGTCGAGCGCCGAGTTGTCGAAGGGCGGGAGGGCGTCGGACGCGACCACGTCGTCGACCAGCACGGTGCCGCTCGCGTCGGCGATCGGGACGACGACCGGGTCGAGCTCACGGACGCGCGCCAGCACGTGGCTCAAGGCGTCATCGAGGGGCAGGAGCGCCACGTTCAGCGGTGACCTTCGGTTGCCCGGACTGCTGCGCCCGCGTCGGTCGTCGGCACCAGGTCGGTGTTCAGACGAGCCCGTGCTTGCGGCACAGCTCGGCCAGGAAGGTGCGGAACTCGGGCCCGAGGTCGTCGCGCTCGATGGCCAGCTCGACCGTGGCGCGGAGGAAGTCGAGCTTCTTGCCGATGTCGTAGCGACCTTCGCCGAAGACGAAGCCGTAGACCGCCTGCTCCTGGAGGAGGTGGGCGATGGCGTCGGTGAGCTGGATCTCACCGCCCACACCTGCGCTCGTGCGGTCGAGCATGTCGAAGATCTCAGGCGTGAACACGTAACGGCCCATGACCGCGAGGTTGGACGGAGCGTCGGCAGGTTCGGGCTTCTCCACGATGTCGAGCACCTGGACGAGCGTGTCGGTGACCGGCTCCGGACGCACGACGCCGTACGACGAGATCTCCTCGACCGGGAACTCCGACAAGGCGATGACCGATCGGCCGTACTGGTCGTAGGTCGTGATCATGTCTTCGAGCACCGTCGACCGGCGATCCATGATGTCGTCGCCCAGCATGACGACGAACGGGTTGTCGCCCACGTGCTTGCGGGCAACCGACACGGCGTGGCCGAGACCGAGCGGCTCACCCTGGCGCACGTAGTGGATGTCGGCCATCTCGGCGAGCGCCTGGATCTCGTCGAGGTCGTTGAGCTTGCCCTTCTGCTCCAGGTAGTACTCGAGCTCGAAGTTGCGGTCGAAGTGGTCC
>CAZALT010000101.1:0-12656 GCA_964485515.1 uncultured Rhabdothermincola sp. | reverse complement strand
TGGTACGAGCTGGCAGGACCCTCGGTGGGCTCATAACCCGAAGGTCGCAGGTTCAAATCCTGCCCCCGCCACCAACGAAACACCAGGTCAACGGCCCTTTCCGAGAGATTCGGAGAGGGCCGTTCCTCCGTCTTTGGCGATTCTTCTACCGGGTTTTCTACCGGGTCGCCTGGGACAGCCGACGACGGCTCGCCACAGAGCCGGTCGGGCGGGCATGAGGGGTCTCGGCGGGTGCGCACCGAGGTGACCTTCGGGTTCTTGGGTCGACACTTGTGGTCCGTCGCCGGTGGGACTCCTCGAGCGACATCTGGCGTGTTGACGAGCGCTCCGCTTCTGACCCCCGCGAACACGCCAGATGTCGTGTTGCCTTGGCACGACCGATCGACCACGAATCCAGCGAGTGGTCATCAGGATGGTCGCGCGTTTCGGGCTGGTTGTTCGGTCGTGCGCGTGATCTCGGTCACGTTGCCGTCGTGGTCGATCCATGCGCCGACGACGGGTCCGAGGTTCCAGGTCTCGATCTCGGCGATGGCCTGGGTGATGTGTTGGCGGTGTTCATCGGGTGAGGTGGGGTTGGCGGCGCAGTCGTCGTGTCCGGTGATGATGATGGTGGTGGAGCGGTGGGCGGTGATCGAGACCTGGATGCGGTCGCGGATGTCGTCGCAGATCTGCTCGGGGCAGGAGTTCAGCGTTCGGTCGGCGCCGGGTTGGGTGACGAGGTCGACGTGGTCGACGCCGAATCGGCGTCTGGCCCACGCCACCAGTGGTTCGTGGGTGCGGCCGTCTATGCAGCTGACCGCGACTGCGAAGGAGGGGGCGGGTGTCGACGGGGTGTCGGGCGGCATCGGGTCAGATCACCTCGGTGGGGTGTTCGTGGCGGTCGGGGCGCAGGAGGCTCGAGTCGGGTTCTGCGGCGGCGATGGCGGCGGGGATCGATGGGTGGATGCGGTTGGCCATGTGGTCCCAGATGCCGGCGCGGTGCATGACGTCGCGCACGGGTCCGCGGATGGTGGCGAGTCGCAGGGTCACGCCGGAGGTGGCGAGGTCGTCGTCGAGCTCGTGGAGCAGGTGGGCTCCGTTGGTGTCGAGGTCGCCAATGGCGCTGGCGTCGATGATGACGGTGTTGACAGCGGGGCGGTCGGCGACGAGGGCGGCGATGCGGTCTTCGAGGGCTTTGGTGTTGGCGAAGAAGAGGGGTCCGTCGACCCGGAGGAGGGCGCATCTCTGGCTGGTGGTGGTGGGCCAGCGGTTCACGTTGCGGTACTCGGCGGTGCCCTCGACTCGTCCGAGCTCGGTGGTGTGGGGGTTGGCGGCGCGGTGCAAGACCGTGACCAGGCTGAAGATCAGTCCGATGGCGAGGCCGGGCTCGACGCCGATGAGCAGGGTGGCGAGGAAGGTCACCGCGAGGGCGGCGGCATCGACGCGGCGGGTGCGGAACGTGTCGATGGCGTCGGAGACGTCGATGAGGCTGGCGACGGCCACGATCACGACCGCGGCGAGCACGGCCTTGGGGAGGTGGTGGAGGGCCGGGGTGAGCCACAGGACGGCGACGACGAGGGTGCCGGCGGTGATGATGCTGGCGAGCGGTGTGCGTGCACCGGCGGTGTGGTTGACCGCGGTGCGGGAGAAGCCGCCGGCGATCGGGAACCCGCCGAAGAACCCGGCGGCGACGTTCGAGGCGCCGGTGGCGACCAGTTCCTGGTTGGCGTCGATCTTCTCGCGGGTGCGTCGGGCGATCGCCTTGGCGACGCTGACGCCTTCGGCGTAGGCGATGATGGCGATGGTGAGCGCCACCGGGGCGAGGTCGCCGACCAGCGAGGCGCTCATCTCGGGCGCTCGCGGGGAGGGCAGGCCGGTGGGCACCTCGCCCAGGACGGCGACACCCTTGTCGGCCAGCGACAGCGCCCAGGACAGCAACGTGGAGGTGGCGAGCACCACGAGCGCGGTCGGCGCCCTGGGGGCGAGCCGCTTGCCCACCGCCAGCACCACGATGGCCCCGAGCCCGATCGCGAGGGTCCAGCGGTTGGTCGAGGACAGCTGGGAGGCGAGCTCGGAGACGGTCGCGACCACGCCCTCGGGTCGGCCGATGTCGACGCCGAGCAGGTCCTTGACCTGTGACAGGGCGATGGTGATGGCCGCGGCCGAGGTGAACCCGCTGATGACGGGGTGGGAGAGGAAGTTCACGAGGAACCCGAGCCGCAGCACGCCTGCGATGACGAGCACGGCGCCGACCGACAGGGCGAGCAGAGCGGCGACGGCGGGGTAGGACGCGTCGTCGGGCGAGACGATCGACTGGAGCCCCGAGACCGTGAGCAGGGAGGTGATGGCGACGGGCCCGACGGCGAGCGAGCCGCTCGTGCCCAGCACGGCGTAGGCCACGATGCCGACGATGGCCGCGTACAGCCCGGTGACCGGCGGCATGCCGGCCAGGTTGGCGTACGCCATGCCCTGGGGGACCAGCATGACGGCCACGGTGAGGCCGGCCACGAGGTCCCCGCGGAGCAACCGGCGGTCGTAGGAGCGGCTCCAGGCCACGATCGGCACGAGGCGCGCCACCGACCCCCACGCCCGTGGTCCGGGGTGGGGGGCGGCGGCGGCGCGGGTGGGCTCAGGCACGGCCGGTCAGCTGGTCGACCACGACGTTGACGTCGCAGGAGTTGGTGCGGTTGTAGGGGAGCTGGGACAGGGCCATGCCCATCGCGCAGGTGTTGGTCAGCGCGGCCACGGTGAGGCCGAGGCCGAGGGCTCCGGCGACGAAGCGGGCGGCGGGGACCCAGATGCTGACGATGATGGCGGCCAGGACGACCCCGCCGGCGATGAGGCGGACCTGGCGCTCGATGTCCCAGCGGGCGACGCCACGGTTGACCTTGCCCCCGGCACGTTCCCAGGCGACCATGCCGCCATCGAGGACCTTCACGTTGGTCATGCCGGCCCCGGCCAGCCGTGCCTCGGCTTGCGAGGCGCGCATCCCGGAGCGGCACACGAGCACGACGGGGTCTTCGACGTGGCTTCGGATGTCGTCGGTGTGCTCGCCGAGGGTGTCGAGGGGGACGTTGTAGGCGCCGGGGATGTGGACGGTCTCGAACTCGGCGGGGGTTCGGACGTCCAGCACGCGGACGGCGGTGCCGTCGGCGAGCCAACGCTCGAGGGCGCTGGTGTCGAGGCGGGTGGTGGTCTCAGCCATGGATGAGGATCTCCTTGTGGACGATGTGGTGGATGGGGTCGGGTGCTGTGGTCGGGGGTCAGACGCTGACGTGGGTCTGGGTCCAGGCGCCGTAGCCGCCGAGGAGGTCCGACACGTCGGTGGCGCCCAGCGAGCGGAGGAGGCTGGCGGCGATCGAGGAGCGGTAGCCGCCGGCGCAGTACACGACGATCGGACGGTCCAGCTCCAAGGCGGTGGCCTGGTCCCGCAGCGTCGCCAGGGGGATGGTCGCGGCGCCGGGGATGGTGCCCAGGGCGGTCTCGCCGGGGTTGCGGATGTCGATGACCTGCACGTCGGTCGTCGCGGTGAGCTCGTCGAAGGTGGTCACGGCGAGTCGTGATGCCTGGCGAGCCAGCTCGGGGCGGTCGACGAGTCGGGCGGCGCCGCCGTCGAGCACGCCGAGGACCTCGTCGAAGCCGATGCGTGCGAGGCGCAGCTTCGCCTCGTCCTCGCCGCCGGGGTCGGTGACCACCACGATCGGTGTCCCGGGCGGGACGACGGTGCCGACGTACTCGGCGTAGCGGCCCTCGATGCCGACGTTGATCGACCCGGCGAGGTGGCCGCGGGCGAACTCGGCGGCGTCACGGGTGTCGACGACCACGGCGCCGTCGGCCTGGGCGGCGAGCACCTCGTCGAGGTCCATCGGCCGGGGCGGGCTCGCGTCGAGCAGGTCCCGGTCGGCCTTGTTGAGCCCGGCGTTGTACCCGAAGTAGCCCGGAGCGCTCGACTGGCCCTCGGTGACTGCGTCGACAAACTCCTCGACCGACATGGGTGCCAGCGCATAGTTGGTCTGGCGCTGCTCGCCGATGGTCGACACCGTCTCGGTGGAGAGGAACTTGCCGCACGCCGAGCCCGCCCCGTGGGCGGGGAACACCTTCGTCTCGTCCGGCAGCGTCAGCAGCTGCTCGTGCAGGGACCGGTGCAGCGACGAGGCCAGCTCCTCGGCGGTGACGCCCACCGACGCCAACAGGTCGGGACGGCCGACATCGCCGATGAACAAGGTGTCACCGGTGAGCACGCCGAACGGCGTGGCGTCGCTGCCCCGCTCCCAGATCACGATGCTGATCGACTCCGGAGTGTGGCCAGGCGTCTCGCGGAACTCGAGCACGACCCCGGTGCCGGGATCGCCGAGCGCGATGCGCTCCCCGGTGACGACGCGACGGATCGGGAACTGCGCCTGGGCGGCCGTTCCGAAGATGATCTCGGCACCGGTGGCGGTGGCCAGCTCCAGGTGCCCCGAGAGGAAGTCGGCGTGGAAGTGGGTCTCGATCACGTAGCGGATGTCGAGGCCCTCGGCGGCGGCGTCGTCCAGGTAGGTCTGGATGTCGCGGCGGGGGTCCACCACCGCCGCGATGCCGGTCTGCTCGTCGGCGATGAGGTAGCTCGCCTGGGACAGGCAGTCGAGGTAGTACTGCGTGAACTTCATGGTCGTCTCCTACGTGGTCCGGGTTCTCGGAGCATTATACCCCTAGGGGTATCTATGCAAACCCCTGGGGGTACCTGGTAAGATGGGATCGATCCAAAGAGGAGGCACGGTCATGGAACTTCCCGACGACGTGGTGTCCGATGTTCGAAAGCGGCTTCGGCGGGCGGCCGGGCAGGTCGCGGCTGTCGAGCGCATGCTCGACGAAGGCCGCGACTGCAAGGAGATCGTCACCCAGCTCACCGCCGCGACCCGCGCCATGGAGCAGGCCGGTTTCCGCATCGTGACCGCCGGCCTCGTGTACTGCCTGAACGACCCCGAGCGCGCCGAAGCCGAGGGCTACCCGCTGGCTGAGGTCGAGAAGATGTTCATGAAGCTCGGCTGAACCGGCCCGGGCGCGGTGGTCTGGCGCATCACGGGCGGCTGGCCGAGGTATCGGTGAACCGGCCGGCGAGCCACTGGAACGCCTGGCTGGAGCCGTTCGGGGTCTGATGAACGACGTGGCGTTCGGCGACGACCTCGGCGTTGCCGACCACCGCTCGAAGGTCTGCGGCGGTGTAGCGGCGCACGGGGAGCCCTGAACAGTGGGTGGGGCCGTCTTCGGCGAACGTGGCGAGGACGAAGCCGCCGCCCGGTCCAACGGCTCGCTGCAGCACGTCGATGTAGGCGGCCCGGTCGTCCTCGCTGGTGAGGAAGTGCAGCAGCGCCCGGTCGTGCCAGACGTCGAAACGGCGCCGAGGCTCCCAGGTGCGGACGTCGGTGACCACCCAGTCGACCGTCTCGACGCCTGCCAACCGTCCCTGGGCGTGTCGGAGCGCGACCTCGGAGATGTCGACGACGGTCACCTCGTCGCCCCGCTCCACGAGGTGATCCACCAGGTGGCTGGCACCGCCACCGACGTCGACCACCGAGCGCCCGGCTCCGGGGGCGACCCAGTCGATGAGTTCCAGCGAGGTCGTGGGACGTTCCTCGAACCAGGACACCTCGGTGGGCGAGGTGCCGAGGTAGCGGTCGTTCCAGTGCCGGGTCGGTGAGGTGTGCTCGTCGAAGGTCATGTGAGTCCCTGTTCCATTCGGTGTCGGGTGGTGAGAGCGACGACGGGGACCATGGCGATCGCGACGATGGCGCCGATCGCAGACAGCGTCGGATAGGAGGTCGCGGCGACGGTCGCGCCCGCACCGAGCCCGCCGCTCGCTCCCGCCACTGCGACGCACAGATCGACCCCACCCTGGATCCGGGCCCGGATCGACAGCGGAGCGGCGTCGGTGACGATCGCCGTGCCGCTGACCAGCCCGAGGTTCCACCCGATGCCCAGGACGGTGAGCGCCACCGCCAGTCCGAAGACCGATCCGACGGGCGTGACCGCAGCCAGCAGCCCGGAGGTGGCCAGCGTCACGCCGGAAGCGAGGGCGATGATCCGAGGACCGAAGCGATCCAGCAGCCGTCCCGTGACCGGCGACGGGAGGTACATGCCTGCGATGTGCGCAGCGATGACCACCCCCGCTGCGCCCAGGCTGTGCCCATGGTGGGTCATGTGGACCGGGGTCATCGTCATGATCGCCACCATCACCAGCTGCGCCACGACCATGACCAACGCCCCGAGCACCACCGACCGCCCGACCCGAACCTCCTCATCGACCTCGTCGACCCTCCGTGCCGCAGGTGCGACCGCCTCCTCGCGGGCGCGAGCGACCAGGAGCGGATCGGGGCGAAGCCAGACCGACAGGACCGCCCCCGCCAGCCCGTAGGACACCGCAGCGAGCAGGAACGGGCCCGCCAGGCGGGGAAGACCGGACCCCTCGGCGAAGTCGCCCATGACCGAGACCGCGTTCGGCCCGACCACCGCGCCGAGCGTGGTCGCCACCAACACGGTGCTGACGGCCCGGCCGCGGCGATCAGGAGCAGCCAGGTCCGCCCCGGCGTAGCGGGCCTGCAGGTTCGTCGCGGTGCCCGCGCCGTAGACGAGCAGTGCGGGCAACAGGAGCGCCACCGAAGCGAGGTGCGCAGCCAGCACGACCAGCGCCGCACCGATGGCCCCTGCGGCGTAGCCGAGGCCGAGCCCTCGCCGCCGCCCATGGGCATCGGAGATGCGCCCGACGAGCACTGCGGCACCGGCCGAACCGATGGTGAATAGCGCGGCGGGGACACCAGCGAGGCTGTCTGAGCTGAGCATGTCCTCGGCCAGCAGCGCCCCCACGGTGACCCCGGCGGCCAGTCCCGCCCCCGACAGGACCTGGGCCGCGACCAGGGTGCGCAGCACCCGCGCCTGCTCGGGGGCTGCCGTGCTCGCCGCGCGCTGGTCAGCTGTCGTTGCCATCGACATGCATCGGCTCGCGGTGTCGCGTTGCGTCAGGTTCGACCAGGTGCGCGTAGAGGACGGATGCCCGGCCATCGGGCGAACGGCGAACGGTCATCGCCGTCGTCGCTTCGGGATGGGACAGGTGCCGTTGGCGCGGTCGGCCTGGCGGATGAGTCGGAGGCCGTACCCCGTGCCACCGAGCCAGGCGAGGGTGATCACCGTGCCGGCCACCCAGGCGTGATCGCGCAGCACGACCCCGAACGACGTGCCGGCAAGCACCGATGCCAGCACGGCCAGGGTGAGCGGCAGGTGGCAGGGGCACAGCAGGAACGACCAGAGCAGCCATGCCCGGCCGCGGCGTTCCAGCGCCGGAGCCTCCGGTTGGGTCACGGTGGGCGTGGTCGGACGGTCCGACGTCGTTCGAAGTGCCGTCATCGATCCTCGTCCTCGGACGGCGCGACTGGCGGGGTGGCGTGGTCCGTTGGCTGGTCCGTCATGGTCTCGTCCTTCGTGTCGAGGGCCGTCGGCTGGCCATCGTCCGACGACGCGCCGGTCGCACTGACGCGACTGGTGTCCGATGCTCGCCATCCGCAGCAACCCACGGTCAGCGCTCCGTGTCGGGGTCGAGCGAGGCGAGCGCGGCCGTGAGCTGTGACGCGGCGGCGCTGGTCAACTCGCCGAAGGCCGGATCGGGGACGAGGTCGCGGGGGTCGACGACGCTGATGCGCGTGCCGCCGGAGCCGTCGGGTTCGAGCACCACGTTGCAGGGCAGGACCAGGGCTGCGGTGGGATCCAACTCGAGCGCCTGGTGTGCGAAGGTCGGGTTGCAGGCGCCGAGGATCTTGAGGGCCGGACGGTCGACATCGAGCTTGGCCTTGAGCGTGGCCGCGATGTCGATCTCGGTCAGGATGCCGAAGCCCACGTCGGCGAGCGCGGTTCGGATGGCAGCCTCCGCCTCGCCGGCGGGGAGGGGGACGGTGGTAGTGATCGCTCGCATGCTGGTGCCTCCTAGAGGTGCGGTGGGCGGGCGCGCTCGGCGAGACCGGAGCGCGTGGTGGAACCGTCGAACGGGGTGTTCATGGTCGACGCTGACGTCGTGCGGTGAGTCGCTTGAGGCCGAACCGCGGCGCCTTCGTTGGTCGTGTGTGCGGTGTGCACTGGCACCGTCGGTCAGGGGCGACGTCGCCGAGCACCTGCTCGACGTGGTTGCCGCACCCGGCATAGGTAGGACGATTGCAGGACGGGCACATCACTCGGCTACACATACCCCATAGGGTATCAGAGTGCTGCTGACCTGCAACGCCCCTCGACCGCTGGCCGTTCGTCAGAGGTGGCCTTGGATCCAGTCGAGCAGCCGGTTGACGGGCAGCGCACCGACCTGGCGGGCAAGCGGCTGGCCGTCGCGCAGGAGCAGGAGCGCGGGGATGCCCTGGACGCGGTAGCTCGAGGCCACCGTAGGGGCCTCGTCGACGTTCACCTTGACGACCTTGAGCCGTCCAGCGAACTCGCTGGCCGCCGCCTCGAGGGCTGGCGCGACCGCTCGGCACGGCCCGCACCACGGTGCCCAGAAGTCAACCAGGACCACACCCGTCGAGTCGATCGCCTCGGTGAAGTCGTCGTCGTCGGCCTCCACGATCCACGCGAGGTCGGTCTGACAGGACCCGCAACGCACATGTCCCGCAGCCGCGAACGGCAAGCGGTTGTTCTGGGCGCAGGCCGGGCAGATCGAAACGACAGTCATACCCCATAGGGTATCAGCGACGGCGCCGGAGCGCTCGTGGCTGCCGCCTCAGCGTCGGCGGGATCACCATCGATCCACGATCGGACGTTCGGCGCTCAGTTGGCGGAACACGTTCGAACTCGCAGACTTCGGAATACCCCAGGGGGTATATGTGGTTGTGCGTGGCACATACCCGACCAAGAACGGAGATCCCAATGGATGATGCAAGCGTGAACCAACCCGCCGTGCGGCTCAACGAGCCTGCGCCCGACTTCACCGCCGTGACGACGAACGGCGAGCTCACCCTGTCCGACCTGCGCGCCTGGTCAACGGCGCGACGTCGAGATGCGCACGGTGGTGATGTGACCGGCGATCGGGACGTCCACTCCGGCTGAGTGGACCAGTAGCGGCGCGGTGTCGCGCTCGCGGCTGTCGGAGAGGTGGGCCGAGGCGATGTCGACATCGACGGCACTTGTCAGGGATAGCAGCACATGCCGGAGGGTGCCCGAGGAAGCCCAGTCGCGGATGCGGACGATGGCCCCGTCGCCGCGATCGGCGGGCTTGACGGCGATGATCTCGACATCTGGGTCGTCCACCTCGACCGGAAAGGCGACGGTCGGTCGACCGGCGGCCCGATCGGCGAGGCACGCGAGTCGACGGCCGAGCGAGACGGCTATCGAGCGGTCGTCCGGCTCGTGCCAGCCGAGGACCACGACCGCACTCTGAGTCCCCCAGCGTCGCCCCCAGGCTGGCGCCATCACCGGCACGACACCGAACGCGACCTCCTTCACGGCCGTGCGAGCAACAACGACCTCGATGGTGCCGTCCGGTTCGAGGTGGATGCCGGTGGGGGTGGCGGTAGCCACCGCGAGTCGGCCCTGGCGGTCGTCACCGGGAGCCGAGTGGTTGGTGGCGAACGAGTGCAGCGGCCAGTAGGTGGGGTCGTACCAGCGGCGGAGCGGACGCTCGACCATCCCGCCCGGTTGGTGCATGGACACCCCGGCCACGGGGGCGGCTTGGCGGGCCACGAGGGTCACCGTGCGGCGCGACGGAGCCCGCATCTCGGTGCGGGTGACGATCGTGGGGTCACCTGCGTCGAGGTGGTGGTGGAGGGTGGCCGTCCGCCCGGCGAGGGTCGCTCGGACCGACACGCGTGCGGTCGAGCGGTCGCTGCTGATGTCGACATCGACGTGGGCGGGGCGGCGGGTACTGCGGTCCGATAGCGACCAACGTCCACCGTGCAACTCCTGGCCCATCCTCCAGAGGCTGCCGCTCTCGGAGTAGGAGTGCAGCTCCAGGCTCGGCCCGGCGAGAAGCTCGAACCCGGATGCATCGAGCAGGCTGGCCAGGGCGCCTCCCCTGTGGGGGTCGAAGGTCGCGGTGCCTCACGGCGCGGCGACGCGCACCAACCGACCGTCACGCCGGACGGACAACGCCCCGCGGGGCTCCTCGTCCGGAGAGCTGTCGCGGTCCTCTGTCGAGGGTGGTTCGGGCCATGGTGTGGCGGCGATGGCATCGACCAGAGACCCGGCCTGCTCCCCACGGGCCACCCGATCGGGAGCCGTTCCGGTCACGAAGTCGTGGTGGTTGGAGGTGGCGGCGGTCCACCACGCCGACCGGCTCTCCTCTGGGTTGGTGACCGGCTCGTCGCTTGCGAGCGTGGTCGTCGCCCGTGCGGCGTCGGCGGCGACGAGCCGCCTGCCGAGATCCCGTGCATCGGCCTTGATGGCGGGACGGCTGGCGTAGAAGCCCATCCAGTATGGGTTCGGGTCGAAGTCGAGGGTGAGCAGACGCTCCCGGTGCTCGGCGACGAGATCGAGGTAGTCGTCGATACCGGCGTTGACCAGCCACGTGCCGGTCCGGTCGTGGTGGCGGTCGTTCCACCCGTCCAGCAGGTCGAGCAGCCACGGGATGGGCCGCACGAAGTCGAAGCCGATGGCCAGCAGTCGGTACGGCGTGCGCGCCAAGGGGCGCAGGTCCTCCAGGTAGCCGTCGACGCGGCGATCGACGTGACCGGGTCGACGGTCGGGCCACGAGACCGGCAGGCCCAGCGCACGGCTGACCCCGCCGCTGGCAACCATGTCGCCGTGGCCGTACCCGTGAGACATCCAGTGGGCCAGGACCTCGCTGCCATCGGAGGCGCGCCACACGAAATCGGCACTTCCCTCACCGATCAGGTTGGCCGCGCTCGTGCCGGGCCGAGGGAAGTTGGCCGCCGGCTCCATGTCCGCCCCCGGGAACCGCATCCCGTCGATCCGACACACCGCCGCGTAGTCGATGCCCGCTGCCCGCAGCAGGGCCGGCACCCCGGGCGAGTGACCGAAACTGTCCGGCAGGTAGAGGAGGCGAGGCTCCTGCACCATGCCGCGCTCGCGGAGCCACTCCTGACCGATCAACAGATCGCGCAGCAACAGCTCGTCCTCGGGCAGCAACGTGTCCGGTGTGGTCATCCCGCACCCCGTGAACCGCAGGCGTCCCGGTGACGGGATCGAGTCCTTCGTAGATGACCGCGTAGTAGCGGTCCCGTTTGCGGGCAACGTGTCCCTGCATGGTGGATCCTCCTGTTCTGCCGGATCTGGACGGTCCGGAACCCGGTAGAACGATCGTTAGAACCGGTGCGCCCGAATGTCGAGCAGGACAGCGCAATTTGTGAATCCGCAGGTCAACAGCTCAGAGGCGACGTCGAGCAGTTCGGTAGAACGAGTGCGCGCCGCAGAAGGGGGTTGCGAATCTTTCGAATTAACCGTACATTCTGGGGAGTCGAGAAGGAGGACCGGCATGTCGACACCCACGATCGAACGAACCGTCCTACCGCCGGCTGAACCGCTGGGAGCCCTTGTGGCGATGCTCGATGGGTTCGGCGCGGAGCCGATCACGACGTTGTCGGGCCCTGACGGAGAGCATCTGGTCCTGCCGGCGGAGGTGTTCGAGGTGCTGCGCGACATCGTCGACGCTATGGCCCAGGGCCAAGCAGTGACGATCGCACCCGTGCACCAACGCCTCACCACCCAGGAGGCGGCCGACCTGTTGGGCGTGAGCCGGCCCACGGTCGTGAAGCTGCTCGAGTCCGGTGAGATCCCCTTCGAACAGCCCGGCCGCCACCGTCGTGTCCGCCTCGCAGACGTCCTTGCGTATCGCGAGCGGGCATCGGTCGAGCGGCGCGCTGCGCTCGACCGGATGGTCGAGATCGCCGACGAGGCCGACCTCTACGAGCGGACCGCCACGCCCAAGCGCACCCGGTAAGTCTTCATGACGTTCTCCGTCGTGCTCGATACCTGCGCGCTGTACCCGGCGCACCTCCGCGACACCATGCTTCGGCTGACCGAGCGAGGTCTGTACCGGGCGCTGTGGTCAGCCGACATCATCGAGGAGCTGCGACGGAACCTGGTCGAGGTGGTCGACCCGTCGGCGGTCGGCCATCTGCTCGGTCAGTTGACCGCAGCGTTCCCCGATGCCGAGGTCACTGGCTACCAGTCGCTCATGGATGGGCTGACCTGCGACCCGAAGGACCGCCACGTCCTCGCGGCGGCGGTGAGAGCCAATGCCGGAGCGATCGTCACCTTCAACACCACCGACTTTCCCGACCACAGCACCGAGCCGTACGCGATCGAGGTCATCCACCCGACACCTTCCTCCTCGACCTGCTCGACCTCGCGCCCGGCGCAGTGGTCGACGAGTTGACGCGGCAAGCAGCCGCCAACCGTCGAGTCCCGCGGACGCTCCCCCAGATCCTCGATGCCCTCGAGCGAGGCGGCACACCTGCATTCGCTGACGAGGTGCGACGCCGCACGGCTAGATCGGGCTGATCGGCAGATGACGACATCGGTCATGCGTCCGAGAGGAGGCCGGTCGACGGTGCGGGTCGGGTCGATCCCAGCTTCGTCGTCACACCCACTCTCTGGTGCTCAGCGTCGTGCGCGACTACTGATCGATGCCCAGCCAGCGGCGGTAGGCGTTGGTGAGGCGGGTGAACCGGTGACCAGCGTCGCTCTCGACGTCGATGAGTGAGACG
>CAZALT010000100.1:10971-12681 GCA_964485515.1 uncultured Rhabdothermincola sp. | reverse complement strand
TCGTCGGTGGGGTTGGCCCGTCGGTCGTTGGCGAGGTCGCCGAAGTAGCTGACGAAGTCGAGCAGCACTTCGAGCGCGCCCTCGTCCTCGCCCATGCGGCCGATGTCGGCGTCCTCGGCGCCGAACAGCTCCTGGGTGAGCTTGAGCATGCGGGAGTAGTCGTCGTCGGGAAGCCCGAGGATGGCGAGGATGACCTCGAGGGGGAAGTGCAGCGCCACGTCCTGCACGAACTCGCACGAGCCGTCCTTGGCCGCCATGCGGTCGACGTAGTAGGTAGCCAGCTGATCGACGCGGCCCTGGAGGGTCTTGACGTTGGCCGGCTTGAACCAGTCGTTGACGATGTTGCGGTTGGCCTTGTGCGCGTCGCCGTCGAGCTGGATGAGCGTCTTGACCGGGACGTCCTCGATGTCTTTGAGCGTCTCCTCCGGGCCGAGCGCCGGGATGGGCGAGTTGGTGAAGGTGTCCGGCAGCCGTTCGATCTCCATGAGGTCGGCGTGCTTGGTGATGGCCCAGAACCTGGGGAACCCGGGCTCGTCCACCAGGTGGACCGGATCGGTCTCGCGGATGTGGCGGGCCGTGTCGTGCCACAGCTTCGGATCGGCGTACGCCATGGGGTTGCAGAAGATCGAACCGGGGCTGTTCAACACGACATCGCTCATGGCGACAGCATGGCAGAAGTGGCGATGAATCATCTAGAGGAATGAACCCAGGTTCACGCGCGTGCGGCGGGGCTGGGTTGACGGGCGGTCGGCGGTGTAAACATGTAGACGTATTGATCGATCGACACCACCGCAAGGCGGGTGTCCCCGGGGGAGTGATCCGAACATGTCGGGACCGAGCGAGGGCGTCGAGGCTGTCGAGGACGCGGTTCCCGCTGACGCGGTGCGAGCGATCCGGTCGTACCACCCGCAGATCCTCGCCTCGGTCGAGGGTTGGGTCGCCACGGTCACGATCGACAACCCCGACGCCAAGAACGGCTGCAGCGGCGACATGTTCGTCGCTTTGGGCGAGACGTTCCGCGACCTCGGCCAATCGGGCGTGCGAGCGATCGTCCTCACCGGTTCCGGCGGCAACTTCTGCGCCGGTGCGGACCTCTCCGCGGTCGGCGCATCAGGCGCGGGGGGAGGACCGTCGGCGACGATGACCGACGCCATGCGCGTGCTCGCCGATGTCGTCGTCGCGGTGCACGACTGCCCGGTGCCGGTCGTCGCCAAGGTCGACGGCCTGTGCGTCGGTGCCGGACTCGGCGTCGCCCTCGCGGCCGACCTCGCCTACTGCTCGGACCGCGCCCGCTTCTCGGCCATCTTCGCCAAGCGCGGCCTCAGCCTCGACTTCGGCACGTCGTGGCTGCTGCGCCAGCGGTTGTCGGTCAACAAGGCCAAGGAGCTGGCCCTGACCGCCAAGATCGTCTTCGGTCCCGAGGCCCACCAGCTCGGCCTGGTCAACGAGGTCGTCCCCGTGGAGGAGCTCGACTCGACGGTCGCGGCCGTCGTGGCCGAGATCGCGGCGGGGCCGCCGATCGCCCTGGCCTCGATCAAGCGCCAGCTCGACGACGCGCCGAGCGGGTCGCTGGCCCGTGCGCTCGAGGTCGAGGCCCTGGCCCAAGCCGTCAACGTCAAGACCGACGATCTGCGTGAGGCGCTCATCGCCTACGTCGAACGTCGCACGCCCAACTTCGAGGGCAAGTAGTCATGAGACCGGACACGAGGA
>CAZALT010000100.1:9110-10871 GCA_964485515.1 uncultured Rhabdothermincola sp. | reverse complement strand
GCCGAGCAACGCACCGTGTCGCGGTCGATGGGCGGGCCCGAGCGGCTCACCAAGCACCGCGACGCCGGCAAGCTCGACGCCCGATCCCGGGTTCGGACGCTCCTCGACGAAGGGTCGTTCCAGGAGTTCGGCACCCTGGTCGGCGGTGCTGACGCGCCCGCCGATGCCGTCATCACCGGATCGGGCCGCATCGACGGTCGGCCCGTGATGGTGGCCGCCGAGGACTTCACGGTGAAGGCCGGAACGATCAGCGGCCACGCCAACTCCAAGCGCTACCGGGTCGCCGAGATCGCGGCGATGGACCGGGTGCCGCTCATCATGATGCTGGAGGGAGCGGGCTTCCGGGCCGACGGCCATGCCGGTGCTCGCACGCCGACCGACCTCATCGCCCAGGCGCGCTGCTCGGGTCGGGTGCCGCTGGTCACCGCCGTGCTCGGATCATCGGCCGGCCATGGCGCGCTCGTGGCCCCGATGTCGGACTTCGCCGTGATGAGCGACACCGGAGCGATCTTCACCGCAGGTCCGCCCGTCGTGGCCGAGTCGCTGGGCGAGAAGATCACCAAGGAGGACCTCGGTGGGCCGTCGGTCGCGCTGGCCAGCGGCCTCATCCACAACGGTGCCCGTGACGACGCCGCCGCCCTCGATCTCGTGCGCGCCTACCTCCGGTACATGCCGTCCTCGGCGTGGTCGTACCCGCCCGACCTGGTGGGCGGCGACGACGGCCCGCGTGTCGTCGACGAGATGCTGAAGCTCATCCCCCGCAGCGGCCGGCAGGCCTACGACATGCACGACGTCATCGACGTGGTGTTCGACGAGGGCTCGGCGTTCGAGGTCCAGCCCGGCTACGGCCGCTCCATCATCTGCTCGCTGGCCCGCCTCGGTGGTCACCCGGTTGCGGTCATCGCCAACCAGCCGACGGTCCTCGCCGGATCGCTCGACGCCGACGGAGCGGAGAAGGCGGCGCGGTTCATCACGGTGGCCGACTCGTTCCACGTGCCGCTCGTGTTCCTCTCCGACAACCCGGGGGTGATGCCCGGCAGTGCGTCGGAGAAGAACGCCATCTTGCGCAAGGGCGCCCGCATGTACGCGGCGCAGACCATGGCCACGGTCCCCAAGCTCGCCGTCACGCTGCGCAAGGCGTACGGGTTCGGCTCGATGGTGATGGGCATCATCCCGTTCGACGAGCAGTCGGAGGTCTTCGCGCTGCCCGGCGCCACCATGGGCGCCATGGGCGCGGCGGCGATGGCTCGCTCCCGCGGCTCGGATCAGGACGAGGCCGCCCTGCTGCGCGAGATCGAGATCGAGGCGTCGTTCCGCTCGGCCGAGCGCCTCGGCTTCGACGAGCTGATCGACCCCCGCGAGATCCGCAACGTCCTGCTCCACTCTCTCGAGCGAGCGCTGTACCGCCGCCAGCAGGCCCCCGAGCCCGTCCAACGCATCGGCGTGATGCCGTAGGCGGAAGCCGTGCCTTGCTCACGATCCTCGGTCCCGAACTGACGAACCCCTTCTTCGAAAGGAGTGCTCCATGACGACTCGAGTCACCCTGCCTGCCGATGTGCACCAGATCGACGCCTCGGGATTCGTGTGGACCTTCCTCGACGAAGCCGACGATCCGACTCGGGTCCGCTTCGGTGGGGTGATCGTCGCGGGCGATGTCGACGAACCCTTCCTGGCTCGTGTCATCGACATCGTCGAGGGGAGCTCTGGACGGAGCATCGTCCACCTCGATGTGATCGGTGTGCCAGACCAGGTGATCGACGA
>CAZALT010000100.1:5777-9010 GCA_964485515.1 uncultured Rhabdothermincola sp. | reverse complement strand
AGGAACGCGCTGAGGCCCTCGGGGCCCATCTCGCGGCCGATGCCGGATGCCTTGAACCCGCCGAACGGGTTCTGGGGGTCGACGATGATGCCGGAGTTCACGGCGCACACGCCGGTGCGGATCTGGCTGGCCACGGCCGTGCCGCGCTCGGTGTCGGTGGTCCACACCGAGCCGGACAACCCGAAGTCGGATGCGTTGGCGAGCGCCACCGCCTCGGCCTCATCGGTGTAGGGGACCACGGCGAGCACCGGGCCGAAGATCTCCTCCTGGGCGATCTTGTCGGCGTTGTCGACGTTGGTGAACAGCGTGGGTTCGACATACCAGCCGTCGGCGAGGGCGGAATCGGTCGGGCGGCCACCGCCGACCACGAGGTCGGCGCTGCTGTCGCGCCCGGCGGCGATGTAGCCCTCGACCCGTTCGCGTTGGCGGGCGGCCACGAGCGGGCCGATGTCGGTCTCGGGATCGGCGGGATCGCCCACGACCAGCGTGCGGATGTGGTCGGCCAGCGCGTCGACGATCTCGTCGTGCTTGGCCTGCGGCACGAGGATGCGGGTCTGGGCCGCGCACACCTGGCCGTTGTTCTGCAGGCCGGCGTCGAGCAGTTGCGGCACCGTGGTGGCGAGGTCGGCGTCGTCGAGGATGATGCCGGCCGACTTGCCGCCCAGCTCCAGGGTGCAGCGGCGCAGGAGCCGCCCGCAGGTCTCGCCCACCTGGCGACCGGCGGCGGTGCTGCCGGTGAACGACACCTTGTCGATGCCGGCATGGGTGACCAGCTCCTGGCCCAGCTCGCGACCACCCGGGAGGATGCTGACGACCCCTTCGGGCAGGCCGATCTCGGCCAGCACGTCGCCGAGGATGAAGGAGTCGACCGGGGCCTCGGGCGACGGCTTCAAGATGATGGGGGCACCGGCAGCCAGCGCGGCGCCGAGCTTCATGGCGGTGATGAACAGGGGCACGTTCCACGGGACGATCCCGGCGGCGACGCCGACGGGCACCTTCTGCACGAGGACCGGGCCCATGATCCCGGGCCGCTCCTGCTCGAACGGGAACTGCTCGGTGAGGTCGGCGAACGCGTCGAGGACGGAGGTCGAGGCGAAGACATGGGCGAAGATGGCGAACTTGGACGGCGCTCCCATCTCGGCGGTCGCCACCGCGGCGATCTCCTCGGAACGCACCTGCAGTCCGAGCGACAGCGCACGCAGGAACTCGGCCCGCTCCTTCGGACTGGTGGCGCCCCAGGGGCCGGCGAGCGCGGCGGTCGCCGCGTCGACAGCCCGGTCCACGTCGGTCGAGCTGGCCTCGGGCACGACGGCCACCAGGCGCTGATCGTGGGGCGAGTGCACCTCGATCGTCGCGTTGCTCGACGGGCTCTGCCACGTGTTGCCGATGAGGAGCTGGCTGCGTTCGATCGTCTCGGTCATGCCGGCACGATACCCAAACCTCTAGATGTATGTGGTCGTCTCCTCGGTGAGACGATGGCGCTCGGTGCGACGTGTCCTGGCTCGTGCCGGTAACTTGGCGCGGGCGGCCGCCGGCCGTAAACATCTAGAGGAATAGCGTCCTTCGAACGGGAGAAGTCAATGCAGATCGCAGGAAAGAAGGCCATCATCGTGGGTGGCGCATCGGGCATGGCCAAGGCCTCGGCCGAGCTGCTCGTCGACAAGGGCGCCTCCGTGGCGATCCTCGACCGGCCGCAGTCGAAGGGCGCCGAGGTGGCCGAGGCGCTCGGTGGCACGTTCCACCCCGTCGACGTCACCGACGATGCCGGCACCGAGGCGGCCATCGACGCCGGTGTCGAGGCGCTCGGCGGCGAGCTGCACATCTCGGTCAACACCGCCGGCGGCGGCGGTGCCATGCGCACCCTCGGCAAGGAGGGCCCGCACGACCTCAAGGCCTTCCGCGACACCGTCGAGCTCAACCTGATCAGCACGTTCAACGTGTGCCGCCTCGCCGCGGCGTACATGGTCAAGAACGAGCCGGAAGAAGGCGAGCGCGGCGTCATCATCAGCACGGCGTCGATCGCGGCGTACGAGGGCCAGATCGGTCAGGTCGCCTACGCCGCCTCGAAGGCCGGCATCGCCGGCATGATGCTGACGATGGCCCGCGACCTCGGATCGCTGGGCATCCGGGCCCTCGCCATCGCCCCGAGCCTCTTCTCCACCGGTCTCACCGAGGGCATCCCGGACGAGTTCGCCGAGGTGCTCACCAAGGACGCGGCGTTCCCCAAGCGCATGGGGCACCCCGACGAGTACGGCCGTCTCGTCGTCGCCATGGCCGAGAACCCGATGCTCAACGGCCAGTGCATCCGCCTCGACGGCGGCCAGCGCTTCGCCCCGAAGTGATCCGGCTGCTCGCCTGATCTCCGATCGCACCAGCTGATCCGAGGAGTCGAGCGGGCGGGCGTCCCCCGTCCGCTCGATCCTCCAGCGGTACGATCCTTGCCTCATCGACCCCTTGGAGTTGCCCGTGGCCGCGGGAAAGCGCACAGCGAGCAAGACCCGCGAGAAGCCTCAGAAGATCGCGGACGAGCTGCGCGCCCTCATCGTGAGCGGCCAGCTGTCCGAGGGCGACCAGCTCGGCCACGAGCCCGATCTCGTCGAGCGCTTCGGCGTGTCACGCCCGTCGCTGCGCGAGGCGTTGCGCATCCTCGAGGCCGAGGGGCTCATCACCGTGGTCCGTGGTGTCCACGGCGGCGTGATCGCCCACGAGCCGGACGAACGGATGACGGCGCGCACCGCGGCGGTGGTGCTCGAGGCCCGCAACGTGTCGCTGGCCGACGTGTTCGAGGCCCGGGCCATGATCGAGCCGATGGCGGCGCGCACCATCGCCGGCCTGCGCAACCGCAAGGCGGCCGTCGCCGAGCTCCGGCGGCTGATCGAGGCCGAAGAGGCCGTCATCGAGGACCCCGAGGCGTATGCCGTCGCCAACGGCGAGTTCCACGAGCAGCTCGTCGCCCTGGCCAGGAACCAGACGGTCACGATCGTGGCCGAGATGCTCAACGAGATCGTGGTGCGCGCCGTGGCGGCCATCAGCCAGGTCGACGGCGACTCCGGATCGGTGGCCACCCGGCGCCGAGGCCAGAAGTCCCAGAAGCGGCTGGTCGACCTCATCGAGGCGGGCGAGGCGCTCGCCGCCGAGGACCATTGGCGCACGCACATGGTGGTCATCGGCAAGGTCATGCTCGGCCAGGAGGCATCGACCGTCGTCGACCTCCTCGACCACCACTGATCGCC
>CAZALT010000100.1:1869-5677 GCA_964485515.1 uncultured Rhabdothermincola sp. | reverse complement strand
CTGACCAACCAGCTGATCGCCCCGGTCGGTTGGACCTCTACGCTGAATCGCGGTTCAATCCACCCGATTCGGCAACGTCAAGGAAGTGCACGCCCGTGGATCTCGCGCTGAGCGAAGAACAAGACCTGCTCGTGACCTCGTTCGCGGCCCTGCTCGCCGACGGCTTCGACGCCGAGTCGGTTCGAGAGGCCGAGACGTCCGACACGCCGGGCTTCGACCCCAAGCTGTGGGAGACCCTCATCGAGATGGGCGCCGTCCTCATGGCGGTCGGCGAGGAGCGGGGCGGGTGGGGCGCATCGTTCCTCGACCTCGTGCTCGTCGCCGAGCAGATCGGCAAGGCCTCCGCTGCGGCTCCGATCATCGAGACCCAGGTCGCGGCCCGGCTGCTCGCCACCGTGGCCACGCCCGCCGCGCTCGAGGCGCTGAGCGGCGCGCTGGAAGGCACCTCGATCGTCACCATCGCCCTGCACGGTCCGGTCGGCGGCAAGCTCGGGCTGGTTCCCGCTGGCGTCGTCGCCGATCAGATCGTCGTGCTCGACGGAGAGCGCCTCGTGCTCGTCCCCGTCAGCGATGCCAACCGCACCGTCGTCAGCAACCTGGCCGACGCTCCGCTCGCCGACGTCACCATCGGCGAGGAGGTCGAGTTGGTGGCTGGCCCCGACGCCGTCGCCGCGTTCGAGCACGCCCTCGACGAGTGGCTGCTCCTCACCGCAGCGGCCATGCACGGTCTCGCGACCGCTTCGCTCGCCATCGCATGCGAGTACGCCACCGAGCGCATCGCCTTCGGCAAGCTCATCGGCACCTTCCAGGGCATATCTCACCCGCTGGCCGACGACGCCACGGCGCTCGACGGCGCCCAGCTCATCACCCGCAAGGGCGCGTGGGCGATCGACACCGACAACCCCCGGGCCCGGGAGCTCGCCGCCATGGCCTTCGCCTTCACCGCCAAGGCTGCCGAGAAGACCACGTACGACGCCATCCACACCCACGGCGGCTACGGGTTCATGCTCGAGTACGACATGCAGCTGCACTACCGACGGGCGCGCGGGTGGTCCCGGGTTTGGGGCGACGCCGACGTGGCCTACCAGCGGGCCGCGGACGCGCGCTACGGCAAGATCGGGCAAGACGAAGGAGTGCAGGGCTGATGGATTTCGGATTCTCTGACGAGGGACAGGCGCTGCGCGAGGAGATCCGAGCGTTCGTCGCCCAGCACCTCCCGGCCGAGCTCAGCGACGAGCTCTACAAGTCGGGCGACTCGCACAACGACGCGTTCGTCGCGGCGATCGGCGAGAAGAACTGGATCGTCCCGGAGTGGGAGCGCGACGGCTACGAGGTGCTCGGCAAGGAAGCCGTCCACATCATCAACGACGAGCTGACCAAGGTCGACGCCCCCATCTACGCATCCGCCACCGGCGCCATGGTCGCCAACGTCATCCGCCAGGTCGGCGGCCCCGAGCTCCAGCCGATCGTCGACCAGGTCGTGGCCGGTGAGGTCACCATCGCCCTCGGAATGAGCGAGCCCGAGGCCGGCTCCGACGTGGCGACCGTGCAGACCAAGGCGCGCCTCGCCGATCCGAACGCACCGTTCGGAGGCTGGATCGTCGACGGGCAGAAGATGTTCACGACGAACGCGCACCTCTGCGAGTACGTGTTCCTCCTCGCCCGCACCGATCCCGACAGCAAGCGGCACCGCGGGCTCACCACGTTCTTGCTGCCGATGGACTTGCCCGGCATCGAGGTGCAGCGCGTCACCACCATCTCTGGCGAGCGCACCAACATCACCTTCTACGCCGACGTCTTCGTCGAGGACAAGTGGCGCATCAGCGACGTCGGCGCCGGATGGGGATCGCTCATGGTGGCGCTCCAGGACGAGCACTCCGCTGCCTTCAGCCCGCATCTCGCCCGTGCCCTCGAGCACGCCGAGCACTGGGCCAAGGAAGCCGACGCCGCAGGCTCCGTGCCGATGGAGCGCGATCCGATCCGCCGTGCGCTCATCGAAGCGGCCACCGATCTGGAGGTCGCCGAGCTGCTCGAGCTGCGCACGACGTGGATGGAAGAGGTCGGCCAGGTGCCGATCTCCGAAGGCCCGATGAGCAAGCTCTTCAGCACCGAGTCCATCGTCAAGCACGGCGAGGCCATCACGGCTGCGGTGGGCCCCGATGCGTTGCGGTCCCGTCTCGATCCCACCGCGATCGGGCACGGCCACATCGAGCACATCCTGCGCTTCTCCCTCGGCAGCACGATCTACGCCGGCAGCAGCGAGGTGCAGCGCAACCTCATCGCCCAGCACCGCTGCGGACTGCCGCGAGGCTGACCTCGGTTCAGGTGGGTCGTGACTTCACGGCCCGCGCGACGTGCATCGTGAGGCACGGCGAGCGTGCGCGAGCAGTCGATTCAGCGAGAAGCCGACCGCTCTCGGGTATCCTTACATCATCGAGTAGGTAAGGAGTCGTCATGGATGTTGCTGCGAAGCTGACCTCGAAGGGTCAGGTCACTGTGCCCAAAGCCGTGCGTGACGCGCTCGGATTGGAGGAGGGGGACGACGTGGTCTTCCGGGTCGATGGCAATCGGGCTGTGCTCGCCCGCACCCCGGATTTCCTCGATCTGGCTGGGACTGTCGCCGTCTCTGCCGACAAGCGCAACGTCGCATGGGATGACGTCGTCCGAAGGACACGCTCGACCCGAGCCGCCAAGAAGCGGTGAGCGCGTTCGTCGACACGAACATCCTCATCAGGCACCTGACGGCTGATCCGCCTGAGGTGGCGGCGGCAGCGACGCGGTACCTGAACGAGGCCACCGAGCTCCTGCTCGCTGACCTCATCGTGGCGGAGACGGTCTATGTGCTCGAGTCCTTCTACGAGACGCCTCGGGTGCAGATCGCCGAGTTGATGAGATCGCTGGTCGCGTTCGAAGCGATCGTCACGGTTGATCCGGCGCTGCTGCTCCGGGCCATCGAGGTCTATGAGGTCGATGGCTTGGACTTCGCCGAGGCGTATCTCGTCGCCTGTGCGGAAAGCACGGGGGTGGAGCGGGTCGCATCGTTCGACAAGGCGGTCGATCGCGTGACGACCGTGGAACGTATCGATCCGTCGAGGTGACCTAGCGTCCACATCGTGATCTCGAAGCGCTGATGGCCCACAGAGCGGGACTACTCGCCCCAGGGGATGTCGAAGTGCTCGTCGCGCAGGGCGAAGGCCTTCTTGGTTCCGTGCTCGGCTCGGGTCTTGACGAAGTTGAACTCGTCGTCCTCGAAGCTGAGGTTCGTCCCGTAGCTGTGGAACATGTAGTTGAGGACTTCTTCGCCCTGGTACGCCTGGAGCTGCTCGACGAGGCGGAAGGCTTCCTTGGCGATGACGATGCCGTCGGCCGGCATGCGTGATGCCTTCTCGGCCCACCACTGGGCACGGTCGCCGACGATCGACGGGTCGACGATCTCGGTGAACACGTTGGCGTTCTCGAGCTCGGAGGCCTTGATGGTGTCGCCGGTGAGCAGGAGCCGGCGGGTGAGCACCGGGCCGAGGCGATGGAAGAACATGTGGATCGAGCCGAGCGCCGGCCCGAGGAAGCGGGTGGCGGGGGAGCCCATGACGGTGTCGCTGGCGACGATGCCGATGTCGGCCATGAGGGCGAGCTCGAAGCCGCCGCCGAGGGCGTAGCCCGACACCTCGGCCACGGTGACCTTGGGGTAGCCCTGCCAGAAGCGGTAGAAGTCGAAGATCTGGCGGTCGACGTTGAGGCGGCGACGCTGGCTGGGGCCACGGCGGCGCTTCTTGACCGGTGTCCCTGCCTGATTCGCCGGGCCGTCGCC
>CAZALT010000100.1:0-1769 GCA_964485515.1 uncultured Rhabdothermincola sp. | reverse complement strand
GCCGTCGCCCGCCGAGCCGGAGAACGCTTCGTCGCCGGTGCTCGCCGCTTGGTCGTCACCTGCGGCCGCTTGCGCGGTGACCTGCTCGGACTTGCCCTTCTTGCCGCCGTACCAGGCGTAGGCGTTGTTCATGTCAGCGCCCGTGCTGAACACGCCGCCCTCGCCGCGCAGCAGCACCACCTTGATGGAGTCGTCGTAAGCGAGGTCCTGGAGCTGCGAGAACAGCTCATTGCGCATCTCGGGCCCGTACGCGTTCTTGCGCTCCGGGTTGTCGAGGGTGACGCGGGCGATGTGGGTCTTCTCGTCGCGCTCGACCCGCACCCGTCCGTTGCTCACGCTTGTCTCCCTCACCGTTCCGGCGCCGGTGCACGCGGTTGCGCGTGGTGTCCGGCCGCCTTGCTTGCGGGTTCCACCTTACGGTTAACATCTAAAGGTTTCCAGTCCCTGATCCGCCCCGCCTCGGGTCGGACCAGGAGCGCAGGGGGCCACGCCGGCCCGGGGGATCGACCGTGGAGGTTCGAGATGGGTGACGAGAACGAAGACGTGCAGGCCGGCTCGGACGCCGCGCTCGCCGCCGAGGTCACCCAGTGGCTCGACGAGAACTGGGATCCCGAACTGCTCGTCGACGACTGGTGGAAGATCTGCGCTGACTCCGGGTGGACGGCACCCCACTTCACCCCTGAACAGGGCGGCAAGGGCCTCGAACGCCGCTCCGAGGGCGTGGTGCGTGGCGCGTTCAAGGCCTACGGCGCACTGCTCCCGCCGGGCGGGCTCGGACTGCTGATGGCGGCGCCGACGATCCTCACGCAGGGCACGCCCGAGCAGATCGAACGGCACGTCACGCCGGTCCTCGAAGGCCGGCTCGCGTGGGCGCAGCTGTTCAGCGAGCCTGGTGCCGGATCCGATCTGGCGGGCCTCACGACACGAGCCGAGCGCGACGGCGACCGGTGGATCATCAACGGCCAGAAGGTGTGGTCGTCCATGGCGATGGAGGCCAACTGGGCCATGCTCATCGCCCGCACCGACTTCGACGTGCAGAAGCACGCCGGCCTGTCGTGGTTCGCGTTCAACCTCGAGCAGCCCGGTGTCACGATCCGCCCGCTCGTGGAGATGACCGGTCAGGCCGTGTTCAACGAGATCTTCATCGACGACGCGGTCGCACTCGATGCCGACCTCATCGGCGGCGAGGGCAACGGCTGGATGGTCACGCAGACCACCCTGCACTTCGAACGCACCGGCATCGGTTCGGGTGGTGGCCACAGCATGTACCCGCTCGGCGGCGAGAAGAACGGGTTCTACGGCCACGGTCGCAAGGCAGGGGAGGCCGCGACCCAGGAGAAGACCACCAAGAAGCTGGTGCTCACCTACGACGACGTCATCGCTCTCGCCCGCAAGCGCGGCGCCACCGACGATCCGCACATCCGCCAGGACCTGGCCCGCCTCTACTCGTTCAGCGCGACCGGCCGCTGGAACGCCGAGCGGGGCAAGGCCGAGGCTGCACGCGGAGGCGGGGCACACGTGGCCAGCACCGGCAAGATCGGCCAGACCCGCATCGTGAAGCTGGCCGCGGAGATCAGCATGTCCGTCCTCGGACCGGAGGGCCAGCTCGCCGATGCAGACGGCGAAGGCGACGGCGTGTACGCCGAGGCGATGGTGTTCTCGGCCGCATCGTCGATCTACGGCGGTACCGACCAGATCCAGCGCAACATCATCGCCGAGCGCAACCTCGGGCTTCCCCGTGAACCCGATCCGAACAAGGGCAAGCCCTA
>CAZALT010000099.1:0-12752 GCA_964485515.1 uncultured Rhabdothermincola sp. | reverse complement strand
CGCGGAAACCACCCCTGTGGGATCGATCCGAGGCCGTGAACCATGCCGTGGTGCCACGACGAAGACAGTGGGCGGGTCGCTCACCGCGCCTTCGTCAAGGCGGGAGGCTCGGGTGGCCAGTGGCCGTAGCCCCGGACGAGCTTGTCGCCCTCGTCTGGTCCCCAACTCCCCTGGGCGTACACCACGACCGGAGCCTGGTCGCGCAGCAGGGGATCGACGACGCGCCACGACTCGTCGATGGAATCCTGCCGGGCGAACAGCCCGGGGTCGCCGAGCATCGCCTCGTGGATCAGGAGCTCGTAGGGCTCGGGCCCGGTCTCGCCGCGCAGCGCTGCCGGCGGTGCCATGGTGAGCGCTTCGGCCCGCATGCCGTCCCCGGGAACCTTGTGCAGCCACGTCATCGCCGAGAAGCTGTCGGGGTTCACCTCGATGCGGATCCGGTTGGTGGGGAGCTGGCGACGCTCGTACTCGTTCAGCCAGAGGGGGACCGGCGGCGGATGGAAGTCGACGGTGATCTCGGTGACGGTCTCGACCATCGCCTTGCCCGCCCGCAGGAAGAACGGCACGCCGTGCCACCGTGGTGTCTCGATGTCGAGCCGGAACGCGCCGTAGGTCTCGGTGTCGGAGTCGGGTGCGACACCGACCACGTCGCGATAGCCGTCGTACTGGCCACGCACGTAGTGGCCGGGGTCGATCGGTTGCGCCGATGCGAGAAGGCGGGCCTTCTCCGTGAGCATCGCCCCCGACGACTCGTTGGCGGGCTGGTCCATCGCGATCAGCGCGACCATCTGGAGCAGGTGGTTCTGCATGACGTCGCGCAGCGCACCCACCGAGTCGTAGAAGGACCCGCGGTCGGCCACGCCGAACGCTTCGGCCATGGTGATCTTGATCGACCGCACATAGGTGCGATGCCAGACGGGTTCGAGCAGGGCGTTGGCGAAGCGGACGATGAGGATGTTGCGCATCGCCTCTTTGCCGACGAAGTGGTCGATGCGGAACACGGCGTTCTCGGGGAACCACTGGTGGATCGCCTCGTTGAGGGCGACGGCGCTCGGGAGGTCGCGACCGAAGGGCTTCTCGACGATGAGGCGCGAACCTCTGTTGAGGCCCACCGCGCCGAGACCAGCCGAGACGGTGGCGAACATCGACGGCGGTATGGCGCAGTGGAACACCGGGTGCTCGGCGGGACCGAGGGCGGTCTTCAGCTTGTCGAAGGTGGCCGTCTCGGCGTAGTTGCCCGCCACGTAGCGAAGGTTCTTCACGAAGGCCGCGAACGCGGCGTCGTCCCAGTCCTCCTCGGTGCGGATGGACTCCTCGGCATGGGAGTGCAGATCGGCGTCGGTCCAGTCGTCGAGGGCCACGCCGATGACCGGGACGTCGAGCAGGCCCCGTCGGCTGAGTCGGTAGAGCGCGGGGAAGAGCTTCTTCTTGGCCAGATCGCCCGACGCGCCGAACATCACCACGGCGTCAGAGCGTGGGGGGCCGGCCTGGGTGGAGTCGGGCCGGCTGGAGTCGACCGAGGCCGTCGGGGGAGCGGTGGATGGCGGTGGCACCAGGACTACCTCGGTGGGCTCGGGGCTCGGTTCGGTCGTTGCCGAGGGGAAGCTACTTCGGTCGGGTCCGTGGCGGTGGGTACGAGGTCAGCCGACGATGCTCTCGGCATCGGCCTGCTCGGCCAGCTGGGGTGCGTCGCGCCGCACGACCACCATGAACGATGCCGTGGCCACCGCGGCCAGCACGTCGGTGTCGGCGTCGTGGACCCGGACGTCGACCACGATGCTCTTGCGTCCTCGCCGCAGGATGCGGGCGGTGGCCCGGGCAGGGCCCTTGCGCACGGGCGCCAGGTAGTTGATCGACAGGTTGGTCGTGGTGGTCATCGACTGCTCGTCTACGCCCTCGTAGGCGAGAAGTCCCGCGGTGCAGTCGATGAGCGTGGCGATCATGCCGCCGTGGAGCAGACCGCTCGAGTTCGAGCGATAGGGCATGTTGTCGAGCTCGAAGACGAGCTGGTCCTCCGGTGCGCGAAGACGTCGCAGCTCGAGGTCGAGCACGAACCCGCCCAGCCGCTCCCGGTCCTCGTCGGCGATGGTCTTGCCCGGTGGCTGGGGCCTGGGTGCCGTGGGATCGGACGTCAGGGGATGAGGTGTCAGGGGGTCGGGTGTCTCGGTCACGGGTGCTCCGGCTGCAGGGGTCGCTCGCCGGCCAGCATCGACGCAGATCGGCGCCCTCTCTGTGTAGCAGCGGCCTGCCTTCGACCGGCCATCGACGTGAGGGTTCCGAACGCGACCTGGACTGTGCAACGCTGCGGTCGTGGCGTCGCTCATCGAGGACTACGGGCTCATCGGCGATTCGGAGACGGTGGCGCTCGTCGGACGCGACGGCTCCATCGATTGGTTCTGCGCCCCGCGCTTCGACAGCCCGGCCGCGTTCGCCGCGCTGCTCGGTGAGCCGGGCCATGGGCGATGGATCATCCGTCCTGCTGGCGACGTCACCGAGATCACCCGGTCGTACCTGGCCGACACGCTCATCCTCGAGACGGTGTTCACAACCGAGTCGGGCTCGGTCGCCGTGATCGACTTCATGCCCCTGCGCGAGACCGAGGCATCGATCGTGCGGATCGTGGAGGGCCGGTCGGGCACCGTCGCTATGAGCATGGAGCTGGTCGTGCGGTACGACTACGGCGCGGTGACCCCCTGGGTGCGCCGCGAAGCGGGGGGCCTCTCAGCGGTGGCCGGACCGAACGGCCTGTTCCTCTCGGCGCCCGTGGAGGTCGAAGGCCGGGACTTCACCAGCATCGCCTCCTTCGACGTGCACGAGGGCGACGAGGTCCCCTTCACGTTGCAGTGGTTCCCGTCGCACCAGGATCCTCCGCTGATCCGCGATCCGTTCGTCGCGTTCGCGTCGACGCGCACGTGGTGGGTCGACTGGACGAGCCGGTGCACCTACCAAGGCGAGCACGCCGAGCTGGTTCGTCGTTCGTTCATCACGCTGAAGGCCCTCACCTACGCGCCGACGGGCGGCATCGTCGCCGCGGCCACGACATCTCTCCCCGAGTGGTTGGGCGGGGTCCGCAACTGGGACTACCGCTACTGCTGGCTGCGCGACGCCACGTTCACCCTCACCGCTCTCGGCCACGGCGGTTACGAGGACGAGGCGCTCGAGTGGAGCGAGTGGCTCCGCCGGGCGGTGGCGGGCAGTCCCGACAAGATGCAGATCATGTACGGCGTCGCCGGAGAGCGTGGCCTGCCCGAATCCGAGCTGGAGTGGTTGCCTGGCTATGAAGGTTCGGCGCCGGTGCGGGTGGGCAACGCGGCGAGCGGGCAGTTCCAGCTCGACGTGTACGGCGAGGTCATGGACATGTTCCTCCAGACACAGGAGCAGTTGGGCCAGGACCTGCCGCCCGACATGCACACGCTCGCCCGGATGCTCGCCGAGCACGTGCGTGAGGTGTGGACCCAGCCCGATGACGGGATCTGGGAGGTGCGCGGGCCCCGCCGCCACTTCGTGCACTCGAAGGTGATGGCCTGGGTGGCGATCGACCGCTACATCCGCCTGTGCGAGACCGACCACCGCAGCGACGAGATCGCCGACCTCGACGGGTGGCACACGCTGCGCGACGACATCCACCGCGACATCTGCACCCAGGGCTTCAACCCGGCCGTCGGTGCGTTCACGCAGTACTACGGCGCGACCGAGCTCGACGCGAGCTGCCTGATGCTGGCCCTCGTCGGCTTCCTTCCGCCGTCCGACCCCCGGATCATCGGCACGGTCGAGGCCATCCAGAAGTCGTTGGTGGTCGACGGCTTCGTGCGTCGTTACCGGACGCAGGCCGAGCTCCCTGGGGTCCGATCCGACGGCACGGCAACCGCAGCGCCGAGCACCCCGGTCTCTGCCGGTCTGGTGGTCGACGACACGGGGGACTCGGGCGACACCACGGTCGACGGCCTCCCTCCCGGCGAGGGTGCGTTCCTGCTCACGACGTTCTGGTTGATCGACAACCTGATCCTGCTCGGTCGCCGTGATGAGGCTGACGCGATGTTCCGGCGCCTCGTCGGGCTGGCCAACGACCTGGGCCTGCTGTCGGAGGAGTACGACGTCGACAAGAGCCGGATGCTGGGCAACTTCCCCCAGGCCTTCTCGCACATCGGTCTCATCCTGGCCGCCGCCGAGCTCGACGCGACCGCGACCGCGACCGCGACCGCGACCGCGACAACGACCGCAACCGCGGCGGGCGATGGCGGTCAGCGGGCGACGCCCCTGCGTCGGCGCTCGTCGACCTGACGCACGCCGGTCTGACGTACGCCGGTCTGACGTACGCCGGTCTGACGCACGCCGGCCTGATCCGGCCACGGGTTCGACGTCGCTGGATCCTTCAGCCGCGCTGGGCTGCGGGCGACGCGGAACGCTCGACGATGACCGGGATGAGGAACTGCTCGAGGAGGCGCTGCTCGTCGTCGGGCGAGTGGGGTTCGGGTCCCTCGATGATGAGGAGCGAGAGGATCGACCGGAGGATCCACTCGGCGGCGTCGGAGACGTCGATCTCGTTCCGGGTGAGGCCGCGTTCGCGGGCGAGCGTGAGGTGGGGGACCAGGGCCTCGGCCGACGTGGTGAACAGGGCGCGGGATGCGCCGCTGATGGTGGCGGACACGCCCGGGCCTTCGCGTTCGAGGAGGTGGTGGAGCTTCGGGTCCTCACGGATGGCTCGGAGGACGGCGGTGGCGACACCGACGATGGCCGTGGCCAGGTCGTGGGGAGTGTCGAGCGGGTCGAAGAAGTCGCTGACCGGGTGGTCCATGGCCTCGTCGAGCTCGTCGAGCAGGACGTCGAGCATGAGCTCGTCGCGGTCGCGGAAGTAGCGGTACACGGTCGCCCGGGAGACCTTGGCCGCCCGCGCGACGTCTTCGACGGTCGTCTTGGTCAGTCCGGCCCGGTCGACGCAGGTGGCGGCCGCGTCGATGATCCGTTGCCGCGCGGCGTCGGGACCCGCCGGTGCCTGGTCGCCCCACCGGAGGTTCGCCATGTCGTCAGCCTACCGAGGTCGTGAGAGCGTGCCCTTGCGACAAACTCCGATGTTTGTATCATTGAGGTCCAGGACATCCACGATCGCCTCCGGGCCGTCACCCCTCATCGGATGCCGGGAGTTGTCATGTCGTACGAAGAGATCATCGACCGCGAGGACGCCAACGACCTCGACGCCATCGTCGAGCTGGCGTTGGACAACCCGCACGTCGACGAGACCATCCATGCGGTCGAGGACCACGCCCCGGCGATCTTCACGTGGGACTACGAGAAGGGCGCGCGCCCCGCGCTCAATAAGCTCTACGAGAAGGCCAAGACCTCGCAGTGGAACGGCAACGACCTGCCGTGGGACACGAACGTCGACGTCGAGAAGATGGCCGTCGACACGGCTGGCGCCGAGCCCGACTGGAGCCTGCACGCGGCCGAGGTCGCCGACTCACCGCTGTCGAAGTGGGGATCCAAGGAGTGGATCCAGTGGCACGTCGAGCAGCAGAACTGGGTGATGAGCCAGTTCATGCACGGCGAGCAGGGTGCCCTGCTGTGCACCGCCAAGATCGTCGAGACCGTCCCGTGGATCGATGCCAAGTACTACGCGGCGACCCAGGTCATGGACGAGGCCCGCCACGTCGAGGTCTTCGCCCGCTACCTCGACACGAAGTGCTCGGGGCACTACCCGCTCAACTCCCACCTCGGGCTGCTGCTCGACGACATCATCGACGACAGCCGTTGGGACATGACCTATCTCGGCATGCAGATCATGGTGGAGGGGCTCGCACTCGCCGCCTTCGGGTTCATGCATGCCGCCACCCAGGAGCCGCTCCTCAAGCAGCTGCTCCGCTACGTCATGTCCGACGAGGCCCGCCACGTCGCCTTCGGCATCTTGTCGCTCAAGGAGTTCTACGCCGAGCTATCCGACGCTGAGCTTGCCGAGCGCCAGGAGTTCGCTTTCGAAGCCGCCCTGCGCATGCGCGACCGGCTGCTCGCCGTCGAGGTGTGGGAGAAGATGGGCGTCGACCCCAAGGTGGCCATTGGCACGATGCGGGGCGATCGCCTCGACGACCCGTTCCAGGTGCTGCTCTTCTCGAAGATCGTCCCGAACTGCAAGAAGCTCGGCCTGCTCGATGCCAACGGAGGCTGGCTGCGCCACCGCTTCGGCGAGATCGGCGTCATCCAGTTCGAAGACTGGGTCGACACCGAGGACGAGTACGAGTCCCTCGACGCCGTGATGCAGAACAAGGCCACGCTCACCGCCGGCTGAGGCGCCGCTCCGGCGAACTGGCTGGGAAGACCGGGTCTATTTGGCGTTTCTGTCCAGCCAGAACGGGTCAGTAGTGCTCTTCGTCGGGTTCGTAGATGTGGATGGGCACCGCGGTCACGACGGTGTTCGGGCGCAGGCGGAGCCGCGACCGCAACACGAGCGCGCTCTGGTTGTGGAGCAACTGCTCCCACCAGTGCTTGAGCACGAACTCGGGGATGACCACCGTGACGATGTCGTCGGGCCACTCCTTGTCGAGCTCGTCGATGAACTCGAGCACGGGCGTCGACAGCTCGCGGTAGGGCGAGTAGATCGTCCGCAGCTCGACGGGGATGTCGAAGCGGTCCCACTGCTGGTTCAGCCGGTCCTCGTGCTCGTCGTCGTGCACGATGCTCACCGCCATCAGCCGGTCGGGGGCGAGCGACCGGGCGTAGGTGATGGCGTCGAGCACGCCGCGGTGCACGTTGCCCACCAGCACGATGACCGTGTGACGGTGGCGTCGGCTCCGGTAGTCGGCCGGAACCTCGATGGCCTGCGCCACGCGCTGGTAGTGGCGATGCACGGCGAGGAACACGCAGATGATGAGCGGGATGAGCACGACGGGGATCCAGGCCCCGATCGTGAACTTCGAGATGACCACCACGCTGAGCACGACGGAGGTCGCCACCGCACCGACCGCGTTCATGGCCCGCCGTGAGCGCCAGCCCTTCTCGCGGAGGCGTGTGTGGTGCACGACCATGCCGGCCTGCGACAGGGTGAAGCACAGGAACACACCCACCGCGTAGAGCGGGATGAGGGCGCTGGTGTCGCCGCCGAACAGCACCATGAGCCCACCGGCGATGAGGGCCAGCACGATGATGCCGTTGGAGAACACGAGGCGGTCGCCGCGGTTGGCCAGCTGGCGGGGCAGGAAGCCGTCGCCGGCGATGATCGACGAGACGCGCGGGAAGTCGGCGAACGCGGTGTTCGCGGCGAGCACCAGGATGGCGAACGTGGCGAACTGGAGGACGAAGTAGAAGACGTTCTCGCCGAAGACGTAGCGGGCCATGATCGAAAGCAGCGTCTGGTAGGTGGGATCGGAAGGCTCCAGCACGGTCGGCTTGAGGCGGCTGGCGAGCAGTGAGATGCCCAGGAAGAAGGTGCCGAGGATGATGCCCATCGTCACCAGGGTCGCCGCGGCGTTCTTGCTCTCCGGACGCCGGAACGCCGGTACTCCGTTGGCGATCGACTCGATGCCGGTGAGGGCCACGGCACCGGACGAGAACGCCCGCAGCAAGATGAGCACCGTGAGAGCGCCGAACATCGGCATGCCGTCGACGAACTCGTTGCCGTGGCTCTGCGCCAGCTCGTCAAGGGCGGGTTGGTTGACCGGCATGGCCTCGAGCCCACCGAAGTACACCCGGTACAGGCCGTAGACGATGAGCGTGAGGAGGCTCGCGATGTAGATGTACACCGGCGGGGCGAACAGGCGCCCGGATTCCTTCGTCCCCCGGATGTTGGCCAGCATCATGACGACGACGGCAGCGAGGCACAGCTCGACGCGGTACGGCTGGAGGCCGTGGAACGCGGAGGTCATGGCGGCGATGCCGGCGGAGATCGCCACCGCAACGGTGAGGACGTAGTCGACGAGGAGCGATGCGCCGGCCACGAGTCCGGCGTTCTTGCCCAGGTTCTCGCGGCTCACGATGTAGGACCCGCCGCCGCTCGGGTAGGCGAAGATCGTCTGGCGGTAGCTGGTGATGACGAGGACCAGCAGGATCCCGACGACGATCGAGATCGGCACGAGGTCGTTGAGCGCGGCCATGCCCACGACCGGGACGAGCACGAGGAGGATCTCCTCGGTGGCGTAGGCCGTCGAGGAGATGGCATCGGAGGCGAAGACGCTGAGCGCGGTGGGTCGTCCGAGGCGGTTGTGCGCCTCCTCGCTGCTCGCGATCGGTGGCCCCACGATCAAACGCTTGACGGCTGAGTACATCGACACTCCACGGAGGACGGCCGGCGCGATCGCGCGGACCCCGCAATCTACGCCTCGGGCGCGTCCGTGCAAGGGCTGAGATGGTGCGACAAATTGCAGGTCCGGACGTGTTCGCGACCGCGGTCTGTCGCACTCGCACCGCACGGTTCGACACCTTGCTGACGCGCCGGGACCGGGCTCTATGATGCGACGCGCTCGTCGATCCCCTCCCGCCTGGCCGGGGAGGCAGGCGCACAGGAGGTGCACCGTGCACGTCGTCGTCGTGGGATGCGGCCGGGTCGGTTCCGGGCTCGCCACCACCCTGGATTCGCAGGGCCACACCGTGGCCATCATCGATCGCAAGCCCCAGGCCTTTCGGCGTCTGCCCGACGAATTCGCGGGTCAGCGAATCCAGGGTGTGGGCTTCGATCGTGAGCTGCTGATCGAGGCCGGCATCGAGCGGGCCACGGCGCTGGCGGCGGTGACGAACGGCGACAACTCGAACATCGTCGTGGCTCGGGTCGCCAAGGAGGCGTTCCAGGTCGAGCGAGTCGTGGCCCGCATCTACGATCAGCGCCGCGCCGCGATCTACGAACGTGTCGGCATCCCCACCGTGGCCACCGTCTCGTGGGGGATCGAGCGGGTGCTCCGCCACATCCAGCCGAGCGATGCGGGAGTCGCCTGGATCGATCCGTCGGCGCAGCTGTGCCTGGTCGAGCGGCAGGTCCCTACCGCATGGGCTGGCCGACCGCTCGCCGATCTCGAGATCGACGGGGTGGCCCGGGTCACCGGCATCACCCGGTTGGGCAAGGGCATCGCCTACTCCGCGAGCCTCTTCGCCCAGGAGGGCGACATCCTCTGGGTCGCGGTCGCGGGCGATGGCCTCGACCGGTTCGATCAGCACCTCGCCGCGGTGTCGAACAAGGAGAAGCACTGATGCGCGTGGTCGTCGCGGGCGGCGGAAACGTCGGCTCGTACATCGCCGGCGAGTTGCACAAGGCCGGGCACGAGGTGCTCATCGTCGAGGTCGATCCCAAGCGGATCGCGCAGGCCGAGGCGGGGCGCGAGGTGCAGGGTGTGGCGTGGCTCGAGGCCGACGGCTGCGAGGTCTCGCAGTTCGCCCTCGCCGAGCCGGGCAAGGCCGATGTGGTGGTCGCCGTGACGGGTGACGACGAGGACAACCTGGTCATCTCGCTGCTGGCCAAGCAGGAGTTCGGCGTGCCGCGAGTGGTGGCCCGGGTCAACAACCCGTCCAACGAGTGGCTGTTCGACGAGGCGTGGGGTGTAGATGTCGCGGTGTCCACGCCTCATCTGCTCACGGCGTTGGTCGAAGAGGCCCTGTCGGTCGGCTCCATGGTGCGGTTGCTCTCGTTCGAGGGCGGTCGGGTGCGCCTCTCCGAGGTGACCCTCTCCGAGACGTCGCCGGCCAACGGCAAGGAGATCGTCGAGCTCAGGTTCCCTCGCGACTCCACGGTCGTCGCCATCTTGCGTCAGGACAAGGTCGTCGTCCCTCGTGGCGACACGGTGCTCTACGCCGGCGACGAGGTCGTCGTGCTCGTCTCCGACGACAGCGAGGACGAGGTTCGCTCCCTGCTCGTCGAGTGAACCCCGTGAGGCGGCAAACGTCATGATCCCGTTGGATCTGGTGGCAGTGCGTCACGAGGGCTATGGAGGGTCCCCCCGTTGCCGGACGACGGTCCGCGAGCTCCTTCCTACCCTCGTCCTCATGGGCGGCGAACCACCGCCCGGGGGAGACGGGCGATGCTGGACACGAGCAACACGGGGTCCTCGACGATCCAGCACGACGAACCGCGCTGTCGGAGCTGCGGGGCCGCGCTGGCCGTCGCCCTCTGCGATCTGGGTGCGCACCCACCGTGTGAGAGCTTCCTCTCCGCCGAGGAGCTCAACCGGATGGAGCCGACCTTTCCGCTCAAAGCGTGGGTGTGCGAGTCGTGCTGGCTGTGCCAGCTCGAGGAGTACGTGTCACCCGAGGACATCTTCCGGGAGTACGCCTACTTCTCGTCGTACTCGACCGACTTCGTCGATCACGCCCGCCGCTACACGACCCAGATGATCGAGCGGTTCGGGTTGGACGCGGACAGCCTGGCCATGGAGCTGGCGAGCAACGACGGATACCTGCTGCGGTGGTTCGTCGAGGCCGGCATCCCCGTCTTGGGGATCGAACCGGCACGCAACGTGGCTCGCTCCGCACGAGCGGTCGGGGTGACGACGATCACCGAGTTCTTCGGCAACATCCTCGCCGACAAGCTCGCGAGCGACGGCGTGAAAGCCGATCTGATAGCCGGCAACAACGTCTACGCCCAGGTCCCCGACATCAACGACTTCGTGTCCGCGCTGCCGAAGGTGCTGGCGCCGTCCGGTGTCATCACCGCGGAGTTCCCCCACCTCGAGCCGTTCCTCGACGACACCTTGTTCGACACGATCTACCACGAGCACTTCTCGTACTTCTCGTTCACGTCCTTCGAGGCGATCCTCACCCGCCATGGCCTCGAGGTGTTCGACGTCGAGGAGCTGTGGACCCACGGTGGATCGCTCCGTGTGCTCGCGCAGCATCGCGGTGGGCCTTGGCCTGTCAGCGAGCGGGTTCCGCACCGACGCGACCGGGAGCACGCCCGCGGCTTCGACACGCTCGAGCCGTACCGGGCCTTCGAGGCGAGGGTGTGGGAGATCAAGCGCAGGTTCCTCGAGCACCTCGTCGCAGCCAACGATGCCGGCCGCACCGTCGTGGCCTACGGCGCGCCCGGCAAGGGCAACACGCTGCTCAACTTCTGCGGGGTGGGGCCCGACCTGATCCGCTACGCCGTGGACCGCAACCCGTACAAGCACGGACGGTTCTGCCCCGGCAGCCGCATCCCGATCCATCCGGTCGAACGCCTCTTCGAGGATCAGCCGGACGACATCGTGATCATGCCGTGGAACCTGCGGGACGAGATCGTGCAGGTGCTCGAGCCCGCCCGTGCCTGGGGGGCGCGGATCGTCGTCCCGTTGCCGCGCCTCGAGGAGGTCTGATCATGAAGGTCGTCTTGTTCTGCGGAGGTCTCGGAACTCGGCTGCGCGAGTACTCCGAGACGATCCCCAAGCCGCTGGTGAACGTCGGGCCCCGCCCGATCATGTGGCACCTCATGAAGTACTACGCGCACTTCGGCCACACCGACTTCGTGCTGTGCCTGGGGCACCGGGGCGACCTGATCAAGGAGTACTTCCTCCACTACGACGAGTGCCAGTCCAACGACTTCCACATGTCCAAGGGTGGCAAGGAGATCGTGCCGTTCCACACCGACATCGACGACTGGAACGTCTCGTTTATCGACACCGGTGTGAACAGCTGCGTCGGCGAACGGCTGCGCGCCGTGCGCGAGCACGTGGAGGACGAGGAGCTGTTCCTGGCCAACTACACCGATGGGCTCTCGAACGTCCAGATGCCCGCCGTGATCGACTTCGCAGAACGAAGCCAGGCGGTTGCCACGTTCGTGAGCGTGCGACCGTCCCAGACGTTCCACGCCGTCGACGTGGACTCGGAGGGCCGGGTGGTCGACATGGCCCCGGCGAACGCGTCCGAGGTCTGGATCAACGGCGGGTACTTCGTGCTGCGCCCCGAGGTCTTCGACTACATGGAGCAGGGCGAGGAGCTCGTGGAGGAGCCGTTCGCCCGCCTGATGGCCCAGGGAAGCTTGTACGGCTACCGCCACGACGGGTTCTGGTCCGCCATGGACACCTTCAAGGACAAGATGGCCTTCGACGAGCGCTATGCCAGCGGCGATCGTCCGTGGGAGGTGTGGCGGTGATCGATCTGCCGCTGCTCGACGGGCCGGCGCCCCACGTGCTGTTCCTCGGCGCGCACTGCGACGACATCGAGATCGGCTGCGGCGCGACCATCTTGTCGTTGGTCGAGCGCTACCCGAACCTGACGGTCGACTGGGTCGTGCTCACGTCCGATTCCGAGCGTGAGCACGAGGCGAAGGAGAGTTGCGACGCCTTCCTGGACGGCGTGGCGAGTGCGTGGGTCGAGGTCCATCGCTTCGAGGCGAGCTTCTTGCCCTACGAGGGGGCCGCCGTGAAGCGAGCGTTCGAGGTGCTGAAGGAACGGCCGACACCCGACGCCGTGTTCACCCACGCCCGCCACGACCTGCACCAGGACCATCGAGTGGTGAACGAGCTCACCTGGAACACCTTTCGCGACCACCTGGTGCTCGAGTACGAGATCCCCAAGTTCGACGGGGACCTCGGCCAGCCGTCGGTGTTCGTCGCGGTGTCCGACGAGGCGGCCGAGCGCAAGGTGGAACTGCTGGTCGAGCACTACGCCAGCCAGCGCGACAAGCCCTGGTTCGAGCCCGAGCTGTTCCGCGGCATGCTGCGACTGCGGGGCATGGAGTGCCGGGCGCCGTCGGGTCTGGCCGAGGCGTTCGTCGCCCGCAAGGTCCGGGTGCTGTGACGACGGGTGCTGCAAAGACGGGTGCTGCAAAGACGTGTGGTGAGACGACCTGTGGGTCTGACGACCTTCAG
>CAZALT010000098.1:11271-12789 GCA_964485515.1 uncultured Rhabdothermincola sp. | reverse complement strand
CCAGCCGGATGCGGGCACCGTTGGCGCCGCCCCGCTTGTCGGTGCCGCGGAAGCTCGCGGCCGACGCCCACGCGGTGGACACGAGTTGCGAGACCGACAGCCCCGAGCCGAGCACCTTCTCCTTCAGCGCGGCAACATCGGCATCGCTCACGAGCGGGCCCTCGACGGCGGGCACCGGGTCCTGCCACAGCTGGACCTCGGGGATCCACGGACCCAGGTAGCGCGACACCGGACCCATGTCGCGGTGCAGCAGCTTGTACCAGGCCTTGGCGAAGGCCTCGGCGAACTCGTCGGGGTTCTCGAGGAACCGCCGCGAGATCGGCCCGTAGATCGGGTCCATCCGCAGCGCGAGGTCGGTGGTGAGCATGACCGGCGGGCGGCGCCGCGACGGGTCGTGCGGTCCCACCACCAGCTCGGCGGCCGCCGGATCGGTGGGGATCCACTGCCACGCGCCGGCCGGACTCTTGACCAGGTCCCAGTCGAAGCCGAACAGCGTCTCGAAGAAGCTGTTGTCCCACTGGGTGGGGGTCGGTGTCCAGGTACCCTCCAGCCCGCTGCTGATCGCGTCGTCGCCCTTGCCGGTGCCGAACGAGCTCTTCCAGCCGAGGCCCTGCTGGAAGATCGGACAGCCTTCGGGCTCGGGGCCGACCAGGTCGGCGTCACCGGCACCGTGGGTCTTGCCGAAGGTGTGGCCACCGGCGATGAGGGCGACGGTCTCCTCGTCGTTCATCGCCATGCGGCCGAACGTCTCGCGGATGTCGATGGCCGCCTTGAGCGCGCTCGGCTCGCCGTTCGGGCCCTCCGGGTTGACGTAGATGAGGCCCATCTGCACGGCGCCGAGCGGGTCGGACAGCTCGCGGTCGCCGCTGTAGCGCTCGTCGCCGAGCCACTCGTCCTCGAGCCCCCACATCATCTCGTCGGGCTCCCAGATGTCGGGACGGCCGAACGCGAACCCGAAGGTCTCGAACCCCATGGACTCGAGTGCGCAGTTGCCGGCGAACACGAGCAGGTCGGCCCAGGAGATCTTCTGGCCGTACTTCTGCTTGACCGGCCACAGCAGACGACGGGCCTTGTCCAGGTTGACGTTGTCGGGCCAGCTGTTGAGCGGGGCGAAGCGCTGGGCGCCCTCACCACCACCGCCGCGACCGTCCGAGATGCGGTAGGTGCCCGCTGCGTGCCAGCTCATGCGGATGAACAGCCCGCCGTAGTGACCGAAGTCGGCCGGCCACCAGTCCTGCGAGTCGGTCATGAGGGCGACGACATCGGCTTTGAGCGCCTCGACGTCGAGCTCTGCGAACGCGGTGGCGTAGTCGAAGTCCGGGTCGAGCGGATCGCTCTGACGAGAGTTGCGGTGGAGGACCGAGAGGTCGACCTGCTCGGGCCACCAGTCCTTGTTGGTTCGCGGCCGGCGATCGGTCTCCGGGGTCGGCGCGGGGATGGCGGGGCTCTCGCTCTCGGACATCGGTGTCCTCCTGTGTGTCGGTACTGCTCCGGTTGTGCTGCTCGTGCGGGTGCTGC
>CAZALT010000098.1:5154-11171 GCA_964485515.1 uncultured Rhabdothermincola sp. | reverse complement strand
CCGTCGTTCCACCTCTTCCTCCCCCAGATGCGCATGACCCACGACGCCATCGTCGAGCGGGCGCAGGCCGCCGAGGCCGCCGGTTTCGAGGGCATCGCCTTCATGGACCACCTCGCCCCACCACTCGCGTTCGACCAGGACATGTGGGAGGCGATGGAGATCGCCGGCTGGGTCCTCGCCCGGACCGAGACGCTGCGGGTCGGCCACCTCGTGCTGTGCGACGCGTTCCGCCATCCGGCGGTGCTGGCCCGCCAGGCCACGTCGCTCGCCCATGCGTCGGGTGACCGGTTCGATCTCGGCATCGGTTGGGGCTCGGTGCCCGAGGAGTTCGCCACGTTCGGCGTGGGTTCCGCGGTGCCCCGCGACCGCGTCGCCCGGTTCGCCGAGTCGCTCGAGATCATCACCGGGCTGTGGAGCGGCGAGGTCGTGGACCACGAAGGCGAGCACTTCACGCTGGTCGGCGCCCAGCAGCGCCCGGTGCCCAGCGTTGCGATCCCGATCACCATCGGCGGGGTCGGACCCAAGACCCTCCAGCTCGTGGCCCGCCACGCCGACTGGTGGAACGTCCCGGTCCACGAGCTCGACCGCCTCGACGAACGCCGCGCCAGCGCGGGCGACGCACGGGTGTCCGTGCAGACGATGGTGGCCCTCGTACCCGACGAGTCGCAGCGAGAGGCCATCACGACGACGGCGATGAAGCGCTTCCCGCCCCAGGGACTGGGACGCTTCATGGCCATCGGCTCGGTCGGTGAGCTGGCTGACCACTTCGCCGGATTGCGGGAGCGCGGCATCGAGCGCTTCTACATCTGGTTCGCCGACTTCGCACCACCCGCGACCCTGGAGCGCTTCGCCGAGGTCATCTCGGAGCTCCGAGAAGACAGGTGACGCCCCTCCACGCCATGTAGCTACACTCAAGGCATGGTTGTAGCCACATCGAACGATGAGGTCGGCGTTCGCGAGCTGAAGAACCACCTCAGCAAGTACCTCGCGCGCGTTCAGGCCGGTGCGGATCTCATCGTCACCGACCGCGGCAAGCCCATCGCCCGCCTCTCCGCCGTGGATCACGAGGACACCCGCATGGCTGACCTGATCGCGGCTGGCGCGGTCCGACCACCGAAGTCGTCGGGCCGTCGTCGCCCGGCCCGACGGATCGTGCCGAGCGGATCGGTCAGCGACCTCGTCGCCGAACAGCGGCGGTGATCACCTACGTCGACACCTCATCCATCCTCAAGCTCCTGATCGAGGAGGACGGCTCGGACGAGACTGCGCTCATCTGGGACACCGCTGACGTACTCAGCTCGGCGGCGGTCATCGTCGTCGAGGCCCGAGCCGCGCTGGCCGCGGCCGAACGAGGCTCGAGGCTGACTCCAGCACAACACCGAACGGCGAAGCGGGACCTGGCTGGCCTCGTCGACGGAATCGCCGTCGTGGAGATGACCGAGCAGCTGATCGCCGAAGCGGCCGATCTCGCCGAGGACGAGGCACTACGCAGCTACGACGCAGTCCATCTCGCAGCAGCACTCACCGTCGGAGCAGACATCCTCACCAGTGCCGACACGGCGCTTTGCGAGGCAGCGAGTCGACAAGGGATGCACGTCGCCAATCCGCTGGACGTCTGAGGACCGTGACTGGGTCATCGCCGACTGGTGCCGGCGCGTTCCTTCAGCACGAGCTTCTCGACCTTGCCCGTGGCGTTGACCGGGAGCTCGTCGAGGATCTCGACCCGGCGGGGCGCCTTGTAGTTGGCCATCTCGGCTCGTGACCAGGCGATGATCTCGTCGGGCGTGACCGTCGAGCCGGGGGCCAACACCACGAAGGCCATCGCTACTTCGCCCATGCGCTCGTCGGGGATGCCGATGACCGCGGCCTGGGCGATGTCGGGGTGGCGCACGAGGGCGTTCTCGATCTCGGCGGGGTAGGCGTTGAAGCCGCCGACGATGAACATGTCCTTGGCCCGACCCACGATGCGCAGACGACCGTCGTCGTCGATCTGGCCGATGTCGCCGGTGCGGAACCAGCCGTCGGCGGTGAACGCCTCGGCGGTGGCCTCGGGGTCGTCGAGGTAGTGCGACATCACGGTCGAGCCGCGGGTCAGCACCTCGCCGGCCTCGCCGTCGGGCACGTCCTCGTCGTCGCCGTCGACGAGGCGGATCTCGAAGCCGGGCCGGACCTTGCCGACCGTGGTGGCGTGCGCTTCGGGTGGGTCGTCGATGGCGGTGCCGGTGACGGTGCCGCACTCCGACAGGCCGTAGCCGACGAGGACGACCTCGAACGGCATGTCCTCCATCACGCGCTGCATGAGCACGACGGGGATCTCGGCCGCGCCGGTGACCGCGACGCGCAGGCTGGTCAGATCGAGGTCGCTCGCCACGCTGAGGTCGAGGATCGACTGGTAGATCGTGGGTGGGCCAGGCAGGACAGATATCCGATAGTCGGCTATCTGCTGGAGGACGGCGTTCGGATCGAAGGTCGTGACCGGGTACATGGTCAAACCACCGACGACCGACGCGAGGATGCCCGCCTTGAACCCGAACATGTGGAAGTACGGGTTGACCATGAGGTAGCGGTCGGCATCGGTGATGCCGGTCATGGCCACCCAGTCGCGGGCGACGCCGACCGTGCCGGCGTGGGTCTGCACCACACCCTTGGGCGTGCCCGTCGTACCTGACGTGAAGAGGATGTCGGAGAAGTCCGACTCCGTGACCGCCGCGGACCGTCGATCGAGCTCGGCCAGATCCGCGTCACCGCCCGACGCGACGAAGTCACCCCATGCCACGACATCTCCCGTGGCGGGCCCGGCGATGGTGACGACCACGTCGAGATCGGGCAGATCCACACCCGCGCCGCGGACGAGAGCGGCGTAGTCGGCGCCGAGGAAGTCGGTGACCGTCACCAGGACGCGGGCCTTGCTGCGGCGGAGGACCTCGGCGGCTTCGTGGCCCTTGAACCGGGTGTTGATCGGCACGAGCGTGGCGCCTGCCTGCTCGAGGCCGAACAAGGCGACGATCCAGTCGGTGCTGTTCGGCGCCCAGATGGCGACCCGGTCGCCGGGCTCGATGCCGAGGGCGACGAGGGCGGCACCGAAGGAGCGAGCCTCGACATCGAGATCGGCGTACGTGAGGACGCGGTCAGCCTCGACGACCGCCTCGCGGTCACCGAGTCGGGCGACGGCCGCGGCGAGCACGGAGGGGATGGTCATCGGTACGTTCAGCGGCTCGGGAATCACCGCTCCGGTCTATCCGAGATGCCGTCGGCGGTCAGGAACCGCACGTGACGCTGGGCGAAGCGCCACGAGCCGTCCTGGCGGACGAGCTCGTCCTCGTAGAGGCAGCGGCGCAGCTCGGGGCTGCCGTCCTCGAGGAAGAGCAGGTTGTGACGGGTCACGGCGCGATCGCCGGTGCCGTCGCTCTCACCGGAGGGGGTGATCGAGACGATCTCGGTGACGCCGCCGAGATGGAGGCCCTTCGGCGCGCCCACCGCGATGCGACGGATGCCGTCGTGACCTTCCCAGACCTTGCCGTACACCCGGTAGGTGCAGTCCTCGGTGAACAGCCCGATCCACTCCTCCACCTCGAGGAGGTCGAGGTGCAGGCAGTACTTCGCCAGCAGGTTCCGGATCTCCTGGTGGTCGGCGACGTCGCCTTCGATGGTCACGGGTTTCTCCTGATGGGCTGGGCTGTCGGGGACCGAGTGGGGTGCGGCGTCGATCTTTGCGCGTGCGCACGGGTCGTGTTCGGTCGTTCGGTCAGGACCGCGGCAACCCGAGCAGCTGGCGGCCGATGAGACCACGCATGATCTCCGACGCGCCGCCGGAGATGGTGAGAGCTCGACCCCACAGGAAGTTGTGCTGCCAGCGCTCGACGACGTCGCGTCCCTCGTCGGTGATCGAAGCCGATGAACCGATCAGCCGCAGGGCCTGTTCGGTGAGCGCGACGTCGAGCTCGGTGTAGGCCAGCTTGGCCACCGGTCCGTCGCTCGGGTGCTCCTCGTCGTCGAGGATCCGATCGACCGTGTCGCGCACGATGGCCTTGACCGCCTCGACCCGGACGAGCGCGTCGGCGAGGTCGGCGCGGACGTCCTCGTGGTCCATCGGCGCCGTCCCGTCGGCCAGGCGCGCCGTGCGGGCGAGCAGCACGAGGTCGTCGAACAGGCGGTCGAGCTGGATGGAGTTGGCTCCGACGAAGGCCCGCTCGGAGGCGAGACCCGAGGTGATGACCCGCCACCCGTCGTCGACCGCGCCGAGGACGTGGCTGGGACCGACCCAGACCTCGTCGAGGAAGACCTCGCAGAACTCCTCGTATCCAGTCATCTCGCGGATGGGTCGCACCTCGATGCCGGGCAGGTCCATGGGGATGACGAACGCGGTGATGCCGGCGTGGCGATCGACGGCCGGATCGGTGCGGGCCAAGAGCGTGCCCATGTCGGCCCACTGTCCGTCGGTGCACCAGATCTTCTGGCCCGTGACGAGCCACCCGTCCTGGCCGTCTCGAGAGGCGGGGACGGCCTTGGTGCGGAGGTTGGCGAGGTCGCTGCCCGCGTCGGGCTCGCTGAACAGCTGGCACCAGATGTGCTCACCGCCACGGATCTTGGGGAGCAGCTCGGCCTTCTGCGCGTCGCTGCCGAACGTGAGGATCGTGTGAGCGGCGAGCATGACCTGGTCGAGCGGCCGGTAGGCATCGCCCAGGATGAGCTCCTCCATCACGACGAGGTCGTGCACCGAGCGGTGCCCCTCTCGGCCACCCCACTCGACGGGCCAGCCCCCACCCAGGTAGCCGGCTTCGTAGAGCGACGCCAGCCAGGTGCGGATGGCGCGCTCCTCCGCTTCGTCGACGGGAACCCGCAAACCTTCGCCCCGCATCGGGTGGCCGTTCGCCTCGACGAACGAGCGCACCTCGGCCCGGAACTGGTCGATGTCGTGCGTTGCTTTCGTGCTCGACATCAGACCCAGGCCTCCTCGATCGCCAGGAGCTGTTGGGCCCGTCGGGGGTTGGCACCGAGCGCGGCATCGTGGTGGGCGCGCCGTCCGTAGAAGTGCAGGCCGTACTCCCAGGTGAAGCCGATGCCGCCGGTGAGCTGCACCAGATCGTGGAGGAGGTTCGGCACGACCGAGCTCGCTCCCGCCTCGGCGAGCAGCGTGCGCCGGCGAGCCGACGGGTCGCCGTCGCCGATGGCGGTCGCCGCCTCGGCGAGGAGCAGGTCGAGTCCCCGGAGCTGGACGGCGTGGTCGGCGAGGCGGTGCTGCACGGCCTGGAACCCGCCGATGGGCCTGCCGAAGGCGACGCGCTCCTTGACGTAGTCGACGGTACGAGCGAGGGCGCGCTGGGCGCCACCGACTGCGTCGGCCGCGATGAGCAGGCCGAACAGCAGACCGACGGTGCCGTCCGCGCCGAGCGAGCGACCTCCCGAGAGGTCGACCGCCACATCGGAGCACGTACGGGTGACGTCGAAGTCGCGCGGGAGTCCGGTCGTGGTCCATGCCGACGGGTCGGACAGCAGGACGAGGTCGCCGTCGACACGCTCGACGACGAGGACATCGGCGACGTCGGCGCCGTCGACCGATCGGGCCACCTCGCCCGCCGGGTCGAGTCGAGCGAAGGCACAGATCCTCTCGCCGGCGAGGACCCCGTCCAGCAGATCGATGACGGCGCGATCATCGGCCACCGCGCCCCCGGCGAGCGCTCGAGCGCTGGCGACGAGACCGGCGTACGGGGCGCCGTGCAACCCGCCGCCCAGCTCCATCGCCGCCGCGACCGCGACCTCGGTCTCGAAGCCCGAACCGCCGAGGTGCTCGGGAACGCAGAGTGCGGTGATGCCGAGCTCGGCGAGTCCCGACCACGTGTGGCGCCACCCGGCATCGGGCTGGGGCAGGACGTCGCGGTCGGTCGTGCCGAGCACACCGGCGACGGCCTCGCGGAACTGCCGGATGTCCTCGCGGGTGACCGACGTTCGTACGGCTTGTTCGACGTTCACAGGCTGCTCTCGCTCGAGGCGATCACTCGATCGCAAAAGTTGACTCC
>CAZALT010000098.1:0-5054 GCA_964485515.1 uncultured Rhabdothermincola sp. | reverse complement strand
ACGTTCACAGGCTGCTCTCGCTCGAGGCGATCACTCGATCGCAAAAGTTGACTCCGGCGTCAATATTCAGATTCTGTCGACGCTGCCACGCGCCGTCAACCGGCCCCTCGTGGGCCCGTCGGTGGTCCGGACACCGCACGCGCCCTGGATCGACGGTCAGTCGTCGACGGTCAGTCGTCGACGGGCATGCCTATGGCGTTGGCCCACAGGTGCGTGAGCTGCTCGGCCGCGGTGTCGAGGTCGTAGTCGGCCCAGTGCTCGATGAGCCACAGCTCGGCGAAGCGGGCGACCATGGAACCGAGGGCGACGGCGGCGATCTCGGGATCGAGGGTCTGGTCGGCGGTGCCCGCGGCCTGGGATCGACGGATGGAGCGCTCGGCGCGGTCGGCGAAGTGCTTCTGGCGCTTCATGCGCGCCTCGCTCACGTGCGGGTCGTAGCGCGACACCTCTTCGATCACGCCCATGATGCGGCCGTTGTCGCGGTAGCGCTCGAGGTACAGGCGGTTGGCGCGCAGCAACCGCCCGAACTCCGACAGCTCGGCCGGGTCCCCAGCGGGCGAGGCCGGATCTCCTGTCGGGCTGGTCGGGACCGGAGCGGTGAGCGCTTCTTCCTGGGCCTCGGCGACCTCGCGGAACACCTGCTCCTTCGAATCGAAGTAGTGGTAGAAGGATCCGTGCGACAACCCGGCCTGCTTGGCGATGTCGGAGATGCGAGCGTCGAGGAACCCCGTCGTCTCGAAGACCTCCTTGGCGGCTTCGAGCAGACGAGCTCGCGTCTCTGCCCCCTTGCGCGAGCGTGGCCCGGCGGTCGATGGTTCCGGCTCGGTCGTGCCTGAATCAGGTTTGCCGGCTTGGGTCTTGGGCATCCGAGCTCGTGATCTCCTCGTGCAACTCTGGTTCAGACTACGGGGCGGGGCATTCACGATCGGGCACCTGGAGCACCCGACCGGTCGTGATCAGAGCGAAGCCCAGATCTCGGCGATGGGCTCGACGGCGTCGGCGCTCGTCGGTTCGACGATCACCGTCGTGATCGGGCCCTCGCGCCATGCGGCGAGCTGGTCGGCGATGTGCTCCTTCGGCCCGACCAGCGCAAGCTCATCGACCAGCTGATCGCTCGTGGCCGCGATGGCGCCGGCCCGGTCGCCTCCGAGGAACAGGTCCTGGATCTTCTGGGCCTCTTCCTCGTAGCCGTACCGCTCGACGAGCGACTTGTAGAAGTTGGTCTTCTTCGATCCCATGCCCCCGATGTGGAACCCGATGCGGGGGCGCACCTGATCGCGGCAGGCCGCGAGGTCGTCGCCCAGCGCAGCGACGACGGTGGGCGCCACCCGGAAGCCGGGCTTGGCTGCAGCGAGGGAGTCGCCCCAGGCGTGCTTCCAATTCACCGGGCTCCACAGGTACGGCAGGATCCCGTCGGCGACCTCGACGGCGAGCGCGGTGTTCTTCGGGCCGAGGGCGGCGAGGTAGATGGGCGTGTCGGGCGCGCCCGGTTGGCCCGAGCGCAACGCCCGGCCCTGGCCGGTGGCGTCGTCGCCGGCGTAGGGCACGGTCAGCTCGGAACCCTCGTAGGCCACCTTCTGGTCGGCGGCCAGAGCCTGGCGGAGGATGGCGATGTAGTCGCGGGTGAACGCCAGCGGGCGACGGTACGCGACGCCGTGCCAGCCTTCGACGACCTGGGGCCCGGAGACCCCGAGCCCGAGCTGGAGGCGGCCCTTCGACAGCTGCTGCAGGGTGAGCGCGGTCATGGCGGTGGTCCCGGCGGTGCGGCCCCACACCTGGGCGATGGCGGTGCCGAGCTTGAGGTTCGTGGTCGTGGCGGCGAGGAAGGCAAGCGGCGTGACGGCATCGGAACCCCAGGCTTCGGCGGTCCACACCGAGTCGTAGCCCGATGCTTCGAGGCGCCGGCCCAGCGCTTTGAGGTCGTCGGGGTCGACCCCGTAGCCGATCGTGCTGAATCCGAGTTCCATGGCTGACCTCTTGCTGGTTGCGATCGGGATCAGGACTGCGGCCGAGTCCGGGACAGATCCAGCCGCAATTCCGTCAGGCCGGTTCTGACATTGACGTCAAGATTAGAACGAAGACTGGGGCTGCCGTCAGATCTGCGGTCAGATCGGAGTGGCGTCGAGCATGGCCTCGAGCACATCGAAGGTCTCCAGACGCTGGGTTGCCGCCACGACCCGCTGCACCCCGACCCGCGAGATCTCCGGCGGCTGCATGCGATCCGACGTTCCGGCGGTGACGACCGCGGCGACGTAGATCTCGACCGCCGTCGCCCGGTACAGGTTCCACGCGTCCTCACCGTCGAGCTCGATGCCGCGCTCGGACAGCCGGGCGACGTAGCGAGCGACGAGATCGCGCTCGTTCACCGCGAGCACCTCGCTGTCGGTCGAGGCGATGAGGAAGTAGCTGATGTCGCGCAGCGGCGGGCCGACCATCACGGCCTGCCAGTCGAGGAACCCGGGGCGGTCGCCTTCGAAGAACAGGTTGCCGAAGTGCGTGTCACCATGGCAGACGGTGCGCTCGCCACGGGCCCACAGCGCATCGATCTCGCCACGACGCTCGAAGGCGATGCGCCCCTTCTGCCCGAGATCCTCAGGGATCAGCTCCGCGTTGTGGCCCTTGAGGTTTCCCAGAACTTTGCCGACGAACAGATTGCCGAGCTTCTCGGCTGCTGGATCTCGGGCCTGCAGGACCGACAGGTCTCCGTCGAGTCGAGGCGACTGCCAGTAAGCGGCGTGGAGGTCGGCCAGTGCCTCGACGACGGCACCCGCTTCCTCGGCCGACGCCGGATGACGGATGTCGCGGAAGTTCGCCGCGGCCAGATCCTCCAGGATGATGACGTTGCGCCCCCTCCCCCGATCGATCTGCACGGCGTAGCAGCGCGGGATCCGCAGCGGCGCCTCCGGCGCGATCGTCCGGTAGAAGAGGGCCTCGCGCTCGCCCAGGTCGAACAGGTTCATCATGAGGCGCTGCGTCGTGTTGCGCGGCGAGACCTTGACGAACAACGTCTCGGGCAGCTCGCCACCGGGAGCATCCACGGCGATGCGGACCCGCCCCGCCGTACCGTGGTTCTCGTCGAGCACCCGCACGGAACGGACCGTGCCGGGCGCCTGGCCCGTGGCCACCTCGATGAACTCCGGGGTGAGCCCCTGCCCGCGGTCGGGCAAGGTCGACCCGCCGGGGCGCACACGATCCGAACCGACGCGGACGAGCTCCTTGCCGACGAGGGCTACCGACTTGAACATGGTGTGTCTCCTCAACCCGATGGCCGGCACGGGGCGGAGCAACGGCCCGCCCTGCGTCGTCGCCACCGTAGCGGTCGGCCTCCAGATCGACGTCGACGTCAGGATCGAACGGCGCGCAGGGCAACCGATACCCTGACCGCGATGGCGACGCCCCGACGCGAACCCGTGCCCTACCCCGCCCAGGCCACCGCCGCCGGGCGGCGCGTGGCTCGATCCACCGCGGCGGTCCGAGAGGACCGGCCCGGCGAGGAACCGGTGTTGTGGTTCCCCCGCGTCGATGTCGACGCCGAAGTGCTCGGCTCGCTCGACGACAAGGCCTGGTGGCCCGGCGAGGGACCGCTGTCCGACTTCGTCGCCTTCGACGGCGACCAGGTCGAGCTCGTCCTGGTCGACGGCCCCATCGACCTGGTCGATCCGGCCGACCCGTCGATCGACGAGCACCCCGACACGACCATCAAGGCGTTCCCCGTCTGGGGCGACGCGGCCGACCTGATCGCCGTGCTCGACATGCAGCCCGAGGTCCGAGACGACGACGGCATCATCCGCTACGTCAGCGAAGCCCGAGACGACTGGAAGCGACCCGTGGTCGAGGGCAGCCAGATGCTGGCCCAGGCCCTGGTCGCCGCGACCCGACAAGCACCAGACCGCAGGGTCGTCTCCGCGTCGATGGTCTTCCCCCGAGCCGCCGATCCGCGCCGGCCGTTGTCGATCGAGCTCGACGAGATCGCCGCGGGTCGCACCTTCTCGTCGTTCGGAGCGCGCGCCGTGCAGGACGGACGCATCTGCGCGGCCGGCACCGTGCAGCTCGACGTCATGGCTGCCGCCGTGATCGAGCACGCCGACCCCCCGCCCGACGTCGTCGGGCCGTACGGCGCCGTCCCCTACGACATGTCGGTCACGGGCCGCGACCTGCGCATGGTCGACGACGCCTACACGGGCGATCCCGACGCCCCCGTCGGTCCACCCGAGCTCTCGGCGTGGGTCCGCTTCCGCGAGGTCCCCGAAGACCAGGCCCTCCACGCCGCGCTGCTCACGCAGTTCATGGGCCACATGTCGATCGCCGCGGCGATGCGCCCGCATGCCGGCATCGGCCAGTGGCAGGCCCACCGCACGCTGTCGACCGCGGTCAACGCCATCTCGATGTCGATCCACGCCGACATCCGCGCCGACCGGTGGATGCACTACCACCACCGCTCCACGTTCGCGGGCGACGGCATGACGCACTCGAGCTGTCGGGTGCTCACCGAGGCCGGTGCACCGCTCGCGTCGTTCACGACCGACTGCATGGTCCGGGCCTTCGCCAACCCCGATCAGGTCGTCGACGAGCGGACCACGTTGTGACGCTCAGCGCCGGCCGCGGGCCGCTCAGCAACGATCCGCTCGGTCGCTTCGTGCCCCCGATCGCTCCCGACAGCGTGTTCATCGAGCCGCATCCCCGCCGGGTCCAGGCGCTCGTCGGCGACGACGTGGTGATCGACACCGAGCTGGCGCTCATGGTGCACCGGGCGGGCCACGCGCTCAGCTACGCGTTCCTCATCGACGACGTCGTGGGGCTTCCCCCGGCGTTGGCCGAGGCCACCAAGCCCGTCGTCGAGGCACCGGGCTACGTGACCGTTGCGTGGGACGCGGTCGATGCCTGGTACGAGGAAGGACGCCTGCTCGTCCACTACCCGCCGAACCCGTACCACCGCGTCGACTGCCGTCCGACGGCGCGCCGCCTCCTGGTCGAGGTCGGCGGCCCCGGCGGCCCCGGTGGCCCCGGCGGCCCCGGCGGCCCCGGTGGTTCGACGGTCCTCGTCGACACGACCG
>CAZALT010000097.1:0-12857 GCA_964485515.1 uncultured Rhabdothermincola sp. | reverse complement strand
CCTCGTTCGGGTCGGTCCTCCACCACATCTGCGGGCGGAGTCCTGCACATCGGGTCTTGCCTTCCCCGAGCGCCCCTCAAAGCTGACCGCTGCTGCCTCCTCGGCCGGCGGTCAGCTGGCGTGCCCGGCCCATGGTGGCCCAGGCGGCGACCACGAATCCCCGATGCGAGCACGAACCCCGATGGGGTCATCTGGGGCCGGTCACCTAACCTTGGGGCCGTGACCAAGCAGTACGTCGTGCGCACCTTCGGGTGCCAGATGAACGAACATGACTCGGAGCGCATCTCGGGGCTCCTCGAGGCCGATGGCATGTCGGCCACCGATGACCTCGACGACGCCGACGTCATCGTCCTCAACACGTGCTGCATCCGCGAGAACGCCGACAACAAGCTCTACGGCATGCTCGGCCACCTCAAGGCGGTCAAGCAGCAGCGCGTCGCCGACGGCAAGCCCGAGCTCGAGATCGTCGTCGGCGGCTGCCTGGCCCAGAAGGACCGCGACCGCATCGCCGAGCGGGCCGGACACGTCGATGTGGTCTTTGGCACCCACAACGTGCACCGCGCCGTCGACCTGCTCCACCAGTCGCGCGAGACGGGCCGGACGGTCACCGAGATCTGGGACCAGGCCCTCGACGACGCCGAAGCGTTCCCGTCGTCGCTGCCGGTCAAGCGCGAGGTGGACTTCGCCGCCTGGATGACCATCCAGATCGGGTGCGACAACAGCTGCGCCTTCTGCATCGTCCCATCGGTGCGGGGCAAGGAGATCAGCCGACCGCTCGACGAGCTCGTCGCCGAGGCCGAGGCGCTCGCCGCCGACGGCGTCGTCGAGATCACCCTGCTCGGTCAGAACGTGAACTCCTACGGGCGCGACATCACCAAGCGCGGTCCGCTGTTCGCCCAGCTGCTTGGCGCGGTCTCCCAGGTCGACGGCATCCGGCGTGTGCGCTTCACGAGCCCGCATCCCAAGGACCTGCGCCCCGAGACCATCGAGGCGATGGCCGCGTACCCGGAGGTGTGCAACCACCTTCACCTGCCCCTGCAGGCGGGCAGCAACAAGGTGCTGGCCCGCATGCACCGGGGCTACAAGGCCGAGCGCTACCTCGACAAGCTTGCTGGCGCCCGGGCTGCCGTGCCCGACCTGGCCGTCACCACCGATCTGATCGTCGGGTTCCCCGGTGAGACCGACGCCGACTTCGAGCGCACCCTCGAGGTGGCCGCCGAGGCGCAGTACGACAGCGCGTACACCTTCATCTTCTCGCCGCGCGAAGGGACCGAAGCGGCCGACATGCAAGCCGACTTCGTCGACCCTGAGGTCATCGCCGAACGGTTCGACCGGCTCCGCGTGGTCATCGAGCGCTCGGCACTGGCCAAGCACGAGGCTCGGGTCGACACCATCGAAGAGGTCGTGGTCGAGGGTCCGAGCCGTCGCGATGCCGCCGTCACCACCGGTCGGACCACGCAGAACAAGCTGGTCCACTTCGTCTCGGCCGACACGTTGCGGCCGGGCACCTTCGCCGACGTGCGCATCACCAGCGCGGCACCGCACTTCCTGCGGGGCGACCTCGTCGAGGTCACGGCCAAGCCCCGACATCGCACCCGCATCCCCGTCGTGGCGGGCTGAGCGCACGATCCGTTGGGTCGCACCTCCGTCGCGGGACCGCACCTCGCCATCGTCGGGGCCACGGCCTCGGGCAAGTCGGCGCTCGCCCTCGATCTCGCCCGTCGGGACCCGTCGATCGAGCTCGTGTCGATCGACTCCATGCAGGTGTACCGGGGGATGGACATCGGCACCGCCAAGCCCAGCCCCGCCGAGCAGGCTGAGGTACCCCACCACCTGATCGACCTGGTCGAGCCCTGGGAGGACTACTCGATCGCCCAGTTCCAGGCCGCCTACCGGGAGGTGGTGGCCGCGATCGAAGCTCGGTGCCACCGAGCGCTGCTCGTGGGCGGGACCGGGCTCTACCTCCAAGCGGTCGTCGACGACATCGACATCCCGGGCCAGTTCCCCGACGTCCGCGCCCAGCTCGACGCGCAGGCCGACACGATCGAGCTGCACCGTCGGCTCACCGACCTCGATCCCACCGCCGCGGCACGCATGGAGCCTACGAACCGTCGCCGGGTGGTGCGCGCGCTCGAGGTGACCATGGGTTCTGGTCGGCCGTTCTCGTCCTACGGTCCGGGGCTCGACCGGTACCCGCCCTCTTCGGTCGAGCTCATCGGATTGCGCGTCGACCGACCCGAGCTCGACCAGCGCATCGAGGCGCGCTACCGCCGCCAGCTCGATGCCGGGTTCCTCGGCGAGGTCCGGGCCTTGACCGAGCTGCCGAAGCCGCTGTCGAAGACCGCATCGCAGGCACTCGGCTACAAGGAGCTGGCCGAACACGTCGCCGGCGACGTTGCCCTCGACGACGCCCTCGACACCGCCGTGCTGCGGACCCGCCAGTTCGCCCGTCGTCAAGAGCGTTGGTTTCGGCGCGATCCGCGGATTACCTGGATCGAAGCGGGCGCCGGAAGCAATCCGGTCGTCGACGCCCTGGCCCACCTGCAAGGCTGACCGGGCTTCCTCTGCGCAGCGCAACCACCAGCGAACAACGAAAGCGAGCACCATCCGTGCAACTCACCAAGCACCACGGTCTGGCCAACGACTTCCTGGTCACGCTCGACGAGGTGAACGGACCCGAGCTCGCCACAACCCCCGACGACGCCGTCCGGCTGTGCGACCGACGCACCGGCATCGGCGCCGACGGCCTGATCCACGGTCAGGCTCCCGATCCGAACAACCCCGATCACCAGGGCATCGACGTGGTCATGGTCTTGTTCAACGCGGATGGCAGCCGGGCCGAGATGAGCGGCAACGGCATCCGGTGCCTCGCGCAGGCGCTGGCAGCGGCGCGCGAAGCAGTCGATGTCACGTTCCACATCCTCACCGACGCCGGCGTCCGGGTGGCCGAGGTACGCCAGGACGCCGACGATCGCCAGGCGACCGTGAGCGTCACCATGGGCGAGGCCCGACCTGGTCCCGTCGTTCCCACCCCGCTGGCCGAGGCGATCGACGGTCGGTTCGACACGGTCGACGTCGGCAACCCGCACCTCGTGGTCCTGGTGGACGAGCCGTCCACCATCGACCTGGCCAGCGAAGGCGCATGGCTCGAGTCCCAGTTCCCCGATGGCGTGAACGTCGAGTTCATCGCCGTCACCGACACCGACGTCCTTGAGCTCGCGGTGTGGGAGCGGGGAGCGGGCATCACCCAGGCGTGTGGCACCGGCGCCTGCGCGTCGGCTCACGTCGCCCACCGCTGGGGTCTGGTCGGCGACCGGGTGCGTGTCGACATGCCCGGTGGCTCGGCCGAGGTGCTGTTGCCAAGCGATGTCACCGCCGCCGAGCTCGCCCCCGGTGCGCTGGAGCCGTCCCATGAGATCACCCTGATCGGACCAGCCCAACACGTCGGCACGATCGAGGTCGCTTGATGCCAGAAGGGACCCCGGAGCCGCCAGAGCCCTCCGCCCAGACGGACCTGGAGCGGCCCGGTGCCGCCTCCGGTGCCGCCGACTCCGGCGAATCCGCCGCCGTCGCGAACGGCGAGCTCGACGCTTCCGCCTTGGCCGACCGCGGCGACCTGGCCGACGGCGCTACGTCCGCCAACGGCGCTACCTCTGCCGACGGCGAGAGCCACCGTGGTGCCTTCGGTGACTTCGGCGCGACGTCTGACGGCCTCATCGACCGCACCTTCCGTGAGCGCATCGTGCTCGTCGGGGTCACCCTGGCGCCCCACACCGACGAGCAGACCGAGCGCTCGCTCGACGAGCTCGCCCTGCTCGTCGACACCGCAGGCGCCGATGTGGTCGATCGCATCACCCAGCACCGGGGGAGTCCCGACTCGGCGACCTACCTCGGCAGCGGCAAGGTCGCCGAGCTGAAGGAGGTGTGCGTCGCCCACGACGTCGACACCGTCGTGTTCGACGACGAGCTCACCCCCGCCCAGCAGCGCAACCTGGAGAAGGCGCTCGGCCGAACCGCCATCGACCGCACCGCCGTGATCCTCGACATCTTCGCCCAGAACGCCAGCAGCGTGGAGGGCAAGGCTCAGGTCGAGCTGGCCCAGCTCCGCTACCTCGCGCCACGCCTGCGAGGCCGAGGATCATCGCTCAGCCAACAGGCCGGCGGTCTGCAGGGCGGCGGCATCATCGGCACTCGTGGTCCCGGCGAGACCAAGCTCGAGATCGACCGACGCCGTCTGCAGCGTCGGGTGCACAAGCTCGAAGCCGACCTTCGCGAGGTGGGCAAGGTGCGCGACAACCAGGCCAAGGCCCGGCGTCGGTCGCGCCTGCACCTCGTCACGATCGTGGGCTACACCAACGCCGGGAAGTCGACGTTGCTCAACTGCCTCACCGATGCCGGGGTCCTGGTCGAAGACCGCCTCTTCGCCACGCTCGACGCCGCCACCCGTCGGTTGCACCTCCCCGGCGGAGAGACCGTGCTGCTGTCCGACACCGTCGGGTTCATCACCAAGCTCCCGCACCAGCTGGTCGAGGCGTTCAAGACCACACTCGAAGTCGCCATCGACGCCGAGCTGCTCGTGCACGTGGTCGACGGATCGGGACCGAACCCCGTGGCCGACATCCACGCCGTCGACGACGTGCTCGCCGAGATCGGCGCCGGCGAGGTCCCCCAACTGCTCGTCGTCAACAAGGCCGACCTCGATCGACCCGCGGCCGAGCGTCTTGCCGGCGGTCACCGGGGATCGGTGGTCGTCAGCGCCCGCACCGGCGACGGCATCGACGACCTGCTGCAGGCGATCAGCGAGCACCTCCGGGCGCGCACGACGACCGAGGAGCTGTGCATCCCCTACGACCGGGGCGACGTGCTCGCCGCGCTGCACCGTGAGGGTGAGGTGCTGTCCGAGCAGGCAACCGACGCGGGGATGGTCGTGCAGGTGCGCCTCGACGACGATGCCGCCGGTCGTCTGCGGGAGTTCTCGTCGTCGGCCGGGGCCTGACTCGGCTGCGCAGCCGTGCCCGCGCGAGGCTGATGCCCGTTCGCGACCGCGGACGTCGATCCCCGAGCCGGACCTTTCGACGATGACCTTCGAGCTTCCCCCCTATCCCTACGACCGGTTGTCCGGCCTGGCCGAGATCGCGGCGCGCCACGAGGGCGGAGTCGTCGACCTGTCGGTGGGCACGCCGACCGATCCTGCGCCCGCCGCGGTCATCGAGGCCATGGCAGGCTCGGGAACCGAACGGGGGTATCCACCGTCGATCGGCACTCTGGCCTTTCGCGAAGGAGCGGCCGGCTGGTTGCACCGCCGACTCGGCGTCGACATCGCCCCCACCTCCCTCGCCGCCTGTGTCGGCACGAAGGAGCTCGTCGTCGGGGTGCCCCACTGGTTGCACCTGCGGAGCCCCGATCGCGACACCGTGCTGTACCCCGCGGTGAGCTACCCGTCCTACGCCATGGGCGCGACCCTCGCCGGCCTGCGCGCCGTTGCGGTCGACGTCGACGAGCACTTCCGCATCGACCTCACGACCGTCGCACCCGACGACGTCGCCCGAGCGCTGTGCCTGTGGGTCAACACGCCAGGTAACCCGGCCGGTGGGCTCGACGACCTGGGTGCCGCCGCCCAATGGGGTCGCACGCACGGCGTGACGGTCCTGAGCGATGAGTGCTATGTCGAGTTCACGTGGTCGGGACGTCCCCGCACGATCCTCGAACACGGCTCCGAGGGTGTGCTCGCGGTCCATTCCCTGTCGAAGCGATCGAACCTCGCGGGGGCCCGTGCGGGCTTCTACGCCGGCGACGCCGACCTCGTGCACTTCTTGTCCGAGGTGCGTAAGCACGCCGGACTCATGGTGCCCGGCCCGGTTCAGGCCGCAGCGGTGGCGGCCTTCGCCGACGACGAGCACGTCGAGCTCCAACGGGCGCGCTACCTCGAACGGCTCGAGCGCTGTGCCGCCATCCTGCGCGGCATCGGCCTCGACGTGGACCTGCCCGCCGGAGCGTTCTACCTGTGGGTCGAAGCACCCGACGGAGATGCGTGGGGCCTCGCGACGCGGCTCGCCGAGCAGGGCGGGGCGCTCGTCAGTCCCGGTGAGTTCTATGGTCCGGCGGGCGCGTCGCACGTACGCCTCGCCATGGTCCGACCCGACGATCAGCTCGAACTCCTCCGCTCGCGCCTCGTGGCGGGGTAACAATGACGGTATGAGCACCGTCCCGCCCGCTCCTCATCCGCAGTCGGCGATCTCGGCCACGACCCCGAAGAAGGTGGGCACCGCCGGGTACTGGATCGCTCTCGCGGTCTTCCTCCTCGGGTGCGGCGCCGCGCTCGTGTGGTTCGTCATCGCGATCGTGGGCGCGGTCAACGCCCCCAACGACTTCGCTCGCACCGCCATCCCAGGAGCGATGAGCGTCGAGATCGGGACCGGCGAGTGGGTCCTGTACCACGAAGGTCCCAACATCAACAGCCTCGGCACCTTCGAGCGCGACCCGTCGATCGACGTCTATGACCCGACCGGCGATCTGGTGATCCTCGACTACGACACCAACATCAGCTCCAACTACGACATCGGCGGGCACGAAGGTCGGTCGTTCGCCCGATTCGACGCCGACGTGGCCGGTGTCTACGACATCGAGGTGTTCGGCGAGCCGTCGTCGTCATCGACCGCGGTCGCCATCGGTCGTCCGCTGTTCGAAGGCGCCATCGTGGGCATCGTCGGTTCGATCGTCCTCGGCGCCGTCTGCTTCCTGATCGCGCTGACCCTGCTCATCGTGACCCTGGTCCGCCGCGGCAAGGCGAAGAAGGCACAGGCCACCGCGCCGTACCAGCCCGTTCCGGCCGCACCGGGTGCTCCAGGCTCGTTCGCCGCGCCGATCCCCACCGCCCCCTTCACGCCGCACGCCCCGCCTGTTCCCGGTGCGCCCCCGATCCCGGGGCACCACGCCGCGCCGCTCGTCGCGCCGCCTCCCGGGCCAGCCCCGGCGAGCGGAGCGCTGTACACGCCGGGCTGGGCGGCGCCCACCGACAGCTCGCCGCCGGCGGCTCCAGTTCCTCCGCCGCCGGCCCCGTCGGGCTTCTCCGTGCCTGGGGGCGCCACGCCACCCCCGGCCGACCCGGGCCCCTGGCCGCCCGCACCTTCCGGCGACGTCGGTGACGGGCCCGCTTCGCCCGTAGCCGAGCCGACCGGGCCGGTCGCGCCTGCCGCTCCCGCGGTCGAACCGGCCGAGGGGGAGTCGAACGACACCTGGGACAAGCCCGGCTCGTTCTGACCGAACCGACACGCCGGCACGGCGGCCGCGCTCCGGTATCCTCGCCGCCCATGGCCGACCTTGCTGCAACCATCACCGACCTCTGGGACGCTCGCGACACGCTGAAGGCGGATGACGCCGCCGCGAACCAGGCGATCCTCGAAGCGGTGACGCTGCTCGATCGGGGCGAGGCCCGGGTGGCCGAACGCGCCGACGACGGCTCGGTCACGGTGCACCAGTGGCTCAAGCAGGCCATCCTCCTCTACTTCAAGCAGTCCTCGATGGCCACCATCGAGGCGGCCCCGTTCGAGTACGTCGACAAGATCCCGCTCAAGTCGAACTTCGCCGAGGCGGGCGTCCGCGTGGTGCCTGGCGCCTCGGCCCGATTCGGGTCGTTCCTCGACCGAGGTGCGGTGATGATGCCGAGCTACGTGAACATCGGCGCCCGGGTGGGCAAGAACACCATGGTCGACACCTGGGCCACCGTGGGTTCCTGTGCCCAGATCGGCGACAACGTGCACTTGTCGGGTGGCGTGGGCATCGGCGGTGTGCTCGAACCGCCGCAGGCCAGTCCGGTCATGGTGGGCGACGATTGCCTCATCGGCTCGCGCTGCATCGTGGCCGACGGTGCCCGCGTGGGCGACGGCGTGGTGCTCGGTGCAGGCTGCGTGCTCACCGGGTCGATCCCGGTGATCGACGCCGAGACCGGCGCCGAGCTGGCCCGCGGCGAGGTGCCGTCGTGGTGCGTCGCGGTGTCGGCCACCCGGCCACGCACCTTCGGCGGGGGCGAGTTCGGCCTCCCGTGCGTGTTGGTCATCAAGCGCCTCGACCCCGGCGAGCGTCACGACAAGTCCAAGCTCAACGACGTCCTGCGCGATCACGGCGCGGCGACCTGACCGTGGGCGCTCCCGGCGTTGCGAACTCCGGGTCTGACCTGCTCGCCCGCACGGCGGCGCTGGTCGCCGTGCCATCGGTCAGCCACGAGGAGGCCACGCTGGCCGACCTCGTCGAGACCGAGCTGCGCGCCCACGGCCACCTCAGCGTCGACCGCGTGGGCGACAACGTGGTGGCCCGAACCCGGCTCGAGCGCGCCACCCGGGTGGTGCTGGCCGGACACCTCGACACGGTGCCACCCAAGGGCAACGCGGAGCCTCGGCTGGAGGGCGATCGACTCTTCGGGGTCGGCTCGACCGACATGAAGGGCGGACTCGCCGTGATGCTCGAGCTGGCCCGCGAGCTCACCGATCCCGCGGTCGACGTCACCTATGTGTTCTACGCCCGTGAAGAGGTCGCCTTCGTCCACAGCGGGCTGCGCGAGCTCGACGCCGCCCGCCCGGAGCTGCTCGCCGGCGACGTCGCCCTGCTGGGAGAACCGACGCTCGGTCAGCTGGAGGCGGGTTGCCAGGGGACGATGCGCGTGCGGGTGACCCTGCTGGGCGCCGCGGCGCACACCGCCCGTCCGTGGATGGGGCGCAACGCCATCCACCGACTCGCCGGGGTGCTCACCGCGGTGGCCGACTACGAGCCCCGCCGGCCCGTCCTACAGGGATGCCAGTTCCACGAGGCGCTCCAGGTGGTGCAGGTGCTGGGTGGCACCGGCGCGAACGTGGTGCCCGACGAGGCCGCGATCGTCCTGAACCACCGGTTCGCCCCGGACCGCACGCCGGCGCAGGCCGAGGCGCACGTGGTCGAGCTGGTCGGGCCGTGGCTCGAAGATGGGGACACCGTCGTCGTCGAAGATGTCGCGGCCGGTGCTGGCCCGGCGCTCGATCACCCGGTGCTGGCGGCCCTGGTGGAGCGCAACGCGCTCGTGGTGTCGGCCAAGCTCGGTTGGACCGACGTGGCGTTCTTCGCCGAGCGGGGCGTGGCTGCGGCGAACTTCGGGCCGGGCGATTCGCGCCTGGCCCACACCGAAGACGAGCACCTCGATCGAGACACGCTCGAATCGGGCTACGGCGCCCTGCACGAGCTGCTCACCACCGGCCCCTGACGCGGAGGGCGGTGACCAGGACGGATGGAGGGGCGCCAGGCCAAGCCCGACCGCCCGACCGCCCGACGGCCCGATCGCCCGACGGCCCGATCGCTCGACCGCCGGGATCCGGGCGTCGGTCAGAGCTTGCGCATCACCGTGACGACCCGACCGAACACCGAGACCTCGTCGGGCTCGAACGGCATCGGCTCGAAGGCGGGGTTGGCGGGCAGGAGCACGACCTTGCCGTCCTTGCGGGTGTAGGTCTTGACCGTGGCCTCCTCGCCCGGGATGCCGGCCACGACGACGTCGCCCTGTTCGGCGGTGGTCTGGGCCCGGGCGACGATGAAGTCCCCGTCGAGGATGCCGGCCTCGATCATGGAGTCGCCTCGGACCCGGAGCATGAACAGGTCGCCTTCGCCACCCACGAAGTCGGCCGGCAAGGGGAGCAGCTCCTCGACGTTCTCCTGGGCCAGCACGTCGGTGCCCGCCGCGACGTCGCCGACCAGCGGGACGTGCAGCACGGGCCGTCGTTCCATGGCCACACCCGAATTGGGGTCGTAGTGGACCTCGATGGCACGGGGCTTGGTCTTGTCGCGCTTGAGGAAGCCGAGGCGCTGCAGGGTGGCCAGGTGGCTGTGCACCGTGGATGGCGACGTGAGGCCGACCGCCTCACCGATCTCGCGGACCGACGGCGGATAGCCCCGCTCGTTCATCTGCTCGGAGATGAAGTCGAGGATCTGGAGCTGGCGGGCGGTGAGTTGGGTGGGGCTCGGGGACATGGGGCCTCCTGGGGACCGCCGCAGGTGCGGCTCGGGGTTCTCGAACAACTGTTCGTAGAGTAGCGAGCAGGGGAGGGAAAGGCAAACACCTGTTCGTCTTCCCCTTGACACCGAACGGGTGTTCGTGGCACGGTGGGCTACCTGCGAACAACCGTTCGTGGAACATCTGTTCTAGCAGCTCCCACCTTCGCGCCGGCGGCAATCGAGCTCGCCGCTTCCCGCCCGCCGCTCGTGCGCCCGCTCGGCTCGACGGTTCCTGTCACACCCCTTCAGGAGACTCTCCCCATGGTCGCTGTGCTCGCCCCCATCTCCACATCCACCTCCACCGCCGTTCCCGCCACGCCGGGCCGCCCCGCCCGTGCCGTGCCTGTGCGGTCTCGGCCCGTCTCCGGTCGACCAGCGTTCGGTCACCCGGCATTCGACCGGCCGGCCACGGCCGGCCGACCGGCCCTACGGGTCATCCAGGGTGGACGCGCCCCTCGTCGGAGCATCCCGGGCGCCCCGTCGCCGGCGGTCTACCTCCGTCGGCGCATCCTGGTGGCGGCGGCCGCTGTTGTGGTCCTCCTCGCGCTCGTGGCCGGGGTGCGTGCGGCGGCGTCGCTGCTCACCGCCCCGGTCACCCCGACGGCACCGGTGGCCGCCACGTTCGGCGATCCGATCGTGGCGGACAGCTACGTGGTGCGACCGGGCGACACGCTCTGGTCGATCGCGTCGCGGCTCGATCCCGGGTCCGACCCCCGTCCGCTGGTCGATGCCCTGCGTCAGCGCGTGGTCAGTCCCGCACTCGATGCCGGTCAGCGCATCGACGTGTCGGGTCTCGGGTCCTGAGCTCGTCTGACGGTGCAGCCCGCCTGTGTCGGGCAGGTAGCGTGCGATCCGTGCGCTGCCCCTCGTGTGCCCAAGACGACGACAAGGTCGTCGATTCGCGTGCCAACGACGATGGCTCGGCCATCCGCCGGCGGCGCGAGTGTCTGGCCTGCGGTCATCGCTACACCACCTTCGAGCGATGCGAAGCGGCTCCGCTCATGGTGATCAAGCGGTCGGGTGACCGGGTGGCCTTCGACCGGGTCAAGGTCGAAAGCGGCGTCGTCGCCGCGCTCAAGGGCCGGCCGATCACCCTCGAGCAGGTGGCCGAGCTCGGCGCCGAGCTCGAGGACCAGCTCCGCGCGCTCGGCCCGGAGGTGTCGAGCGACCAGGTCGGGCTGCTGGTGCTCGAGCAGCTGCGCGATCTCGATCAGGTCGCCTACCTCCGCTTCGCCAGCGTCTACAAGGGGTTCGACGACCCGTCCGACTTCCAGCGCGAGGTCAAGCTGCTCACCAAGTCCACCGCGCCCAAACGGCACTGAAGGACCACCAGGCCGGTCCTGGTCGGGCGGTCAGCGGCGCCGCGCGTAGCGCAGCAGCAAGAAGCCGTCGTCCTCCAGGACCCGCTCGAGACGCAGGGTCTCGGGCACGATCGACCCGGCCCCGACGATGGCACGGTCGGAGGAACCTCCGGCCAGCAGCGGTGCGAGGGTGAGGCAGAACTCGTCGACGAGCCCACCGGCGAGCAGCGACTCGTTCAACATGGGTCCCCCTTCGCACACCACCACGCGAGCGCCTGTCGCCCCGATCCGGACCAGCGCGTCGTCGATGTCGAGGGTCGCCTCGCCCGCCACGACCACGTCGGCGACCGCTTCGAGCGCCTCGAGTCGGGTTCGGTCCGCGGATGCGGTGGTGATCACCAGGGGCCGCGAGGGGGTGTCGGTGAAGAACGGGAGCGAGGTGTCGAGGTCGAGTCGGCCCGACACGACGGCGATGCGGGGGTGCGGTGGTCGACCGTTCGCCGTGCGCCAGGCCTGGTCGGCTTCGGAGGTGCGTGGCGGCCGATAGCCCTCGGCCCGCCAGGTGCCGGCACCGACGAGGACCACGTCGGCGATGGCGCGCAACGTGCGGAACACGGCCTTGTCGGTCGGGCTGCTCAAGCCGGCCGATGCACCCTGCACCGCGGTGGCCCCGTCGAGGCTCGTGACCATGTTGATGGCCACCCACGGACGTTCTGCGGTCCCCGGGCGATCGTCGTGGCGGTAGTGCTCGCCGGGATCGCCGGGATCGCCGGGGTCGCCGGTCGCGTCCGCTCCGGGACTCGGTTCAGGGAGCAGTTGGCGCATGGCGTGACGGTAGCCCGGCCCGATCGCGGGGTCGGCCCGTGGCCCGATCGTGCCCGCGATGCGCTCGGTGGAGGCCCCACGTCGAACCCATGGAAGATCCGCCATGTCCCTGGCGGGCGGCGCGCCTGTGGATCCTGGGGCAGTTGTGCACCGGGTTTCCACCCGTTGTCCACCGCGAATTCACAGGGTTGTTCCCCTTCCTCCCCACAGGCGACCTTTCGTACGGTGTCCCTTGCACACGACGTCGGGGCGGGAACGGGTGGACGGTGGCTGACGTCTACAAGGTTCCTGCCGGCAGGACGGCTCCTTTTGGGGGAGTGATCGAGACAGGACAGGGCCCCCGCAAGGAGGTCAGGTCGCGTCGAGATGTCCCCTGAGACCTACCTGTTTCCCGTCACGACGGCGTGAGCGCTCGCCGGTTCTGCCCGGTTCCGCAGCCGGGCGGAGTCGGGTCGGCGTCGGGACACGGTTCGCACTCAATCCGTTGACACGGCCGTAGTTACAGTGGTGTAATGATCCGCACATCTTGTGGCTCTCGGGCCGCACGTTGTCGGTCCGATACAACATCTTGTGGTGCTCCAGGAGGGGGGACGGCAAGGTGCGAAGGGCCGCCGGGGGAGACCGTCACACCTCATCGCCACACTTGCATCGGTACGCTGAAGGCTCGCCCGAGCTCAGCGAACCAGCCGAAACGACCACTTCGTACTTCGTACTTCG
>CAZALT010000096.1:0-13567 GCA_964485515.1 uncultured Rhabdothermincola sp. | reverse complement strand
GGGTCTTGCCCTCGCCGGTCTTCATCTCGGCGACCCAGCCGAAGTGCAGCGCGGCGCCGCCCATCATCTGGACGTCGTAGTGCCGTTGGCCGATGACCCGGCTCGCCGCCTCGCGGGCCACCGCGAAGGCGGGGACGAGCAGGTCGTCGAGGGTCGCGCCGTTGTCCAGCTCCTCGCGGAACTGGACGGTGCGGGCGCGCAGCGCATCGTCGGACAGCGCCTGGATCTCGGGTTCCATCGCGTTGATCTCAGGGACGATGCCGGCGAGTGCCTTGACCTTCTTGCCCTCACCAGCGCGGAGGAGCTTGTCGAAAATTGCCATGAGCACCGGAGTGTAGAGGCGCGCGGAGAGCCGTACCGACCGGGAGCTCCTGTTGTTCACCTCGATCGTGGTCGAGGAGCTGGGATCACCGTGGTCAGGCGCGTTCGCCGGCGAGGCCCGGACCGGCGGTGGCGATCTGGATGGGGGTCATCGGTCGCCGCCACCGATGGGCGGATCGGACCACGACGCGATGTCGTGACCCGATCGGTGGGGTCAGCGAAGTCGATCGCAGACGAGACGGCCGACCATGCGGTCGGCCAGCGCGTCGGCGGTCGGTTGCTCGCCGTCGGCCAAGCGCTGCCGGGCCTCTTGGAGGCGTTCGGGACGGATGACCGGTGCGTCGCCGAGCCCGGCGACGACCTCGACCCACAGGTCGACGTCGGCGTCGGCGAGCCGGGCGGCGGTCGCCGCGCTGGAGGCCACGGGGTCATCGGTTTGACCTCCGGCGGCCAGTGCCTCGAGTGATCGTCTCACCTGCAGGTTGGTCGGTTGCACCTGGTCGCCCCGTTCGATGCGAGTGGGGAACGCCACGTCGTTGGAGCGTTCCTGCTCAACTTCTTCGACCCGAACGCCCGTTGCCTTGAGTTGCAGGTGTCACACCGGTGTGATTTGGACCGAACGACTCATCGCGGACTGCGCGTGACCGAAGGCGCCGGCGTGTGGGCCAGGGCGAGACCGTGCACGACGTCGGCTCCGCCCCGGCGAAGCTGGTGCGCCGCGGCGGCGAGGGTGGCGCCGGTTGTGACCACGTCGTCGACGAGCAGGACCGAGCAGGGCGCGGTCCGGGCGATGGCGAACGGCGTGGGCCGAGCCCGGGACGCCCGGTCACGCCCGGTCTGACTGGGGCCATCGACGCGACCGAGCAGACGGCGCGTCGGCACGCGGAGCGCCCGGCCCACCTGCCGGGCGAGCAGCTCGGCCTGGTCGAAGCCCCTGCCGCGCCGGTGCGAAGCGACGGTGGGCACCCAACAGACCGCATCGACCGGGAGGTGACCGACCAACTGTGCAGAGGCGACGGCGAGCAACCCGAGCGCACTGCGATCGTTGCGGTACTTCACACCGGCGATGACCTGTCGGGCCACACCGCAGTAGGTGGTCAACGCGGCGCAGGTGTCGAGTCCTGCAGGGATGGGGACATCGCGGGCCGGCTCGAACGCCGCCAGGCAATCGGCGCACAAGGCTGCTCCGGCGGTGCCACACCCCACACAGGGCACGGGGAAGAGCGCAGAGGCGAGTCCCATCGCCCCCACGCTACGCAGGGCCTACGACAGGATCGCTGGGCTTCTGGCGTCGATCTGGTGCGGAAACCGCACGAGATCGACGCCATTCGGCTCGAGAACCAAGCTCAGTACCGGTAGTGGTCCGGCTTGTACGGGCCGTCGGCGGGGAGGCCGAGGTACGCGGCCTGGTCGTCGGTGAGCTTGGTGAGCTTCACCCCGAGCGCGTCGAGGTGCAGACGGGCGACCTTCTCGTCGAGGTGCTTGGGCAGCGTGTACACCTTGCGCTCGTAGAAGTCCGTGTGGCCGTACAGCTCGATCTGGGCGATGACCTGGTTCGTGAAGCTGTTGGACATCACGAAGCTCGGATGTCCCGTGGCGCAGCCCAGGTTCAGGAGGCGACCCTCGGCCAGGATGATGACGGCGTGGCCATCGGGGAAGACGTACTCGTCGACCTGCGGCTTGATGTTGACCCGCTTGACGTCGCTCATCTTCATGAGGCCGGCCATGTCGATCTCGTTGTCGAAGTGGCCGATGTTGCCCACGATTGCCTGGTGCTTCATCTTCGCCATGTGCTCGGCGGTGATGATGTCCTTGTTGCCGGTGGTCGTGATGAAGATGTCGGCGGTGTCGAGGACGGCCTCGAGCGTGGTGACCTGGTAGCCCTCCATGGCGGCCTGCAGCGCACAGATGGGGTCGATCTCGGTGACGATGACGCGAGCGCCCTGGCCACGGAGCGACGAGGCGCAGCCCTTGCCGACATCGCCGTAGCCGCACACGACGGCGACCTTGCCGCCGATCATGACGTCGGTGGCGCGGTTGATGCCGTCGATGAGCGAGTGGCGGCAGCCGTAGAGGTTGTCGAACTTGGACTTGGTGACCGAGTCGTTGACGTTGATGGCCGGGAAGAGCAGTTCGCCGGCTTCCATCATCTGGTAGAGGCGGTGCACGCCGGTGGTGGTCTCCTCGGTGACCCCCTTGATGCCCTTGCCGACCGAGGTCCACGTCTTGTCGGCGTTGACGGTGCGGGCGAGGAGGCCGAGCACGACCTGCCACTCCTCGGAGTCGGCGTCGGTGGGGGCGGGCACGACGCCGGTGCGCTCGTACTCGGTGCCCTTGTGCACGAGGAGGGTGGCATCACCACCGTCGTCGAGGATCATGTTGGGGCCCGTGTTGCCCTCCGCGTCGGCCGGCCACAGCAGAACCTGCTCGGTGCACCACCAGTACTCGTCGAGCGTCTCGCCCTTCCATGCGTAGACGGGAACGCCCTTGGGGTTGTCGGGGCTGCCGTCGGGACCGACCGCGATGGCCGCCGCGGCGTGGTCCTGGGTGGAGAAGATGTTGCACGAGCACCAGCGGACGTCGGCGCCGAGCGCGGTGAGCGTCTCGATGAGCACGGCGGTCTGGATGGTCATGTGCAGCGACCCGGTGATGCGGGCACCGGCGAGCGGCTGGCTGTCGGCGTACTCGGCCCGCAGCGACATGAGACCGGGCATCTCGTGCTCGGCGAGCTGGATCTCTTTGCGACCGAACTCAGCGAGGCTGAGGTCGGCGACCCTGAAGTCGCCCAGGGCGTCGGGCGCCAGGTGGGCAGTGGGATCGGTAGCGGGATCGGTGACGGTCATGGGTGGAATGGCTCCTCGTACGCGACGAAGCAGACGAACAGGATCGATACGACTGCATGCGGCCGCCGAGGCGGCCACGGAGGGCTGGGGTCGTCTGACACCACTCTCGTCAGCCCGGCCGACGAGTGTAGACGGGCCGACGACGGCGACCGGGCATCGCCGCCGGGGCTCGGCGCGCCGCCTGCTTTTCCGTTCTGGCGTTCCTCGCCGTTGTGGAACAACGGCGAGGAACGCAATTTCGGGCTGGAGGTGGGCCCGTATCGCCCTCAGGCCGGGCGGGCCCGTATCGCCCTCAGGCCGGGCGGGCCCGTATCGCCCTCAGGCCGGGCGGGCCAGGGCGGCCTTGATGTCGTCGAGGACCGGGACCGGTCCCGGGTCGACGCCGTGCTGGGCCGCGACGTGCAACGACGTGAAATCGCCGAGCAGCACGAGGTCGAGCAGCTGGGCCAGCGGTCCGTCGCCCTCGGCCCGCACCGACTCGACCTCGGACACCACCTCGCCCACCAGATCGGCGAGCAACGAGAACCGCCGCTCCACCTGGGGGTGCTCGAAGTCGTGGCGCAGCTCGAGGAGGCGGAACACCTGGCGGGTGACGTCGCCGTGCTGCGCCCAGCCGCACACCTCGTTGTGCATGAGCTCGGGGACCTCGTTGCAGAACGACGGGATCTTGGCGTTCTCGTTGAACTGGTTCTTCCACCGCAGGGCAGCCGTCGCGCCCATACCTCCCCCGCCGTACACGAGGGGGAACTGGTTGCCGATGCGGCGAGCGAGCTGCTCGGCGACGCTGTCCGCGTTGATCAGCTGGTCTCGCCGGCGCGTGAGCTGCCCAACCGCGGCGTCGATCCACGCGGTCGCGCCCGGGAAGAGGCCCAGCTGCTCGAGGACGATCAGCGGCGGGATGCTCACTGCCCCGATCCCCGCTCGGGGCATGGGGATGCCGTCGCCGATCGGCAGATGCGCGACGTCCCATGACGCGGCCAGCTCGCCGAGCCTGCCACCCGCGGTGACGACCACAAGACGGCCACCAGCCGCGGCTGCTTCCTGCGCGGCCTCGATGGTCTCCTCGGTGTTGCCCGAGAACGAGACGACGAACACCAGCGAGGAGTCACTCACGAAATTCGGGATGCCGTAGCCCTTGTGCACGACGACCGGCACCGGCATGAAGGGGCCCGCGATCTCGCGGACCACGTCGCCAGCCATGCCGCTGCCACCCATGCCGATGACCACGACGTTCTCGATGTCGTCGTGGTGCGGATAGGGGCCATCGACGCGGCGAGCGCCTTCTGCGGCCGCGGAGATCTGCTCGGGGAGCGCAGAGGCCGCGTCGAACATGCCGAGCGAGTCGAGCATCATCGGGCGAATGTCGGCTCGATCCCGTCGGCCTCGGCCTTGGCGACCAACCGCTCGTGCTCGGCGTCGTCGACCGTGTCGGCCTCGTCGACGAGCATGATCGGGATGTCGTCACGCACCTCGTAGCGCTTCTTCAACCGAGGGTTGTACAGCGCCGATTCGTCGGCGAAGTACAGAAGCGGGCCCTTGTCCTCGGGGCAGGCGAGGATCTCCAGGAGCTGGGGGTCGAGAGCCATGACGGTTCCTTTGCAGCGAGTTGGTGACGAGATCAGGTGAACAGCGCCCGAACCTCGGCGACGCGCTGGGCGCACTCGTCGGGGTCGGGTGCTTCGACGTTGAGTCGCAGGAGCGGCTCGGTGTTCGACGGGCGAAGGTTGAACCACCAGGTGCCGAAGTCGACGGTGAGGCCATCCAAGCGGTCCATCGACGCGAGTTGGTCCTGGGTGGCGTCGGTGTCGGCATAGTGGGCGGCGACGGCCTCGATCGCGGCGAGCGGATCGGTGACCTCGGTGTTGATCTCACCGGAGGCGGCGTAGCGCTCGTAGGGCTTACGCAGCTCGGACAGCGCGACGCCGGCCTCGGAGAGAACCTCCAGCACGACGAGTGCGGCGATGATGCCCGAGTCGGCCCGGTAGTTGTCGCGGAAGTAGTAGTGGCCCGAGTGCTCGCCACCGAACGCGGCGCCGGTCTCGGCCATGACCTGCTTGATGTAGGAGTGACCGACGCGGGTGCGCACCGGCACACCCCCGTGCTCGCGGATGACATCGGGGACGGCCTTCGAGCAGATCAGGTTGTGCAGCACGGTCGCGCCCGGGTTCCGCTCGAGCATGGCGGCGGCGACGATCGCGGTGGTGAGCGAACCCGACAGCAGCTTGCCTTCGTCGTCGACCAGGAACACGCGATCGGCGTCGCCGTCGAAAGCCAGGCCGACGTCGGCGCCGGTGTCGAGCACGCGCTTCTGCAGGTCGACCTGGTTCTCGGGCTGGATCGGATCGGCCGGATGGTTCGGGAACGTGCCGTCGAGCTCGCCGAAGAGCACATCGAGCTCGAAGGGCAGCCCGGCGAACACGGCTGGCGCGACGAAGCCACCCATGCCGTTGGCGGTGTCGGCCACGACCTTCAGCGGGGCGAGCTTCGAAACGTCGACGAACGAGCGGACGTGGTCGACGAACGCGGGTAGGGCATCGTCCCTCGACTCCGACCCGGGCGTGCCCACCGGCGGCAACGCCGCGAGCGTGTGGGCCCGGATGACCTGGAGTCCCGACTCGACACCGACCGGCTTGGCCCCGGCGAGGCACAGCTTGATGCCGTTGTACTGCGCAGGGTTGTGCGAGGCGGTCAGCTGGGCGCCAGGGGCGTCGAAGTGCCCGGATGCGAAGAACAGCTCATCGGTCGACGCCAGTCCCAGGTGCACCACGTCGACGCCTTGGGATGTGACACCTCGGGCGAACGCGTCGGCGAACTCCGGACCCGAAGGGCGCATGTCGTGGGCGATGAGGATGCGATCAGCCGGTCCGTGGTTCCCCGCGGCGGCCTCGTCGAGCGCGAACCGGGCGAACCCTGCGCCGATGCGCTCGATGAGCGCGGCGTCGAGCTGGTCAGGCACCGTGCCTCGGATGTCGTAGGCCTTGAAGATGCGGTCGAGCGCAGCGTCGTCGATGGTCGCCATAGCGTGTCGACCCTAGTGGGTGGCCTTCCTCGGACGAGAACCCGACCGCTGGGCCTCGAACCGGCCGGTCGCCCCACCGCACGAGACCGAGGCTCAGCTGTCGACGGCGACGGGCAGATCACCCGGGTCGAGCTCACCGGGCAGTGGGTCGTAGACGCCCTGCTGGGCCCACCGACGGATCCGGAACAGGTCGCGGATCAGGCGAAGACCATCTCGCAGGGCGTGCACGGTCGACTCGTCGGAGTTCTCGATCGTCACCGGCATCTCGGCGAGTGAGAGGTGGTAGCGCTCGATGAGGTGGAACACCTCGACGTCGAACGCGAACCCGTCGACGCGGCAGTGGGTGAAGATCAGCTTGGCCACATCGGAGCGGAAGGCCTTCAAGCCGCACTGGGTGTCGAGGTGCTGGCCGAGCAGGACGCCGTGGGTGACCAGGTTGATCACCCGTCCACCGATCTCGCGAACCTGCCGAGCTCTGACGAGCGTGGTCGTCTCCGTGTGCCGACGGCTGCCGACGACGACATCCCAGCCCGTCTCGATCTCGTCGAGGAGCCCGAGGATCTGGTCGGGCGAGTAGGCCAGATCGGCGTCGGTGAAGGCGACGGTACGGCCTTTGGCCACCAGCATCCCCGAGCGGATGGCCGCACCCTTGCCTCGGTTGACCCGATGGCGCACCACCTGGTCGGCGCCGGCGTGCTCGGCCTCTCTGGCTGTGCTGTCGGCCGAGCCGTCGTCCACGATGACGATCTCGAGCCCGCCGTCGTCGGCCACGTCCTGGAGCGCCTTGCGCAGCTCGAGCACGGTCTCACCGATGCGACCCTGTTCGCCGAAGGCGGGGACCACGACCGAGAGACGGACTTCGCCGGGCGCCGGTGGCCGATGGCGGCGCTGCCCGAGGTCCGATCGGATCCACGTCGACGCCAACGGTCGTCGGGAGATGGTCCGCCACACACCCACGGCGACGAAGGCGCCGCCCGCACCGATGGCCACGTCACGCATCCGGCTCATGGTTCACCCCCGTCATCGCTCCCTCTGCCGCTTTCGTCCGAGTCGTCGGGTTCGGCATCCACCGATCCCACGGTCGGTCCGAGAGGACCGGTCAGGTCGGACGGCAAGATGACCGTCCACGGATCGAACTCCTCGGACGCGATCGGTCCGGGCGAGCCGGTGGGATCGACCGAACCGCGATCGACAGAACCGGGCTCGACAGAACCGGGCTCGACAGAACCGGGGTCGGGCGCACGCACCGGGTCGTCATCGTCATCTGACGTGTGCAGGTCGTCGGCGCCGACGATGACGGCGGTGCCCGCCGCTGCTCCCCCCATCGGAGACGCGCTCGGGTCGGTCCATCCCGCAACCGGGATGCCAGGTGGCGCAGGCGGCGCATCCGGGTCGAGCAGGGTACGTGGTCCGCCGCCGCCCTCAGGGCCGAAGACGGGATCCTCGTCCGGGCGACCCCACGGCCGCGGCTCGGGCATGACGATGGGGCCGGCCCGGAAGAGGAACACCAGCAGCACGATGCCCAGCAAGGTGAGCGCGCTCGACGCCAGATCGATCGGCGAACGCCCGTAGCTGAGCTCGACGTGCGTGCTGGTGGGGACGACGACCATCACGTTCGGGGTGGCCCGATACGGGCCATCGGCACCAGACACCTTCCAGTTCGGGTGGTACGACGCCTTCACGACGACCGGCACGCCGATCTGATCGACGTCGAAGCTCAGCGTGTCGTCCCCCGCGTCGATGTTCGTGACCGTCACGGGACTGACGGGGACCTTCTCCGGGGTCGCCCCCACTTCGATGCGCTGCCAGTTCTCGGGGCCATCGGCGGTCAGCGGGACCGACCACTGGGTCGGGTCCTGGTACCAAGGCACCGCGATGTCCTGCCATCCATGACCCTTCGTGTTGCCCACGACCACCGCCGGCTGGTTCTCGAGACCCTCGACGAGCTCGCTTCCCTGCACCTCGAAGACCACCCATGGACCCGATGTGGCCACCTCGGTGAGCTCGGGTGCGTCGCGCCCGAACGCGATCATGCGATCGGAGATCGCCATGTAGTACTTGACCCCCAGCATCTGGAGGTGGTCGATGCCGAGGTCGAACTCGGCCCGGCTGGGCGCTCCCGGCACATAGGGAAGGTCCCGCATGGCGTTCGACGGCGCCGAGGACAGCTCGTCCTGGTTGAGGAAGTGGTACGGCGTCGTCGCCGATGCCTCGAAGAAGAGGCCCTCCATCGAACCGATGCATCCGTCGGTCCAGAACGGCAGCAGCATGAGCGCCATGGGAGTGCCGTAGCGGTCGTGGGTCTCCTCGTGCTCCCACATCGCCCGTCCGCAGCCGTTGGTCTGGCCGAGGTCGTCCATGGTCTGCACGATGTCGTGGTACTCGGGGTAGGCGGGCTTCTCCTCGTATCCGGAGAAGTTCCAGCGGGCCCAACTGGGGATGAAGCTCTTGTCGGTCGTGCCGGGAAGACCGAGGAGCGAGTACTTGCCGGCCGCGTCGACCGTGGCGATCTCGACACCCGCGATGCGTGTGCCCGGGGCGATCGAGCGAAGCGGTGTCGCCAGAGCGAGGATGACGGCGACGGCCGCGACGACACCGACGACCCAGGTGACCGGACGAACAGGTCGCGCCGGATCGCGAGCGACGAGCATCGCGATGGTACGTCCGAGGTAGGCGACGCCGATGGCACCGAGCAGGGCGAGCGACAGGTAGAAGAAGGGAAGCAGCCGTGCGTTCCACAGGCGGCTGTCGGGAGCGAAGCGGAAGCCCACCGCCGAGACGACCGCCATGGCCACCCAGAACAGACCAGCGCGCTGGCGGTCGACGACGAAGAACACGACCGCCATCAGCGCGCCGATCGCGGCGAGCGCGAGCAGCCACGAGATGGGTGGGCTGTTGACCAGCTGGGGATCGAGGTCGCCCCGGGTGAAGAGGTAGTTCGCGTAGTTGGTCTTGCGGTCCCAGCCCATGTCGGTCATGTACCCGTGGTCCCACAGGAACGGGATGGTCCAGAACGCGGTGAGCAGCCCGGCGACGGGCAGGGTCGTGGCGAGAACCTTCAGACGCGCCACGCCGGGCCGCACGAGGAACCACACGACCGTGCCGGCCATGGCGAAGATGAACGGGATGATGTGGGTCAGGCAGGTGACTGCCAGGAGCAGGGCGACCCAGCCCCGGTGCTTTCCCGTCTCGAGCGAACGACCCAGGACCCCGAGGTAGAGCACGGCGAGCGACAGGGAGATCGAGAAGGCGAACTCGCCCGCCAGGGTGGACGGGATGTTGCCGCCGTAGATCGAGAAGGACCGGTCGAAGAGGAACGCGGTGGCCCCGACGGCCAGCAGCGGCGACACCGGGAACAGCATCCGGTTCAGCCGGCCGAAGGTCCACGCCGCGACGGGAAGCGTGAGCACCCCGCTGACGGCGACCAGCTTGAACGCGACGCCGTACGGGATGACGAAGCTCAGCAGGGCGATGAGCAACGAGGGGACGACCATGTAGAACTCGTACGCGGCGAAACCCATGTACCAGTCGGGCGACCATCCGCTCAGGCGGAAGCTGGGCAGGAGGTGGTCGCGCAGGTACGCGGGACCCCAGACGTGGGCCCCCATGTCGCCGCCGTTGGGCGTCGTGTCGCTGAAGAGGTTGTGCGGCCCCAGCTGCATGAACGTGAACAGGACGCAGCCCGCCACGATCGTCAGCGACAACCAGCCCTCGACGGGCATGGCGATGAAGCGATTCCACCCCCGTGCGAGTCGTCCTCCGCCATGAGGCTCGGAGGGCGGTCCGCCCTCGGCGGCATCGGATCGGACCACGACCTCGTCGGGCGTGTCGTCGAGGACGTCCTGGAGGAGCTCCGGAGGAGGCTGCGTGAGCGAGTCGGTCATCGTCGATTCGGGTCGTCTGGGGTGGACACACCGGCGGCACGCCGCCCTGAGGTCGACGAGCGTAACCGTGACCGAGGACCGAAACCGCGCGACGAGCAGCGTGAGGAGAAAATGGGATTTGCCGTTATCACGTCGTCGGCTGGCTCCGGGCCGCGGTCGGTCAGCCCCACACCAAGATCACCGCGGCGGTGACGTTGAAGGCGACGTGGGCGACGATCGCCGATCCAAGCCGTCCCGTGATGTGGACCATCACACCGAGCACCAGACCGAACAGGGCGAGCGCAGGGAACTGGAGCGGCTGGAGGTGCGTGGCCCCGAACACGACCGCGGTCACCGCGGTCGACAGGATCCACGACATGCCCCGCTTGTCCAGCGCCCGCTCCATGAACCCTCGGAAGAAGATCTCCTCGGCGATAGGAGCCCCGACCCCGACGATCACGAGGAGGATCGCGATGCCGATCGCACTCGTGGCACGATCGGTCATCTGGCGCGCCTCCTCGGACAGATCGTGGTCGCCAATCACCTTGAAGAGCACCCAGTACATGGCCGGGATGAGCGCGAGCTGGGTCGCCACACCTGCCACGAGACCCAACGGCACGTCGATCCACCGGAACCGCAGACGGAGGTCGCGGACGATGCCGTCGCCCTTGGCGCGACACGCCCAGTACGGCACGCCGAGGAGCCCGATCCAGAGGGGCACCTGCAACACGGCGGTGATGCCGATCGGGACCGGGATCTCGACTTGCGGAACGGCGCCTCGACCCAGATCGCGCACGACCTGTCCGACTGCTGCCCCCATACCGGTCGGAGCGGTGAACGAGTAGCCCATCACGGAAATGACCACCGTCCCGGCCACGGCCGCCGCCGCCACGCCGATCAGCCATCCGAACGCGACCTCACCGAGGCCCCACGCCGGCACCGCCGTCGGCGACTCGGTGCCATCACCCGACTCCGCCCCATGGCCCGACCCACCGTCGACCTCGGTTCGGGCGGCACGGCGACCGACTGAACGGCGTGGGTCCGGCATCGGGGCGAATGTAGTGGGGCCCTTGCCTCGGGCGACAACGGCCCGCTCGGACGCGCCGCGATGCACGCCCTCGACGGTCCCCCACCGCCACAACAGCCACCGGTACGGTTTTCGACATGACTCGCCACTGCTCGCGACCGGGCTGCGCGGATCCCGCCGCGGCCACCTTCGAGTACAACTACGCGGATCGCACCGTGTACCTCCACGACCTCGCTGACGAGCCGCACCCGTCGACCTACGACCTGTGCCGGCGCCACGCCACCACCATGCGCGTGCCCAAGGGCTGGAACCTGCGAGACCAACGCAACCTGGTGCCCACGCTCGTGCGCGAAGCGTCCTGACCCGAGCGCTCGTCGGATCACCAGCGCACCCCATCTCGGGCGGGCACCACTAGCCTGTCTCCATGCCGCCCGACAATCCCCCACCGCCGTCCGGCTCCGACCGGAACGGCTCCAAGAGCTTCGGTAGCGACCAGGGCTGGCCGAAGTGGATGATCGCCGTGCTCCTCGGCGTCGTCGCGCTCGCGTTCCTCCCCACCCTCCTCAGCGCGGACGACAGCAACTCCATCGCCTACGGCACCTTCGTCGAGCAGCTCCGTGCCGATCAGGTCGTGCCGGGCACGGCCACGTTCGACAACACCAACGGTGCGATCTCCGCCGAGCTCAAGGACGGGACGAAGGTCACGACCAACGGCCCCATCGAGCTCCCCGACGCCGATGCCGCGCTCTTCACCGAGAAGGGCGTCGAGTTCAAGACGCCCAGCCCGAGCATCTGGGCGTCGCTCCTGCCGTTCCTCATCCTCACCGGCATCGTCGTGCTGGCGGTCATCTGGATGCAGCGACGAGCTGCCTCGCAGATGGGTGGCGTCATGTCGATCGGCCGGTCCAAGGCCAAGACGTACAACACCGAACGACCTGGCACCACCTTCGACGACGTCGCCGGCTACGAGGGCGTCAAGCAAGAGGTCACCGAGGTCGTCGAGTTCCTCAAGCATCCGGAGAAGTTCAGCGAGATCGGCGCCCGCATCCCGCGCGGCATCTTGCTGGTCGGCCCTCCGGGCACCGGCAAGACCCTCATCGCCCGGGCGGTGGCCGGCGAGGCCGGCGTGCCGTTCATGTCGGTCACCGGCTCGGACTTCATGGAGATGTTCGTCGGCGTCGGAGCCAGCCGCGTCCGCGACCTGTTCGCCAGCGCCCGCAAGATGGGCCGGGCGATCATCTTCGTCGACGAGATCGATTCCATCGGCCGCAAGCGCGGCGCGGGGCTCGGCGGTGGCCACGACGAGCGCGAGCAGACGCTCAACCAGATGCTCGCCGAGATGGACGGCTTCGAGGTCTCGACCGGCATCGTCATGATGGCCGCCACCAACCGCCCCGACATCCTCGACCCGGCGCTGCTGCGCCCCGGCCGCTTCGACCGCCAGGTCGTCGTGCCGCTGCCCGAGCTCGACGATCGCCGCCAGATCCTCGAGGTGCACATCAAGGGCAAGCGTGTCGCGCCCGACGTCGACCTCGACCTCATCGCCCGCGGTTCGCCCGGCATGAGCGGCGCCGACCTCGCCAACCTCGTCAACGAGGCTGCGCTGTTCGCGGTGCGCCACGGCGACTCGGAGATCACCGCCCTGCACTTCGACATGGCCCGCGACCGCATCTTCATGGGTCAGGCCCGCGAGTCGATGGTGCTGTCCGATGCCGAGAAGGAGGCCATCGCCTACCACGAGGGCGGCCACGCCCTGTGCGCCGCGGTGCTCCCCACGGCCGACCCGCTGCACAAGGTCACCATCATCCCATCGGGCATGGCGCTCGGCGTCACCATGCAGCTCCCCGAGGAGGAGCGCCACATCTACCGCCAGGACTACATCGAGGACTCCCTCGTGGTGGCCATGGGTGGCCGCACCGCCGAATCGCTGGTGTTCGGGCTCTTGTCGACGGGCGCCAACAACGACCTCGTCGTGTCCACCGAACGGGCCCGCAAGATGGTCCGCGAGTGGGGCATGAGCAGCCGCGTCGGTCCCATGGCCTGGGGCTCGCAGGGCCAGGTGTTCCTCGGCGAGGACCTCATGCACACCCGCGACTACAGCGACGACACGGCTCGCGTCATCGACGAGGAGGTCGAGCGCATCTTGCGCGAGGCCGAGGCCCGCTGCCGCGACATCCTCACCGAGAACCGCAACGCGCTTGATCTCATCGCCCGGTCGCTGCTCGAGCACGAGACCATCAGCGGTGCCGAGGTGATGCGGCTCATCGAGATCGCCAAGAGCGGTTCGAGCGGCAACGGCATGGGCTCGGACCCGCCGGTGGGCGTCCCGCCCGGCCCCGGCTCGTTCTGATCAGCCTGACGCGACACCGCCCCCGATCACCTGATCGGGGGCGGTGTCGCGTCAGTACTTCGACGTCCGACCCGACTCGGGATCCCAGCTGGGGTTGGCCCGCAGCAGGCTCTCCTGCACGTAGGAGGCCACCTGGTCGCCGCC
>CAZALT010000095.1:3388-13625 GCA_964485515.1 uncultured Rhabdothermincola sp. | reverse complement strand
CCCGCTGGCCGAACTGCCCGCTGGCCGAACTGCCCGCTGGCCGAACTGCCCGCTGGCTGAACTGGCTGGACACCTACGCCGAATAGGCCGGGTCTTCCCAGCCAGTTCGACATGGGCAGTTCGGTACCGCAGTTCGCGCTCCGGGGTCAGATGCCCAGGGAACGGCCGATGACCTCTTTCATGATCTCGGTGGTTCCGCCCCAGATCCGGGAGATCCGCGCGTCGGTGAAGGCCTGGGAGATCGGGTACTCGGTCATGTAGCCGTAGCCACCGAACAGCTGCACGCACCGGTCGACGACCCGTCCCTGCATCTCGGTGCACCACCACTTCGCCTTGGCGGCATCCTCGACGGTGAGGTCGCCCGCGTTGCGAGCCAGCACGCACCGGTCGACGAAACTCTGGGCGATGTCGATCTCGGTGGCCATCTCGGCCAGCGCGAAGCGCGAGTTCTGGAACTGGCCGATCGGCTTGCCAAACGCCGTGCGCTCCTTGACGTAGGCGAGGGTCTCGTCGAGCGCGAAGCGGGCACCGGCGACGGCGACCGCGGCCAACGAGAGGCGTTCTTGGGCAAGCTTGCCGACGAGCATGCCGAACCCAGCGCCCTCGCTGCCGATGCGGTTGGCGACCGGCACTCGCACGTCGTCGAAGAACAGCTCGGCGGTGTCCTGGGCGTGCAAGCCGATCTTGTCGAGGTTTCGGCCCCGGCTGAACCCCTCCATCCCGTCCTCGATGACGAGGAGGGACATGCCGGCATGGCGCTGCGACAGGTCGGTCTTGACCGCCGTGATGACCAGGTGGCTGTTGACGCCGTTGGTGATGAAGGTCTTGGACCCGTTCACGACGTAGTGGTCGCCGTCGAGCACGGCGGTGGTGGACATGGAAGCGAGGTCGGAGCCGACGCCGGGCTCGGTCATGGCCACCGCGGTGATGAGCTCGCCGCGGCAGATGCCCGGCAACCAACGTGCCTTCTGGTCGTCGTTCGTCAGATCGATGAAGTACGGGAGGCAGATGTCGTTGTGCAGCGTGATGCCGAAGCCCGAGGGGTGCACTCCGGCGGCCGCGATCTCCTCAGCGACGATGAGGTTGTAGCGGAAGTCGTCGACGCCCCCGCCACCGTGCTCCAGCGGTGCGGCGAAGCCGAGGAAGCCGTGGCGTCCTGCCTTGAGGAACAGTTCGCGGCTCACGATGCCGTCGGCATCCCACTTCGCCGCATGCGGCACGATCTCGGCCTCGACGAACCGTCGGAACGAGGAACGGAACTCAGCGAAGGCTGGGTCTTCCGAAGGGTTCGCCGTCGAGCTGTCGGCATCGTCGAACAGGGGCCTGCGCATGGGATGTCCTTTCGCCAGTCCCGCAACTCTCGCGGATCCGGTCGGTTTGCGCGCGATCACTTACTTTAGGGCAGTCGCACAGCCACTCACTTTGGGCAGTCGCACAGCACGGTAGTCGGCCGCGGAACGAGGCGAGCGACGCGTGGTGCGTCGCGGCGGGACGGCCCGACGTGCCCGGGTTTCCGGTTACCGGCCCGACCTGTCAGTCAGTTCCAGCCAGTTCCATGGAGTCTCCATATCTTCCGATGGGTGAGACGTCAGAGAGGGAGCTAGAGTGAACCCCGCCTCCCGGGAGAGCGGTGGCCCCTGACGCTCGCTGCCCCCGAGACCGAATTCGGCGAGTCCGAATCCGCCGATCCGCATCGCATGCAGGAGTTCTGAACGTGCCCGCAGAGACCCACGTCGAGCAGAGCCCGATGGACCGCGCCGCCGTCCTCGAACTGATCCAGGACCGGCTCGCCGACATCCTCGAGATCGAAGCCAGCTCCATCAACGAAGGCGACTCGTTCGCCGACGACCTCGATGCCGACTCCCTCGCGCTGATCGAGCTCGTCGAAGCCCTCGAGGAGGAGCTCGGCGAGCGCACGGTCGGCTTCCGCATCGAAGACGAGGACCTCGAGGATCTCAAGACCGTCCGAGACGCCGTCGACTACGTCGTCGCCAAGCAGGGCTGAGGCCCTGGACACGCACACCGCCACCCTCCTGAAGGACCGCCTCGGCTACGCCTTCGGCGATCCCGATCTGCTCGACCTCGCCCTGACCCACCGGTCGTGGTGCGCCGAGCATCCGGGTGAGCCGTCCAACGAGCGACTCGAGTTCCTCGGCGACTCCATCCTCGGGCTGGTCGTCGCCGAGTACGCGTTCGCACGGTTCCCGGACCGGGCGGAAGGCGAGCTGTCCAAGATCCGAGCGTCGGTCGTCAACGCCACCACCCTCGCCGAGGTCGCCGCCGAGCTCGGGCTCGGCGCCCAGCTCCGGCTGGGCAAGGGCGAGGAGTCCATCGGTGGGCGCGAGAAGCGATCCATCCTCTCCGATGCGATGGAAGCGGTCTTCGGTGCCGTCTACCTCGACGGTGGCATCGGCCCCTCACGCGAGCTCATCCTCGATCTGCTCGCCGAGCGCATCGCGGAGGCCGCGGTCGAGCCCGACACCGCCGACTTCAAGAGCCGTCTGCAAGAGACGTCCGCCCATCGGCTGGACGCCGTCCCCGTCTACCGCAACCGCGGTGAAGGTCCTGATCACGACAAGCGCTTCTTCGCCGAGGTCCTCCTCGACGGCCAGGTCGTCGGTCGCGGCGAGGGACGCAACAAGAAAGAAGCCGAGCAGGAGGCCGCCCGGGCCGCCTGGAACGAGCTGTTCGAATCGAACGATGCCGACGAATCGTCCGTCGGCACCGACCGCGAGGCCGTGGTCGACCTGAGCGGGGGAAACGAAGTTGCCTGAACTACCCGAGGTTGAGACCATCCGCCGAGAGCTCGAACGCGACTCGGTCGGCAAGCGCATCAAGTCCGTCGAGGTGCACGGCACCCGCACGGTGCGCCGTCAGACCAAGAAGCAGTTCATCGCCCGCCTCGAGGGCGCCAAGATCACCTCGGTCGGCCGCGAGGGCAAGTTCCTCATCGTCGGGCTCGACACGGAGGACATCCTCGTCGTCCATCTCCGCATGAGCGGCCAGCTCCTGCGTACGGCGGCCAAGGACCCGGTCGACAAGCACACGCACGTGATCATCAACTACACGCAGGGCGGCCAGCTCCGGTTCGTCGATCCCCGCACGTTCGGCGAGATGTTCGTGGCCAACCGCGAGAACCTCGCCGAGGACGCGCCCGAACTCACCGAACTGGGCTTCGACCCGGTCGAGGTCCCCATCTCCTGGCAGACCTTCGGTCAGAAGCTCATCAACCATCCGATGAAGCTCAAGGCGTTCCTCATGGATCAGTCGATCATCGCGGGCATCGGCAACATCTACAGCGACGAGATCCTGTTCGCCGCCGGTCTGCGCTACGACCGCCAGACCAACTCGCTGTCCACACAGGAGATGCGCCGGCTCTACCGGTCCGTTGTCGAGGTGCTGCACGAGGCCATCAAGTACGGCGGCTCCACGCTGGCCGACGAGGGCTACGTCGACCTCAACGGCAAGCCCGGCTCGTTCCAGGAGCACCACAAGGTCTACGACCACGAGAAGGACCCGTGCCGGCGCTGCCGCCGCTACAACGTGGTCAAGTCCAAGTTCCAGGGCCGCAGCACGTACTACTGCGAAGTCTGCCAGGTGTAACGGGATTCGCTCGAAGGGACGTCGCTTCGCTCCGTCCCTCCGAGCGAGTTCTCGTTGGGGGCGGCTTCGCCGCTCATTTGTTGGTCGAGGCGGAGCAAGCTCCTCGTTCGACGGCGGGGCCAGGCCCCTGCTGGCGGGACGACGACCACGTCGTGGTGGCCGCGACGACGCCTTCTCGAGCCTTGCGGGGTCGCTACCGCGGGGACGACCTAGCTGCGTCGCTGGTGGCTGAGCGGGATCGCGATCGGGGTCGAGAGGACGATCGGTGAACGTGGTCCTGGATTCGTGGGCGGTGCTCACGTACCTGGAGGACGGGCCGAGGCCGTCGCCGACCTGCTGGCCGAGGATCGTCCGCTGATGTCGTGGATCAACCTCGGCGAGGTCCACTGCGTGCTTCGCCGCCGACACGGTGAGGCGGACGCGTCGGCGACGGTGCGAGATGTTCGTCGGATCGTCGATGCCCGATTGCCCGACCAGGCGCAGGTGCTCGACGCCGCGCGAATCAAGGCTGATCACCCGATGGCGTACGCCGACGCCTTTGCTGCTGCCCTGGCCGCGAACCATGACGCCGAGCTGTGGACTGGAGACCCCGAGCTCGTCATCGACGGTGCTGGCTGGCGGTGGCGCGACCTTCGCCGCGACTGACCTCTCGCCCCGGGGCGGGTTCTCCGGGGCGGGTTTGCTCGTCGGGTAGGGTCGCGGCCGGGTGGTTTCGGGCTTCTGCTTGCGGATCTCGGGCCATGGACGGAGTCGTCAGCTCTGCTGGCGCGCAGTTGGACCGGAGCGTTGCTTTGCACCTGAAGACCCTCACCATGAAGGGGTTCAAGTCGTTCGCCGACTCGACGTCGCTCGACCTCGAACCCGGTGTCACCGTGGTGGTCGGGCCCAACGGCTCGGGCAAGTCCAACGTCGTCGACGCCATCGCCTGGGTGCTCGGCGCGCAGGCGCCCAGCGCCATCCGCTCGTCGAAGATGGACGACGTCATCTTCGCCGGCTCCGACAAGCGCTCACAGCTGGGCCGCGCCGAGGTGTCGCTCACCATCGACAACCACTCCGGCCAGATCCCCATCGAGTTCAGCGAGGTCACCATCACCCGCACGCTGTTCCGCTCGGGCGACAGCGAGTACGCCATCAACGGTGCGCCGTGCCGGTTGATGGACATCCAGGACCTCCTGTCCGACAGCGGTGTCGGTCGCCAGCAGCACGTCATCATCAGCCAGGGCCAGATCGACGCCGTGCTCAACGCCCGGCCCGAGGAGCGGCGCCTCATCATCGAAGAGGCCGCCGGCGTCCTGAAGTACCGCAAGCGCAAGGAGAAGTCCGAGCGTCGGCTCACCGCCACCGAGGGCAACCTCCAGCGCCTCCAGGACCTGCTCCGCGAGGTGCGGCGCCAGCTGCGCCCCCTCGAACGCCAAGCCGACGCGGCCCGCCGTCATGGCGATGTCGTGGCCGAGCTCCAGGCCCTGCGCCTGTTCACTGCCGGCCGCGAGCTCGACACGCTCCAGCGTCGACTCGAAGCGTCGTCGGCCAACCGCATCGAGCTCACCAAGGAGGAGGGCGAGACCCGCGCCACGCTGGCCGGGCTCGACACCCAGGTGCTCGCCACCGAGGCCCAGCTCTCGGCCATGGGCGGCGACGACCTCGGCGACTCGCTCGCCCAGTTCGAATCGCTCTTCCAGCGCGCCCGGGGTCTCGCGAGCCTCATCGCCGAGCGTCGCCGCGGCATCGACCGCGACCGACGATCCTTCGTCGACCAAGGAGTCGTCGCATCGCTCGAAGCGGAGTCGGCACGGCTGGCGGGTGAGCTGCGCGACGTCGAGGCCGAGGCCGAGGAGATGAAGCCGCACCTCCAGGAGCTCGCGGAGGCGACCGAGAAGCTCGCCGAGGAGCGTCGCCAGTTCGAGCTCGAATGGGCCGACGGCATACCGGCGCCCAGCGGCGCCGCGGCCGAGGTCCGCGGCGAGCTCGCCGCCTTGCGCCACGCCGTCGAGCGCGGGGCCGCCGAACGCGATCGCACCGCGAGTCGCCTCGCTGGGCTCGCCGAGAACGTCAGCCGGCTCGCCGAGGAGGCCGAGCGCCTCCGTCGCGAGCTGGGCGAAGCCGAGGCCGCCGAGCTGCCCCTCGTCGAGTCGCTCGACGGCGCCGAGGAGTGGCGGGCCAAGACCGAGGAGTCCCTCGCCGCCGCCGAGCAGACGCACCGCGATGCCGAGAGCGAGCTCCACGCGTGGCAGGCCCGCTCCGAGGCGCTCTCCCTCGCGCTCGACGAAGCGCGCTCGCGCGCCGGTGCCGAGCGCCTGTCCGACATCGACGGAGTCCTGGGCACGTTGCTCGAGCTCGTCGACGTCGACCCCGGGTGGGAGTCGGCGTTCGAGGCCGCGGCCGGCGAGGCGCTGGCGGCCGTCGTGGTCGATGGTCCGGTCAACGGACGGCTCGCCATCGAGGCGCTCCAGAGCGCCGAGCTCAACGGTGCGGTCCTCGCACTGGGCGCGACCGCTGGCTCGATCGTCTCGGTGCCCGCCGTGGGGGCATCTGTCGGCGAGCGGGTCCGCTCGCACGTCCGGTCGCTCCGTCCCGACGTCGACCCACTGCTCGACGCCCTCATCGGCGGTGCCGTCGTCGTCCACGGCAGCCTCGCCGACGTCATCGACACCGCTCTGGCGCACCCCGACCTCACCGTGGTCACCAACGCCGGCGACCGCTTCGGTCGGTCCGGCTGGCGACTGGGCATGGCCGGCGCCGGCGCCACCGGGGCTGCGCTCGACGAGGCCAGCCGCCGGACCGAGGAGGCAGCGGCGGCCGTCGCCTCGGCGCACACCCGGGCCGTCGCGGCGCGTGAATCGGTGGCCGAGGCCAAGCGGGCCGAAGAAGACCTGTCGCGCAAGCTCGACGACAACGACGGGCACCTGAGCGCGGCAGGCGACGGACTCCAGCGGGTCGAGACCGAACGGCGCGACGCCGCCAAGGAGGCTGAGACGCTGGAGGGTCACCTCGTCGAGCTCGACGAGCGCGTCGACCGCGAGCAGGCTCGCGTCGCCGAGCTCGAAGCGCAGTTGCCGGCCCTCGAAGCGATGGAGGACGAGAGCGCCGAGGCCGGCCAGCGCATGGGTGCGGCGCGCGCTCACCTCGACGAGCGCGCCAGCAACGTCGGTGGCCTGCGCACCGACCTCGAGGTCCGTTCGGGTGCCGTCGAGGAGCGTCGACAGTTCCTCACGACCCGCTTGGCCGAGGTCGAACAGCGGCTCGAAGGCGCAGCCGCCGAGCGTGAGCAGGCCGAGTCCCGACGGGTCGAGCTCGACGCTCGCCAGGTCGCGACCGACCGCTTGGCCGAGCTGATCGACGGGCGGGTCGTCGCCATCGAGACCGTGCTCACCGACCTCCGCGAGCGCCGCCGTCGCCAGAGCGAAGCGGCGCGCGAGGTCGCCGGTCAGCTCGATCGGCTCCGCCGTGAACGGGCTGCCGCCGAGAAGACGCTCGCCGAGCTGCGCGAGAAGATCCAGCGCATCGAGATCGCCGACGCCGAGACCAAGCTCCGCATCGAGACGGCGGTCGAGTCCTTGCGCCGGGATCTCGACACCGAGCCGGCCGTGGCCATCGCGGCCGAGTGCCCGCCGCTCGGCGAAGGGGTCAACCCCAACGCCCGCATCCGCGAGCTCGAGCGGGACCTGCGGATCATGGGTCCCATCAACCCGTTGGCCCTCGAGGAGTACGAGGCGCTCCAGGAGCGCCACGAGTTCCTCCAGCAGCAGCTCGACGACGTCAAGGAATCACGTCGTGAGCTGGCCAAGATCATCAAGGCCATCGACGGCGAGATCGTCAACGTCTTCGCGTCGGCCTTCGCCGACGTGGCGGCCAACTTCGAGCAGTTGTTCGTCACCCTGTTCCCGGGCGGCACGGGTCGGCTTCGCCTCACCGACGTCGACAACCTGCTCGACACGGGCATCGAGGTGGAGGCCAAGCCCTCGGGCAAGAACGTCAAGAAGCTGTCGTTGCTCTCCGGCGGCGAGCGCTCGCTCACCGCTCTCGCGTTCCTGTTCGCCGTGTTCCGCAGCCGCCCCTCGCCGTTCTACGTCATGGACGAGGTCGAGGCCGCCCTCGACGACATGAACCTGCACCGCTTCCTCGGTCTCATCGCCGAGTTCCGCAAGGAAGCCCAGCTCGTCATCGTCAGCCACCAGAAGCGCACGATGGAAGCCGCCGACTGCCTCTACGGCGTCACCATGGTCCCCGGCGGCAGCTCCAAGGTCGTCAGCGAGAAGGTCGGCGCGACGGGAAGCTGACGCTTTCGGGCTCGGTCAGCTTGGTCAGCTTGGTCAGCTCGGTCAGCTCGGTCGAACAGCTTCGCTCCCTCGCTGACCAGGATCCTCTCGGGGCTAGGGCAGGCGGCTGAACCAGACCAGCGACATGCCTCCGGCTGCTACCAGGAGGAGGATCGAGCCTGCGATGAACCAGGAGGTGATGTCGACCTGCTCAGTCGTGTAGCCGACTGACGATCCGATGTTCGCGTAGACCTCGGAGAGCTGCTTCTCGCTGGCCGCCGAGTAGAACCTGCCCTGGGTCGTCTCGGCGATGGTCTCCAGCGACGCCTTGTCGACCGGTACGGGGATCGGGTAGGGCTGGCCCTGGAGGGTGATGGTGCCGTCGTCGGTGCCGAAGGCGATGGTCGAGACCGGAACCTGCTGCTTGGCGGCCTCGGCGACCGCGCCCTCGTTGTCGCGCCCCATCGTCGTGGTCCCGTCGGACATCAGCACGATGCGGGCCGGGGGAGGACTGCCCTCGTCGTCGGCCGGCACGAGCGCGATCGCATCGAGGCTGGAGAAGATCGCTTCGCCGATCGCGGTGCCTTCACCGAGCTTGATGTTCTCGATGGCGGTGGCCACCGCCTCGCGGTCGGTGGTGGGCGGAACGGCGAGGCTGGCGTTGCCGTCGAAGGTGACGAGCCCGACGTTGATCTTGTCGGGCAGGATGTCGAGGAAGTCGGTGGCCGCCTCTTTCGCCGCGGCGAGACGAGTCGGTGCGACGTCGGTGGCCTCCATCGACAGCGAGGTGTCGATCGCCATGATGATCGTTGCCCGCTCACGCGGCACCTGTTCGTCGCGGGCCGGCTGGGCGAAGCCGACGATGAGCGCGGTCAACGCGAGGAGGTAGGCGAGCGCAGGGAGGTGACGGCGCCAACCGGGTCGCTTGGGAGCGACCGACGCCAGCAGGTCCATGTTCGTGAACTTCACCGCGTACTGGCGGCGACGGAACTGCATGGCCACATAGGTGCCGAGCAGGGCGACGGCACCGAGCAGAAGCCAGAGTCGTTGTGGTTCGAGAAGGCTCATCGGGGGGCTCCAAGGGAGATGGCGCGCGACAGCGCTTCGGTGCGCTCGCGGCGGAAGGACACGAACCGGATCAGGTCGACGATCCAGTCCTGGTCGGTGCGAAGGACGAGGTGGTCGGCACCCGCAGATCGGATGCGGCGGGCGATGTCGGCTCGTTGGGCGGTGGCCCGCTGGGCGTAGCGCTGACGGACCTTGGCGTTCGCCGTCTGGATCTCGATGCCGGCACCGGTCTCCGGATCGCGGAACTCGACCAGCCCGATGTTCGGGAGCTCGAGCTCGCGGGGATCGACGATCTCGATGGCGAGCGCTTCGTGGCGCACCGCGAGCTGGCGGAGCAGGCGATCCCAGTCGCTCTGATCCACGAAGTCGGAGATCACCACGGCGAGGCCCCGCCGTCGCATGAGCGAGTCCATGCGGCGGAGTCCGCCGGCCAGGTCCGTGGAACCTGGGCCGCCGTCGCGGGCCGCGACGAGGACGCGGTGGAGGAGTGCGAGCAGGTTGTTCCGACCCGACTTCGCCGGGATGGTGTCGATGCCCTTCCCCGAGAGTGACAGCGCTCCGACCCGGTTGCCGGTGCGTGCGGTCAGGAGGCCGACGGCGGCGGTGGCAGCGAGGGCCAAGTCGCGCTTCTCGCACTCGGCGGTGCCGAAGTCGAGGCTGGCCGACACGTCGACGAGAGCCCACGTCTCGAGCTCTCGGTCGGCGATGGTCTCGCGGACGTGTGGCTGCTGGGTGCGGGCCGTCACGTTCCAGTCCATGCGGCGGACGTCGTCCCCCGGCTGGTACTGCCGGGTCTCGCCGGGATCGCTTCCGTGGCCGGGGACCAGCCCTCGGTAGTCGCCCTGGAGGATGCCGTCGAGCTGCCGAGAGATGCTCAGGTCGAGCCGGCGCAGCACCTCGGCCGACGCCGTCGTGGCCAGGCGCGGTGGACGGTTCACCGATCCGAGGAGGTCCCGGTTGTTGCCGGGTGGGGGAGGCGCGTGACGGGTCACGTGGATCAGGCGGTCTCGGCCGAGCCGTCGTTGGCGGCCGGATTCGCGGCCGGATTCGCCGCCGGGTTCGCGGCCGGTGCAGGAGTCGGATTCCCGGCCGCCGGTGCGGGGGCCGGGTTCGGTGTGGCCGTCGTCGGCTCGGACCACGGCGACAGCTTGGTCGCGTCGAACGGAGCGGGGGCCTGTGGCGCCGCACCCTGCGTCGGGATGGGAGCCGGGGCGGGCGTCGCGCTCGGAGCTGGGGTCGGTGCGGCCCAGCTCCGGCCGGCCGGTGCCGGAGCCGCGTAGGTGGGCGCGGCGGGGGTCGTCGGAGCCGGG
>CAZALT010000095.1:0-3288 GCA_964485515.1 uncultured Rhabdothermincola sp. | reverse complement strand
TGCGCGGTGGGAGCTTGCGACGGCGCGATGCGCGGGGCGGGCACGGTGCTCAGCAGGCGGGCGAGCAGGTGCTCGACGGTGAGGCCCTGGGCGAGCGCTTCGTAGCTCGGCACGAGGCGGTGGCGCAGCACGTCGGGGGCGACGTCGAACACGTCCTGGGGCAGCACGTAGGTGCGGCCACGGAGCAGGGCGAGGGCCCGACCGGCGGAGACGAGGCCGATGCTGGCACGGGGGCTGGCGCCGTAGGACACGAGCTCGGAGAGCTCGGCCAGCCCGTAGGCGGCCGGGTCTCGGGTGGCCATCACGAGGCTCACGGCGTAGTCGACGACCCCGCGGTCGACGTACACCGCATCGGTCGCCTTCTGGAGCCCGACGAGCTGGTCGAGGTCGAGTACCTGCTGGGCGCGCGGTGGGCGCACACCCATGCGTCGGACGATCTCGGCTTCCTCGGTCGCGTTCGGGTAGTCGACCACGATCTTCATGAGGAAGCGATCGCGCTGCGCCTCGGGGAGGGGGTAGACGCCCTCGGACTCGATCGGGTTCTGCGTGGCGAGGACGAGGAAGGGATCGGCTGCCTGGCGGGTGACTCCGCCGACCGAGACCTGGTGCTCAGCCATGACCTCGAGCATGGCGCTCTGGACCTTGGCCGGCGCACGGTTGATCTCGTCGGCGAGCACGAAGTTGGCGAAGATCGGGCCCCACTCGATGTCGAAGCTCTCGCTCGACGCCCGGTAGATGCGGGTGCCGACGATGTCCGCGGGGAGGAGGTCGGGCGTGAACTGGATGCGGGTGAACGTGCCACCGACGACGGTGGCGAGCGTCTCGACGGCGAGCGTCTTGGCAAGACCGGGGACCCCTTCGAGGAGGCAGTGGCCCTTGGCGAGGAGCGACACGAGGAGCCGCTCGATGGCGCGGTCCTGCCCGACGATGACCCGCTTGATCTCGAAGAGCGTCTTCTCGAGGAGCACCGGGTCGACCGGGCCGCCGGGGGAGGGGGCGGTCGGGGCGTGTGCCGAGGGCGGTGTTCCGAGGGCGTCAGACATGAGACGGGGAGCTCCTTGAAGAGATCGTGACCGGCACAGTCGATCACAGTCGACCGAAGGGCGAGGTAAAGGCGGCGAGTACGCCGGCGGTGCGCTTCTGGCGTAGATCTTGTTCGGGAAGCGAACAAGATCAACGCAATTCGGCCCGCCGCTGCGCTTCTGGCGTCGATCTTGTGCGGGACGCGAACAAGATCAACGCAATTCTGGGGAGAAGGGCACCGGCGCGGCGAGTGGTGACGGAGCGCGAGGTCCAAGCGGTACCGTCACCGTCCGTGCGCGTGCTCGTGGTCGACGATGAAGTGGATCTGGCCGAGGCGGTCGCCCGCGGCCTGCGCCGTGAGGGCTATGCCGTCGATGTGGCCCACAGCGGCGACGACGCCCTCGACCGCATCGCGTACAACCAGTACGACCTCCTGTGCCTCGACATCACCATGCCGGGCATCGAGGGCACCGAGGTGTGTCGCCAGGTGCGACAGGACAGGTCTCTGGCGGTGCAGCCCCGAGTGCTGATGCTCACGGCGCGCGACAGCCTCGACGACCGCGTGGGCGGTCTCGACATCGGCGCGGACGACTACCTCGTCAAGCCGTTCGCGTTCCCCGAGCTGTCGGCACGGGTGCGGGCCCTCCTTCGCCGCGACACCGCCATGACGTCGTCGGTGCTCCAAGTCGGCGAGGTCCAGCTCGACGACGCGCACCACCTCGCCCGGCGCGGCGAGCGCAGGCTCGAGCTGACCGCCAAGGAGTTCGCCCTCCTGCGCTACTTCATGGCCCACGAGGGAGAGGTGCTGTCCCAAGAGACGCTCCTCGAACACGTCTGGGACGAACACGCCGACCCGTTCACCAACACCGTGCGGGTGACGGTCGGAACCCTGCGGCGCAAGCTCGCTGTCGGCGACGAAGCTCCGATGATCGAGACGGTCATCGGGCGCGGCTACCGATTGGCGGCGACGGGAACGTCATGACCGAGGCCGGCGCTCCGACCGAACCAGCGGATTCTTTCCAACCGAACCCGGACGCCATCCACGTGGCCGGACATGCCCACTCGGTGAAGGCCGCGTCGATGCTGCCGGCATGGATGGGATCGATCCGCTTCCGGATGGCCCTCGTCTACTCCGTCATCCTCTTCAGCCTGGCGTCGATCGTGGTCGCCGCCATCTACATCGGGCTCGCACGGGAGCTGTCGGAGGCGGAGGTCATCAGGACCGTCGACAACGAGTACGTCCTTCGGGATGGAACCCGGGTGGTCGTCACCGATCAGTTCTTCAACGTCGGCGAGCTGATCGAGAAGCAGGCGAACACCCGCGCGCTCGAGACCCTGCGCAACTACTCCTTCGGGGCGTTGGCCGGTCTCTTCGTCATGTCGTTCCTCGTGGGTTGGTTCGTCTCGGGTCGGCTCCTGCGCCCCATCGGACGGATCACGCGGGTGGCCCAGGACATCCAGGCGACCGACCTGAGCAGACGCATCGAGCTCCAGGGCCCCGACGACGAGCTCAAGAAGCTGGCCGACACGTTCGACAACATGCTGGGGCGGATCGACGACGCGTTCCGGAGCCAGCGGGACTTCATCCACGAGGCTTCCCACGAGCTCCGCAACCCGCTCGCGGTCATCCGCACCAACGTCGATGTGGCGCTGTCGGATCCCGATGCGACGGTCGAGGATCTCCGCCACACGGCCGAGGTCGTCCAGACGTCGAGCGAGCGCATGAGTCGGCTGGTCGACGATCTGCTCGTGTACGCCCGCAAAGGCGCCCTCTCCATGGAGCGGCAGCCGGTCGACATCGGGGCGATCATCGGTGAGGCGGCTCAGGAGTTCACGGCATCCGCGGCGTCTTCCGGCGTACGGCTCGAGGCGCACGCTCCGCTCGAGTTGCTCGTCGACGGCGATCGACTGGCGCTTCGCCAGGCGCTGGCCAACCTGATCGCGAACGCGATCCGTCTGAGTCCACCCGGCACGACGGTTCGGGTGACCGCCGGGTCGGAGGCTCCCTGGGTGTGGATGGCCGTGACCGACGAGGGTCCCGGCATCGCGTTCGAAGACCAGGAACGGGTGTTCCAGCGGTTCTGGAAAGGTGAGGCGACCCACCAAAAGGGCGAGGTGCGCAGCGGGCTCGGTCTAACGATCGTTCGACAGATCGCTGAGGCCCACGGTGGCGAGGTGAAGGTGGTCAGCGAGCCGGGCAAGGGCGCCGCGTTCGCGGTCTGGATTCCCGCGGCGAGCGCGCCGACCCCACCGATCCCGCCGCCG
>CAZALT010000094.1:0-13859 GCA_964485515.1 uncultured Rhabdothermincola sp. | reverse complement strand
GAGGAACGGCGCGAACCGCTCGAACTGCTCGAACTGCTCGAACCGCTCGAAATTGCGTAGATCGTCGTCGGAGAACGACGACGATCTACGCCAGAAGCGAAGGATCAGGCGTTTGCGGCGAGGTGGGGGAGCAGGTGGCCGAGCAGCGCGTCGGGCGCCTCTTCCGGGATCCAGTGGCTGATGCCGTCGAGGACCTCGAAGGTGTACGGCCCGTCCACCTCAGCGGCCGTTGCCTCGGCGGCGACGCGCCCGAGGGCGACGTCCTCGGTCGACCACACGTAGAGCGTCGGCATCGTGATCGGGCCCATGCCGTCGGAGTCGGAGATGTCGGCGCCCCGGTACCAGTTGAGCCCCCCGACGAGCACCGCAGGATCGGTGAAGCGATCGATGTAGTGGTCGGCGCTCTCCTGGTCGAGGCCCATCATCACGAGCCCGGCGCGGAACGTCTCGCCACCTTCGGCGAGGATCTCGTGCTCGCTGCCCGGGGTGCGGAACCACTGCATGTAGGAGGACTTCTCGGCCTGGTCGTCGCCGCCGTCGGCGGGTCCGGCCTTCTTGGCCATGGCGAACGCCTTCGGGTGAGGCGTCGAGACCGCGGTCAGCGTGATGAGCCGGTCGGGATGCCGACCGGCCACCTGCCACGCGAGCGCGCCGCCCCAGTCGTGGCCGACGAGGTGGAAGCGGTCCCAGCCGAGGTGGTCGGCGATGCCGATGACGTCGCCGACGAGCAGAGCGATCGCATAGTCGGACGGGTCGGTCGGTCGGGCTCCCGGCGAGTACCCGCGAAGGTCCGGCGCGACCGATCGATAGCCGGCTTCGGCGAGCGCCGGCTGCGCGAAGCGCCACGACCAGGACGTCTCGGGGAACCCGTGGAGGAGGAGGACGGGTTCGCCGTCGGCGGGACCGGCGGCGACCGCATCGAAGAGGTAGGGGCCGAGCGGGATCTGGATCTGGTCGAGGTCGGTCACGGGCAGCACTCTAGGGATGCCACCGCGCTCGGCCGCCCCGCCCTGTCGTCGGGGGCCGTTCGCCCGTGGGGCGGCCGTTCGCCCGCGGCGACGCCGGCGACGGGCATAGGGTCCGGTCGTGACCGATGTCGCTGCACGTGTCGATGAGCAGATCGATCGCCTCCTGGCCGAGGTCGATCCCTCCACCGCCGATGATCTCGACCTCCGTGGGCTGCAGTACGACCTCGGGCTGGCATGGGTTCAGTTCCCCGAAGCGTGGGGTGGACTGGATGCACCGCCGAGCCTGCAGCGCGTCGTCGATGCGCGGCTCCGCGACGCGGGAGCACGCGGTCCTGACGAGCGCCACTTCTTCGGACTGGCCATGGCCGGACCGAGCGTGGTCAGCCACGGCAGCGACGAGGTCAAGCAGCGGTTCCTCCGACCGATGTTCACGGGCGAGGACGTGTGGTGCCAGCTCTTCAGCGAACCCGGCGCCGGCTCCGATCTTGCCACCGCGTCGTGTCGCGCCGTACGTGACGGGGACAGCTGGGTCATCACGGGACAGAAGGTGTGGAACACCCTGGCGCACATCGCCGACCGAGGGATGCTCGTCGCCCGAACCGATCCGAACCTGCCCAAGCACAAGGGGCTCACGTACTTCGCCCTCGACATGCACGCGCCCGGCGTCGAGGTGCGACCGCTGCGCCAGATGACCGGTGAAGCGGAGTTCAACGAGGTGTACCTCACCGAGGTCGTCGTGCCCGACGCCGACCGCATCGGCGACGTCGGCGAAGGGTGGCGTGTCGCGATGACCACGCTGATGAACGAGCGGACGACGATCGGCGGTGGTTCCGGCCCGCCCAAGCGAGGATCGGGCGCCATCGCCGAAGCCGTGCGCATCTGGCAGGAGGAGGACGTCGATCGGAACCCGGTGGCGCGCGACCGCCTCGTGCAGCTCTGGATCGAAGCCGAGGTGCTGCGCCTGACGAACATCCGCGCCGGCCAGCAGCGCCGGGCCGGCAACCCCGGACCAGAGGGCTCGATCGCCAAGCTCATGTTCACCGAGGTCAACAAGGACATCTACGAGCTGTGCGTCGATCTCCTCGGCGCGGCGGCGCTGCTCGACTACGACTACGAGATGCGTCGTGTCGACGCGCTCGGCCTCGTCGGCCCACCGGGCTCGGCCCGCAAGATGTTCCTGCGGGCCCGAGCCAACTCCATCGAGGGGGGCACGTCGGAGATCCAACGCAACATCCTCGGCGAGCGCGTCCTCGGGCTGCCCGGCGAACCGAGGACGGACAAAGACATCCCCTGGGTCGATGTCCTGCGGTGACGGCATGGGACGAGCGGACACGGTGAGCGGCGAGGTCGAGGGGCCAGTCGAGCGTGCCGACCTCGGCGGTGAACCCGCGTGCTGGGCGCACCTCTTCGGTGACGAGACCGGCGGCGACGAGACCGGCGGCGACGAGACCGGCGGCGACGAGACCGGCGGCGACGACATCGGCGGTGACGAGACCGGCGGTGACGAGACCGGTCGCGACGAATCGGTCGAGGACGTCAGCGCTCGCCGGCGGTGAGCAGGGCCGCTTCGAGGGCGTCGGCCGAGGGGTGAGGCAGGGCCGTGGAGCGGCGGGCGACGACGAGCGAGCGTGACGTCAATGGTCGCTTGCGACTGGGGGCCAACGGCGTCGGTCCGCGCTCGGCACGGGCGGCGGGCAGAACCGTCCAGCCGAGTCCGAGGCGCGTCATCTCGCGCAGGACGTCGGGTTGGTTCGACTCGGCCACGATCTCGACCGGCGCACCTGCCGAGCGCAGGGCGTCGATGATCACCGCTCGGGTCGAAGACCCCATCGGGAAGGTGACCCACGGTCCCCAGTCGCGAGGGGCCACCCTGGTGCCTCCGGGTGGTCCGTACACGTAGAGCGGCTCGTCGAGCACCGGGGTGATCGTGAGGTCAGCTCCGCCATCGCCGGGGCGTACGCCCACGGCGAGGTCGAGCTGGCCGCGCCGCACCTGCTCGAGCAGCTCACCCGACGGAGCGACGACGAGGTGGAGGTCGATGGCGGGGTGGTCGTCGCGGAACCGGCGGAGCACGTCGGCGAAGTGGTCGATGGCCGCGGCGTCGATCATCCCCACCCGCAGCGTGCCGATGTCGCCCCGGCGCACCTGGTTCGCCCAGTCGACGAGGTCGCGGGTCTGGGCCAGGACTCGACGGGCGTGATCGAGCACCGGACCGGCATCGTGGGTTGCGACGCGGCGTCGTCCGGATGGTTCGAACAGCGTCAGCCCGATCCGCCGTTCGAGCTCGGCGATGCCTTGCGACAGCGCCGACGGCGACACGGCGAGATCCGCCGCCGCTCGGGCCCAGGTGGGGGCGTCGACGGCGGCGACCAGGTACTCGAGCTGGGCCACGGTCACGTTGGGAAGCGGTAGGACCTTGGACGTCGAGGTCGAGGGCATCCGTGCACAATAGTGAAGCAATCCTTCATGAACTCGCCCAACCGTGCACCAACGTCGGCGACCCCGTAGCGTGTCGCCCATGGCTGAACCCCGCACCATCGCTCCCGCCACCGGCAAGCTCGGCATCCTGACCCCAGGACTCGGCGCCGTGGCCTCCACCTTCGTGGCCGGCGTCATCGCCGCACGCCAGGGCCACGCCGTCCCGATCGGCTCACTCTCGCAGATGGCGCACATCCGCCTCGGTGCGCGCGAAGAGGGTCGCAACCCCCTCATCCGCGAGTTCGTCCCGATCACCCCGCTTGACGACATCGTGTTCGGCGGCTGGGACCCCATCTCCCCGAACGCCCTGGAAGCCGCCCGCACGTCCGGCGTGCTCGAAGAGCGCGACCTCGGCCCGGTCTCCGGCGAGCTCGAGGGCGTCGTCACCATGGACGCCGTGTTCGACCAGCGATGGGTGTCGCGCCTCGAGGGCACCCGGATCAAGACCGAGACCAACAAGTGGGAGCTGGCCCAGGCTCTCATCGCCGACATCGAGCGCTTCCGCATCGACAACGACTGCGACCGGCTGGTCGCCGTGTGGTGCGGGTCCACCGAGGCGTACCAGGAGCCGACCGCGGTCCACGACTCCGTCGTCGCCTTCGAGCAGGGCCTCAAGGACTCGGACGACAACATCTCGCCCAGCCAGATCTACGCCTACGCGCTGATCTCGTCGGGTGTCCCGCTGGCCAACGGCGCACCGAACCTGTCGGTGGACATCCCCGCCATGATCGAGCTGGCCGAGACCCGTGGCGTGCCGATCGCCGGCAAGGACTTCAAGACGGGCCAGACCCTCATGAAGACGATCCTCGCCCCCGGCTTCAAGGCCCGCATGCTCGGTCTGCGCGGCTGGTACTCCACCAACATCCTCGGCAACCGCGACGGCGAGGTCCTCGACGACCCGGAGAACTTCAAGACCAAGGAGTCCTCCAAGCTCGGCGTGCTCGACACGCTGCTCCAGCCGGAGGAGTACCCCGACCTCTACGGCAACATCGACCACGTCGTGCGCATCAACTACTACCCGCCGCGCGGCGACAACAAAGAGGGCTGGGACGCCATCGACATCTTCGGGTGGATGGGGTACCCGATGCAGATCAAGGTCGACTTCCTGTGCCGCGACTCGATCCTCGCCGCGCCGCTGGTGCTCGACCTCGCCCTGTTCATGGACCTCGCCGCTCGCGCCGGGCAGTCCGGCGTGCAGGAGTGGCTGTCCTTCTACTTCAAGGCGCCCCAGCCGGTCGGCGAGCTCCCGCCGGAGCACGACATCTTCATCCAGCAGACCAAGCTGAAGAACACCCTCCGCTCCTGGATGGGCGAGGCCGCCGTCACCCACGCCGAAGACGACTGAGGTTTCGGGCTCACTCGTTCTGCTTCGCTCCTCTCCTGACCTCGGCTCCGGCGCAACCGGCTGATCCGCGGACGACTTCGTGCCGAGCGAAGGGTCATCGGTAGGGTTCTCTGCGTGACGACGTGGGCTGCGTGGGCTGAGTGGGCGGACGAGCAGACTGCTGCGATCCGGGCTGCCGGGCAGTGGCGCGCTCCTCGGACCTTCGACGCGGCTGGCCCGGAGGGTGACCTCCAGATCACGGGCGAGACCGGTGCGGAGGTGCTCGACGTCGTGTCGTTCGCGTCGAACGACTACCTGGGCCTCACCCAGCACCCGGCCTTGAAGGCCGCCGCGATCGCGGCGACCGAGCAATGGGGAACCGGATCGGGCGCCGCCCGGCTCATCGTCGGGTCGCGTCCGCCGCACGCCGAGCTCGAGCACGAGCTGGCCGCCTACCGGGGCGCCGATGCGGCCGTGCTCTTCGGCACGGGCTTCGCGGCCAACTCGGGGACGCTCGCCGTTCTCGGCGGACCCGGTGTTCGCATCCACTCGGACGAGCTCAACCACGCATCGCTCATCGATGGATGTCGCATGGCCAAGTCCAACGGGGCCGAGCTGCGCGTCTATCGGCACCGACAGCTCGACCACCTCGAGTCGACGCTGGCCGCGCCCGGCGCCGACGGGACGGTCCCCGATCGCCAGGTCGTGGTCACCGACACCGTGTTCTCGATGGATGGTGACGTCGCCGACGTCGCGGCACTCGGCGAGCTGTGCGATCGCTACGGGGCGCTCCTCGTCCTCGACGACGCCCACGCCGTCCTCGAATCGGTCCCCGTCCCTCAGCCGGCGAACTACATCCGCATCGGCACGCTCTCGAAGACGTTCGGATCGTTCGGCGGTTTCGTCACGGCGTCGCGAGCGTTCACCGATCTCCTCGTGAACCGGTCACGGCCGTACATCTTCACGACGGCGTCGCCTCCGGCCGAGGCCGCGGCGAGCCTGGCCGCACTGCGCGTGATCCGCTCACCAGAGGGCGATGCGCTGCGAGCCAGGCTGCGCGCCAACATCAACCGCGTGGTGCCCGGTCATCCCTCCCCCGTGGTCCCCGTCGTGATCGGCGACGAGCTCGACGCGGTCGAGGCCGCGGCGGGCCTGCTCAAGCGGGGCATCTTCGTCCCGGCGATTCGTCCACCGACCGTGGCGCCGGGCAGCTCGCGGTTGCGGGTGGCGCTCTCCGCCGCGCACACCGACGAGCAGCTCGATCGCCTCGTGGCTGCCTTCGACGAGCTCGCGCTCCATCCCACCGATCACGGCAGCTGATCCCGTGGCGCTGGTCGTCGTGCTCGGAACCGGCACCGATGTGGGCAAGACCTGGGTGTCGGCCCAGGTCGCCCGACTCCTCGTCGCCGCGGGCGTCCCGGTGTCGGCGCGCAAACCGGTCCAGTCGTACGACCCGGGCGACCTCTCGACCGACGCGCACGTCTTGGCCGCGGCCACCGGGGAGGACCACGACGCCGTGTGTCGGCTCGACCGCCGCTACGAGGTGGCGATGGCCCCTCCGATGGCTGCGGACCACCTTGGTCGTGAACCATTCACGATCGCCCAGCTGGCGGGCGAGCTCACCTGGCCCATCGACCCGTCGCCGGTGGTCAGCCTCGTCGAGACGGCGGGAGGGCTCCTGTCGCCCATGGCTGCCGATGGCACCTCGCTCGACCTCGTCGAGGAGGTCCAGCCCGACTTCGTCGTGCTCGTCGCCGACGCCGGTCTCGGCACGATCAACTCGGTGCGCCTCGCGATGGCCGCCATCGATCGGGCCTCGCACATCGCGACCACCATCGTGGTGTCGAACCGGTTCGACGGCGAGGAGGAGATCCATCGCCGCAACCTCGACTGGCTGACCAACGCCGACGGCTTCGATGTGGTGACGAGCGCCTCCTGGTTGGCGCGACGGCTCGCCCCTCGTTCCGATCGCTGACCATCTCGACCTGTCGACCTGGCCAGCGGGAGCGCGGCAGGCCAGGGGCGAGGTGTGTCGGGGCGGCCTAAGGTCCAGGCACGTCGCCGAAGCCTTGGGGGGTCCCTACCATGACGTCACGCCGACTCGCGACCCTGGTCGCGTCCATCGCCATCGTCCCGATCCTGTTCGTGGGCTGCGGCTCGTCCGACGACGAGGACAGCGTCGCCGAGACCACCTCGACCACGGTGGCGGAGCCCGCCGGCACCACCGCGCCGGCCGAGGAGCCGGTGCTCAAGATCCTCGTCACGAACGACGACGGTGTCACGGCCGAGGGCATCAGCGTGGTGACCGAGGCGCTCGTGGCGCTACCGAACACGGAGGTCACCGTGGTGGCCCCCGCGACGCAGCAGAGCGGTCAAGGAGGAAACGAGACCGGGGGCACCCTCGCCGCGGCGCCGGCCAAGACCGCCGCGGGCTACGACGCCACCGCGGTGACGGGGTTCCCCGCCGACTCGATCATCTACGCCCTCGACCAGGACGGCATCGACTTCGTGCCCGACCTCGTCGTCTCGGGCATCAACGAGGGGCAGAACCTCGGCACCATCATCGACGTGTCGGGCACCGTCGGTGCGGCGCGGGCAGCGGCTCGCCGCGGCATCCCCGCGCTGGCGTCGAGCTCGGGCATGTCGGGCTTCGACTTCGAGACGGCGGCGGAGTTCGTCACCGACTGGGTCGAGGAACACCGGGACGGCTTGATCGACGGCACCTACAGGTCCGCCGAGCCGATCCTGCTCGAAGGCATGAACGTCCCGAGCTGCGCACCGGGCACCGAGGTGCGAGGCATCGCCGAGGTTCCGGTGGCGACGACGGGCACCGATGCGATCATCGAGCAGGACTGCGCATCGACGCTGGCCGATCCGACCGACGACATCATCGCCTTCAACAACGGCTTCGTGTCGCTGTCGGTGCTCCCGCCGGATCCCGCGCCGACCACTCCCTGACCGCGGCCTCACACCGGCGCGGTGCTCAGCTCCCAGCGGTTCTGGCCGTTGCGCTTCGCGTTGTAGAGGGCGAGGCCGGCAGCGTGGATCAGCGGTCGACATCATGGAAGTCCCGATGATCGCCCCGCGCTCGTAACCAGATTCCGGACGGGACGGACTGGAACCTGTTCTAGTAGCGTTCGGCTCGGCACCAAGGGGGTAGCGATGACCGAGGTCGACCATCCAGTCTTCGACTGCGACAACCACTACTACGAGGCGCTCGATGCCTTCACCCGGCACCTCGACCCCGCACTCGGACCGCGCTGCGTCCAGTGGAGCGAGATCGAAGGGCGTCGCTACCAGGTCGTCGGCGGCGTCGTGTCCCGGGCCGTCACCAACCCGACCTTCGACCCCATCGCCAAGCCGGGCGCCATGCACGACTACTTCCGGGGCAACCCCGAGGGCCGCAACCCGCTCGAGTTCCTCGCCGATCGCGAGCCGATCCGGGCGTCGTACCGCAACCGCGACGCTCGCCTGGCCGAGATGGACGAGCAGGGCCTCGACAAGTGCTGGCTGTTCCCGACGCTCGGCATGCTCTACGAAGAGCTCCTCAAGGACGACCCGGACGCCGTGTGCCTCACCTTCGAGGCGTTCAACCGCTGGCTGCTCGACGACTGGGGGTTCGCCTACCAGGACCGCATCTTCGCCGGGCCCTACATCTCGCTGGCCGATGTCGACTGGGCGGTCAGAGAGCTCGAGTGGGCGCTCGACCATGACGCCCGCACCATCGTGATGCGCACGGGCACGCCCACCACGGCCGAGGGGCGCAAGAACCCCTTCGACGAGTACTTCGACCGCTTCTGGGGTCTGGCCGACGAAGCCGGCATCACCGTCGTGGTCCACGCGGGCGACGCCGGGCTGAGCGCCAACGGGTGGGCTCCCGACGGGTTCGCCGCCAGCTTCAAAGGCGGGTACCGCCCGTCGATCAAGCAGTACGACATCGAGCGCGCCGCCCACGACTGGTTGATCTCCACCATCTTCGCCAACCTGTTCGGCCGCTTCCCGAACCTGCGCATCGCCTCGGTCGAAAACGGTGCCGAGTTCCTGCCTCAGCTGCTCAAGAAGCTCACGTCGATGCACCGTCGGATCCCGGGCTTCTATCCCGAGGACCCGGCCGACATCTTCCGCCGGCACGTCTGGATCAACCCCTTCTGGGAGGACGACGTCTACGAGATCGTCGAGACGATGGGCGCCGATCGAGTGCTGTTCGGCTCGGACTGGCCGCACATCGAAGGGCTTCCGTCGCCGCTCGACTACGTGGTCGAGGTGAAGGAGCTCTCGGCCTCTGACCGGCGCAAGGTCCTGGTCGACAACGTGTCCGAGCTCAACGAGCGCACGCCGGCCTGACCGGACCGACCGTCGGTCACCGCGGTCGTCGTCGCCGAGGTCGTCGTCGCCCGGGATGAGCCGCGGCGAGATGCGAGCTGGTCAGCGCACCGGTCCGGCCACGAGGGCGATGTCGCGCCCGCCGGCCGTCGTCTTCAGGATCGGCTCGAGCCCCAGGCGGCTGTGGCCCGCGGTTCGGGGGTCGGCCACCCACATGGCGATCGACCAGTCGGCGAACCGCTGGCGGGCGACGTTGCCGACCTGGGCGTAGAGGTCCCGCAGATCGTTCCCGCCGGTGACGCGGCCTCCCCAGGGCGGATTGGCCACGATCCAGCCGGCTCCGTTCGGGCCGGGACGTTCGATCGCGGACACGGCGCGTCGGGAGAGCTCGATGCGGTCGGCGACTCCGGCGCGGGTCGCGTTGGCGAGCGCCGTGGCGACGGCGCCGTCGTCGCGGTCGGAGCCCGCGATCGGCTCGGCGGCCCGCTGCGCTCCATCACGGGCCCGGGATTCGACGTCGGCGTGCACGCTGGCCCACGTCCCGGGCTCGAAGCTGGGCGCGTCCTGGAAGGCGAAGGTCCGGGCCCGTCCGGGAGCGACATCGGCGGCGATCAGGGCCGCTTCGATCGGGATCGTCCCCGATCCGCAGAACGGGTCGACCAGCGGGACCGAGCCGTCCCAGCCCACCGCGGCCAAGGCCACGGCGGCGAGAGACTCGCGCAGGGGGGCCTTGGCGCCATCGGGGCGCCAGCCGCGCCGGTGGAGCGGCTCGCCCGAGGTGTCGATGCTGACCGCGACCTGGTTGCGCTCGATCCGGACGACGACGAGCGTCGCTCGGTCTCGGGTGGCGCCGAGATCGTCGCCCGCCGGGCCGGGTGCTCCAGATGCGACGGCAACGCCGGGTGTGACGGGAGCGGCGAGCTGGCAGCCTGCGGCTCGGGCCACCCGCTCGGCGATCGCGGTCGTGTGGTACAGCCGCGACGCTCGGCTCGTCACCCGCATGCGGAGCTTCGATCCCGGGACGATCCAGGCGGCCCACGGCAGCAGCGAAGCCTCGTGCTCCAGGTCGGCGAAGGTGCGCGCCGTGAAGGGCTCGGCGCGGACCAGCACCCGTGTGGCGATCCTCGACCAGACGTTGGCGGCGTACATCTGGCGGGTCGAGGCACCGAAGGGCACCCCACCGCGGATGGGAGGACGGGTCGGGATCCCCAAGGCGTCGAGCTCGGTTCGCAGGAGCGGCTCGGTTCCGGGTGCGCACACCGCGAGGCAGCGGTGTCTCGTGACCACGGCGGTATCCTACCGGGCTTGGCATCGGAGGTCCGCCGACGGCGTATCGGCCCGCGGGTCGGCGGGTGCTCGACACCAGGCCGCGAAGATCGAGAAAACCCTGCTCAATGACATCCGGTGAGCCCCGTGCGTGGGTGACAATGGGACCCTCGTGACCGACGCACCAGCTGCTGTTCGCCCGCCGGCGGGCCGTTCGACGCGCCTGCCGTACATGCCAGGCCTCGATGGCCTGCGCGCGCTCGCCGTCGGATCGGTGCTGCTCTACCACGGCGGCATCAGCTGGATGTCCGGTGGATTCCTCGGCGTCGAGGTCTTCTTCGTGATCTCGGGCTACCTCATCACGGCGCTGCTGCTGGCCGAGTGGCGCGACACCGACCGGATCGATCTCGGTCAGTTCTGGATCCGCCGGGCCCGCCGTCTGCTGCCTGCGCTGTTCGCGCTGCTGGTCGTGGTGTCCATCGTCGCGGTGATCTTCCTGCCCGACGAGGTGGCGAGCCTGCGCGGCGACGTCGCGGCGTCGTTCCTCTACGTGGCCAACTGGGGCTTCATCTTCGGTCAGAAGTCGTACTTCGAGCTGGCGGGGCGACCGTCGATGGTGCAGCACCTCTGGTCGCTCGCCGTCGAGGAGCAGTTCTACCTCATCTGGCCGCTGCTGTTCGTGGGCGGCATGAAGGTGTTCGGAAAGAAGCACTTCCCGATCGTCATCGTTTCCCTGGCTTTCGCGTCCGCGGTGCTCATGTTCGTGCTTTTCACGCCCGGAACCGACCCGTCGCGTGTGTACTACGGCACCGACACGCGGGCGGCCGGTCTGCTGTTCGGGTGCGCGCTCGCCTTCGCGTGGGCCCCCTGGCGCCTCCGGGCCGACATCGCACCGAAAGCGGCGCGGAGCCTCGACATCGCGGGCGCGGTCAGCGTGGCGATCCTGGTCGTCCTGCTCTACGCGACGAACCAGCGGAGCGACTTCCTCTACCGAGGTGGGCTCCTGTTCCTCGACTTCGTGACGCTGGTGATCATCGCGGTCACGGTCCACCCCGCCGCACGTCTGGGCAAGGTGTTGGGCATCAGACCGCTCCAGTGGGTCGGTCAGCGCTCGTACGGCCTCTACCTGTGGCACTGGCCCATCTTCCAGCTCACCCGACCAGGTCTCGACGTCGACATGGACGGCTTCGACCTGTTCGCCTTCCGGATGGCGCTCACCTTCATCGTGGCCGAGGTGTCCTACCGCTTCCTCGAGATGCCGGTGCGTCGCGGGATCATCGGCGAGAAGTGGAACGAGTACCGCGAGTCCCGGGGTGAGCGCCGCGTGCAGCTCAAGAAGCGGTGGACCGTCGGCTTCGGTGCCCTCGCCGCCACGCTGCTCGTGACCCTCATCGCGATGGGCGCGGCCTCGAAGCCCTGCGACATCAACTACGAAGCGATCGCCGAGGGCCTCGACGAGTGCGCCAGCGCGGAACAGGTGATGGAAGCGATCGCGGCGCGTCCGACCACGACCGTGCCGGTCACCGAGCCCACCGCTTCGACCGCGCCCGGTCCCACCGTGCCCGGCGAGACCACCACGTCGACTGCGCCGCAGGCGCCCCCGCTCGCCGTACCCGAAGGAGTCACCCTCACGGCGCTCGGCGATTCGGTGATGCTCGGCGCCAAGGCCGGCATCGAAGGGCTCGGGCCGGGTGTCGTCCTCGTCGACGCCGACAAGAACCGCCAGGTAGCGGTCGGCATCCAGCTGATGCGGGACCACGTCGCCGGGGGCACGTTGGGCAACACGGTCCTGTTCGGCTTCGGCAACAACGGCACGTTCCGGGCCGAGCAGTTCGACGAGGTGATGGAGGTCGCGGCCGGTCGCCATGTCATCTTCGTGAACAACCGCGTCCCGCGCGACTACATGGACCCCAACAACGCCGTCATCGCGGCAGGCGTCGCCCGCCACCCGAACGCCACCATGATCGACTGGCGGACCATCTCCGACAAGGCCGAGGTCGACGGCGTCCCGGTGTTCTACACGGACGGCACCCATCTCCGGCAGGACGGCTCTGCGCTCTACGTGCGCCTCGTCGTCGACAACCTCAAGCCGCTGCCCCCGGAGACCCCGGGGCTTCCCCCTCCCACGACGGCACCACCCGCGGCCGAGCCGCCACCCGACCAGGCTGCGGCCACACCATGACCGACCCATCGATCGGTTCGGAGCCGCGTGCCGAGGACCTCGTCGCGCCGGCCGGTGACGGCGAGGCGACGGCGGTCGATGCCGCGCAGATCTCGGGGCTCGCCATCTTCGCCCGACGCCTCGCCCGGCTGTCGCCCCGCACCGCGGGCCTGTCCGACGACCTCGTCCTCCAGTTCGAGCAGCTCGACAAGGCCGTCTACGTGGCCATCGCCCGCACCCCCACGCCGACCGTCGACCGGGCGCTTCGTGGCATGTCCAACGCGGCGAACTACAGCCGTCTGTGGATGGGGGTCGCGGCAGGGCTCGCCGCGTTCGGCGGACGCAAAGGGCGGCGCGCCGCGCTCAGCGGCCTCCTGTCGGTGGGCACGGCATCGCTGGTGGCCAACCAGGTGGTCAAGCCGGTCGCCCAGCGATCCCGTCCCGAACGTGAGGACTGGGAGGTCCCCGAACACCGGCACGTGAGGATGCCGTCCTCGCGGTCGTTCCCGTCGGGCCACTCAGCCAGCGCCTTCGCCTTCGCCGCCGGGGTCAGCTACGAACTGCCCCTGCTGTCGGCGCCGATGTACGGCCTGGCCACCTTGGTGGCCTACTCGCGCATCCACACCGGCGTGCACTTCCCGGGCGATGTGGCCATGGGGGTGATGCTGGGCCTCACCACAGGCCAGACCGGTCCCCTCACGCTGTCAGCCATCGAACGCCGCCGCATCGCCCGCACCGGCGACCCCCGGGCCTGAACCCGGGGCGACCTACGGGTTCGCCGGGCAGACTTCGAGGACCGAGACGGTGTTCGAGTCGTAGTTGGCGACATAGGCGCGGTCGCGGACACGGCGATGCCGAACGGGTTGTGCGGTCAGGGAGGCGGGCCCGCGGCGCAGAGGTCGATGACCGACACGGTGTCGGAGTCGATGTTGGTGACGTAGGCGTGGGTGGTGGTGACCGCGATGCCGTAGGGCAAGTCGCCGACGGGGATGGTGGTGGTGACGGTGTTGGTGGCGAGATCGATGACCGACACGGTGTGGGCGCCGCGGTTGGTGACGTAGGCGTGGGTGGTGGTGACCGCGATGCCGTAGGGCAAGCCGCCGCCGGGGATGGTGGTGGTGACGGTGTTGGTTTCGAGGTCGATGACCGACACGGTGTTGGAGTCGATGTTGGTGACGTAGGCGTGGGTGGTGGTGACCGCGATGCCGTGGGGCGAGGCGCCGACGGTGATGGTTTCGGTGACCTCTTTCGAGGCGAGGTCGATGACCGACACGGTGTTCGGGCCGATGTTGGTGACGTAGGCGTGGGTGGTGGTGACCGCGATGCCGTAGGGCGAGGT
>CAZALT010000093.1:10855-13973 GCA_964485515.1 uncultured Rhabdothermincola sp. | reverse complement strand
AGGTGAACTTCGCGATGAGTTCGTCGTAGGTGAACATGCGCGCCGTCTGGCTCCCCACGGCGAGCAGGTGCCCGTCGGGTGACCAGATGCGGAGCTGGCCGTGGCCGACTCCGTCGACGGCGAGCTGCGCGGCGAGGTCGATGAGGATCCAGTCGCAGGACGCAAGCGCTCCGATGCGCAGCGAGTTGTCGAGGCTGGCGCCCGCACCGTGGACGCCAGCGGCCTCGCTGATGGCGAGCGGAACCAAATCGGCGAGAAATGCGAGTGCAGCGGGCGATGTCGACCACGAGTCCTTGGCGGCCTCGCCGGTCAGTCGGGCCCAGGCCGCCAGCCGGGCGCCACTGCCGGGTTGATCGGTGAGCGGCGCGGCGATGCGTTGCTCGCAGGCAAGGTGGTGGCCGAGATCGCGGCCGATCTCCAGAGGCACTCGATCAGCGAGCGAGGCCGAAGCTTCAGGCGGCGCGACGGTTGGCATCGATCCCCACTGGCCGTTCATGCCATCTCGAGGTGTGACCCCGTTCGATCCCAGGGCCTGGAAGATGAGTCGGTCATCGACCGTTGCGGTCACGATGACCTGTTCGATGGTTTGACCGCGAGCTACCGAGCGGACTTGCACCTCGATGACGTCACCCACCTCGGCTACGCCGACGATCTGAACGGTGGACCACAGCGCGGTCCGGCCCGTGAGCGCCTCGCTCGACGCGAGAGCCGCAGCGAGCGCGGCGCCCCCGTAGAAGCGACCGTCGACCCGGCACAGGTGCGGCTCGACGACGACCGAGTACCGACCCTCGGACGATTCGCCTCGCAGGCCGAGCAGCCGTCGATCGGTCAGCCGTACCCGGTCGGCAAGGTCGACCGGCACTGGCGTGGTGTCTTCGTTGATTGCGCTCTCCCCTTGTTCACCCGCGAGCCACGCTGCGGATCCCTGTTCATCTCATCGTCCCTATAGTGCAGGACCTTAAGTCTTAGGTTTAGTATCTCATGGGTTAGTGAGGCGAGCGGGTTCGCCTCCGAAGAGGGGAAGTCCATGACGGTTCGCCACTACGACGTCGTCGTCATCGGCTCGGGGTTCGGTGGCAGCGTCACGGCCCTGCGCCTGACCGAGAAGGGGTACCGCGTCGGCGTGCTCGAGGCGGGCCGTCGTTTCGCCGACGACGAGTTCGCAACGTCGACGTGGGACGCCCGCCGCTACCTGTTCAAACCGTCGCTCGGCATGTACGGCATCCAGCGGATCACCCCGATGAAGCACGTGGTCGTGGTCAGCGGCGCGGGCGTCGGAGGAGGGTCACTCGTCTATGGCAACACCCTGTACGAGGCGCCACCGCACTTCTTCAAGGACCCGCATTGGGGGCACATCACGGACTGGGAGGCCGAGCTTCGCCCCTGGTACGACCAGGCCAAGCGCATGCTCGGCGTGACGCCCTATGACCGGGTGACCCCTGCGGACCGGGCGTTGCAACAGGTCGCCGCGGACCTCGGGATCTCCGATCGCTGGACACCCACGCCCGTCGCCGTGGTGCTGGGCGACAAGCCCGGCGAAGCGGTCGGCGACCCCTACTTCGGCGGTGTCGGTCCCGACCGCAACACCTGCCTGCACTGCGGCGCGTGCATGACGGGCTGTCGCCACAACGCCAAGAACACCCTGACCAAGAACTACCTCTACCTCGCCGAGCAGGCCGGGACCGAGGTGCACCCTCTGACCACCGTCACCGACGTCCAACCTCGACCCGGTGGGGGCTACACCGTCACCGCCCGTGGAACCGCGCCCGGCCGCCGTCGGCGCCGGACCTTCACCGCCGATCACGTCGTGTTCTCCGCGGCCGCGCTCGGCACCCAGCAACTCCTGCATTCGCTGCGAGACGGGGGCAGCCTCCCAGCGATCTCTCCCCGACTGGGCGAACTCACCCGAACCAACTCGGAGGCGGGGGTGACGGTACGCGCTCGGGGCGATGACATCGACTTCACCGAGGGGGTCGCCATCACCTGCTCGCTGCACCTCGACGACCACACCCACGCCGAGCCGGCGCGCTACGGCAAGGGCAGCGGAGCGATGGCCCTGGCCATGGCCCCGCTCGCCGACCCCATCCCCGGCAAGTCGCGGATGGCGCTGACGCTGCGCGAGCTCGTCCGGAGGTGGCGGGATCTACCCCGGATGTTCGCCCCGCGTGGCTGGTCCGAGCAGACCGTGATCGTGGGAGTGATGCAGAACCACGACAACTCGCTCACCACCTACACCGCGCCACGTCGATTCGGCCGTGGTCGAACCATGGTGACCAAGCAGGGCATCGGCTCCCCCAGCCCCACCTATCTTCCCGAGGCCAACATGATGGGCCGCCGCGTCGCCGAGGTGATCGATGGAATCCCCGCGGCTGGTTGGAACGATGCGATGGACCGACCGATCTCGGGACACTTCCTCGGCGGCTGCGCCATCGGTGAGACCGCCGATACGGGAGTGGTCGATCCCTATCACCGCCTCCACGGCTACCCGGGGCTCCACGTGATCGACGGTTCAAACGTTGCCGCAAATCTCGGCGTCAATCCGTCTCTGACGATCGTGGCGCTGGCCGAGCGAGCGGCCGCTATGTGGCCCAACCGGGGAGAGACTGATCCCCGACCAGCGCTGGGGCAGACCTATCGTCCGGTTCGTCCGGTCAGGCCCCGGCGGCCGGTCGTGCCATCTGACGCGCCCGCCGCGCTGTGGACCGCGTGACCTCAACGCATCGAGAAAAGAGTGCGACGGCGGGTTCAGGTGAGGCCGAGACCGTCGCGAAGAGCCGTGGATCCACAGAAGTGCTGGTCGACGCCTCGGTCCGTCATCGTGGTTGTAGACCACGACGCGGAGACCGTGTCCGTCGCCGCGGTCGATGGTCTCCGAGCCGATGGCAAGACCCGCCACGGACACGGGCCGCGGCGCTGGAATCGCTCGCATGAGCCTGAGCACGAGGCCTGGGCGCACCGACGGGACCAGTGCGATCAGTGGCGTGCGCAGATCGTCTGCCACCGGTCCGCCAAGTCGTCGCAGCTGCCGGTACAAGGCGCCGAGGACGGCGAGCGTGACAAGAGCGAGCAGAGTCGCGGCTCTGAAGGTTCTGGTGGTGCTCATCGATGTTCGGTGGCG
>CAZALT010000093.1:0-10755 GCA_964485515.1 uncultured Rhabdothermincola sp. | reverse complement strand
TGAGGGCGGCGGTGGTGCCGCCGTCTACGAGGATGTCGGTGCCGGTGACGTACGAGGAGTCCTCGGAACAGAGGAAGGCGATGACCCGGGCGACCTCCTCCGGGTGGCCGGCGCGGCCGAGGGCGCTGAGGTCGATCATCTCGGCGGTGCCGTTGCCCGCCGCGATCTCCGCGAGCCCCATCGGGGTCTCGATCACGCCCGGTGAGACCGAGACGATCCGGGCGCCGCGTCGACCCCACGCGGCCGACGTGTGGCGGACGAGTCTGAGTACACCGTGCTTGGCGAGGATGTAAGCCATGGCGGGGTCGTCGGTGAGCTCCAGGACGTCACCACATTCATGTCCGCACTCCTTCGCTCACCTACCCCGTCCGTCAGGGAGGGGCTGTCCGGGTCAGTTGGACGCCTTGGCCCCGGCGTCGTCGAAGGCGGTCTGCAGCTTGGCGAGGTTGGCAGGGTCGCAGGCGAATCCGTTGCCCGCCTCGTAGACCTCGGCGTCAGCGTCCTTCGTCGGGTAGATCCGCTTGAACTCGCCGTCTTGGATCTGCATCTGGATGAAGCAGTCGGTGAGGTGGTTCCCTGCTGGGTCGGTCGTGCCGTGGATCCCGCCGCCGCTCCACGACGTCACCTGGTCGAGCTGCTGACCGAGCCCGTCGCGAGTGACGTCCGATCCCAGAGCCTGGACTGCGGTTGCCCACATGAGCCAAGCGGACCAGCTCATGACGCCGAGGGTCTCCGGCTTGGCACCGGGTACCGCTTTCTCGAGCTCCTCGAGGTAGGTCTTCATAGCGGGGTTGTCGTCGCCTTCGCTGAACGGCCAGATGTTGATCTGGACGTTGACGCCTTCGGCAACATCGCCCGCGGCCTTGGGGTAGTGCTCCTGATAGAGGTTGGAGTCGAGGGCCGTGACTTCTGGCATGACCTCCTGTGACGCCATGGCGTTCTGGAGGTTGACGATCTCCTCCCAGCTCGACATCGCGGTGAAGTACTCGACGCCCTTGCTCCTCATGTCGGCGACGTAGGGCGGCCAGTTCGGCTCGCCGATCGGCGCTGTGGCGTCCCACACGAAGGTGAATCCGAGCTGCTCGAGGGCCTGCACCATACGGTCGGCCACGTACTCGATCGACGCGACATCGCCGTGCATCATCCCGGCCCTCTGCGTGGCCTCCGGGTTCTCCGACTGCAGCTTGCGGGCCATGCCGACCAGCATCTCGCTCGGCGGCTGGGGAAGGGCAGGCCACGTGAGATCGGCGAGCGCCTGCTGGGGACTCACCGCGGACAGCGGGACGTTGGGTAGGCCGCAGTCGACCTGGATCTGAGCGCCGGCATCGTCGAAGACCGCGAGCCCGCCGACCATCGCGAACGAGTCCGCGCACGCTTCGGTGACGACGCTGCCGTAGTTGAACAGCTCAGCGTTGCGCATCTTGAGGTTGATCTCGCGTCCGTTGATGCCGCCCTGCGCGTTGCACCACTCGACGAAGGCCTTCGACGAGTCGTCGACACCCTTGTTGAGGCCGCCGATCTTGCCCCCCGAGTCCGACACGCTCGTGACGGTGATCTCGGTGTCGGTCACGCCCTGATCGGTGCTCCCGCTGGCGTCGCCGGGCCCACACGGAGACTCGACCGTGCCGAACACGACAGGTCCCGACGCGGCCGAAGATGACGATGTCGTCGTCGAGTCGTCGGGACCCCCTCCGGAGGAGTCATCCGCGCGCGATCCACACGATGCCGCCAGCAAGGCGACGACGAACAGGCACGCAATCGTTCGGTTTCTCATCTCAATCCCCCATTCGGTGGCGCCGTGCGGCTGACCACCGGTCTCTTTCGGACCTTAATACATTAGAACATAAGGTGTGGGCATGGCGACGTCGCCTGGCACCGATCACCTGATTCGGTGCGACCTTGGAGCTGAGCGCTAGGAGTTCGGGTTCGGCTCCGCTGGCGGCGAGATCGTGACGGGACCCGAGGTTTCCGATCCGGGCCGCGGCCCGAGGCAGTTGTCCGAGCTCCAGTCGTTGACATACCTCGCTCCTTCGTGGACATCGGTGAAGTGCGGAGCGACGAACTCGGTGACGATCTGCATGCTGAACATCACGACCGCTACCACGGCGAAGCCGGTGACGACGAAGCGACCGACGGGCTGGTCTTCGCCGGGCTTCTCATCGAAGCGTGGATAGAAGATCAGCGCCGAGGCTTGCCACGATCCGTAGATCAAGATGTTGAACCACCACATGCCGGTCTTGTCGTCGAAGCAGTAGCTGTCGCTGGTGTAGCCCACGGTCTCGATGAGCGGCATGAGCACGGCGAGCGGCAGGATCAGCGCGGTCCGGCGAGACCACTCCGAGAACCGGCCCATGTTCGGACGCTCGATGCGGCGCCAGGCCATGCGGTAGAGCGCCCCGAGGATGACGGTGTAGAAGCCGAAGACCGCGATGGTCATGGGCAACATGAACAGCGGCACGCCGTTGGGGTTGAGGTCGGTGTTGAACGCGAAGTGCCCGTGGAGCACCTCGTACCACGGGTCCGTTCCGAGGTAGCCCCCGATGACGGCCCACACGAACAAGAAGCAGCCGAGCTTGAAGCCGTAGACCTCGTAGAACGGCTTGCCCTTGTCCTCCTTGGCCCGGAAGATGACCGAACCGCCCCACGCGCCAACGCCCATGATCACGCCCTGCGTGACGAGCAGCGCGTCGTTGCTCGTGCCGACGTCGAAGCTGAGCATCGACGTGATGATCTTCTGGAACGGGAGGGTGATGAGGAACCAGCAGAAGTACCACTTCTCTGCGGCACGTTTGCCTGGGTTCGGCGACAAGGTGAAGTCGATGAACCGGCTCCATCTGCTGGCCGGCGGCTTCTCCCCCGCCGCGGCCGGTGACTCGGTCACGGTGTCTGTCATGGTCCCCTCCATACTTGAGAAACTTACGTATTGTGCGAACGTGGAAGTGCGTGAGCTCCGCCCCATCAGCTGCGTGCCGGGGGCACGGCGCTGGCGGGTCACCTCAAAGGAGCGATGCGACCTTCTCGGCGTTGGATCCTGCGAGCTCCCAGGCGGTGGCCAGCACCCGTGCTTCGGTCCTCGACCAGATGACTCCCCCCAGCGGCTCCACATCACCTGCGGCCGCTACGAAGGCAGACGCAGACGACGGGGGGAGCTCGCCCACGTTGGGTTCGCCGGACGCGCTCACGACCGGCGAGCCTCCGCAAGCTCGTCGAGCTGGCTCTGCAACATCGCGCTGAACCCGTCATCTTCAGGCGGGAGCGCCCAGAACCGTTCCTGGTCGAGGGCTTGGAGCGCCTCTTCGACGACATCGCGAGGCTCTGCCCCTGCACTGTTGAGCGCGTCGTGGGCGACATCGGCAAGAGACGCATCGAGAGCGTTCTCACCGACAACTTGGACCGATGTCTTCATGAGGTCGGTCTTGACCACACCGGGCGCCAGCAGGGTGACACGCACCTGGGGTGCCTCCCCTCCGAGCTCGTCGCGCAGTGCGAGTCCGAGCGCGACGGCGCCGGCCTTGCTGGCGGCGTAGACCCCGCTGTAGGCCGAGGCGACGAGGCCGGCCATCGACGCGGTGATCACGATGCCCGATGACTGCTGCTGGGCGACGAGACCCGGGACGATCGCGCGGATCGAGTTGAAGAGTCCACCGAGGTTCACGCCGACGACGGAGTCGTAGATCTCGGGCGGGGTCATCCAGGTGGTGCGTCCCGACGAGGTGACGCCGGCGTTGAGGCACGCGAGGCGCAGCGGGCCGAACTCGTGGGCCGCCGCTGCTGCCTCGACGATCGATGCCTCGTCGGTCAGGTCGACGCGGCAAGTTCGCACGGTTCCGCCGTCGGCGCGCAGCGTCTTTGCCGTGGCGTCGAGGCGGTCGACGTCGATGTCGGCGAGCACCACCTGGAGCCCGCGGTCGATCGCGGCTTCGGCGAAGGCGCGGCCGATGCCGCTGGCGCCGCCCGTGATCAGCGCGACATCGCCCGACGCCAGATCGAGGGACTCGGAAGTCATCGGTACTTGGGGATCAGTTCGGTGCCGATGAGCTCGATGGACTCCATGATCCGCTCGTGCGGGACGTTGCCCATCTGCATGTGGATGATGACCTGGTCGACGCCGGCCTTCTGGAACTCGTCGAGGACCTTGGCGCAGTCGTCGGGGTCGCCGGCCATGACGAAGCCGCCATCGAGCATCGTCTGCTCGACCATCTTGCGGTCGGCCTTGATCGCGTCGCGGATCATGGCGACCTCACCTCCCGTGGTGTGGGCGTAGCTCGGCGTCGCTTCCCCTCCCGGCCAGCCGTCGAGCATGTACTCGGCGCCGTGGTAGGTGTGCTCGACGACCTTCTCGACGGCGAGCTGACGGACCGCGTCGCGGTCGTGGCTGCACAGCCCGTTGATGAACCCGGCGGTCTGGTTGTTGACCACGCCGTAGGGCGACTGGGCGTCGCCGATGTTGGCCCGGTACGCCTCGGTCGACGCCGAGAGGACCTCGAAGTCGGGCTGGTGGGCGAAGAACAACATGCCGAGGCCTTTGCGGGCGGCGCGCTCGGCGTTGCCGGGGCCGACCCCTCCGACCCACAGCGGCGGGTGCGGCTTCTGCACGGGACGGGGCACGACCGTGCGGGGCGGGATCTTGACGAACTCGCCGTCGAACGACGCGTTCTCCTCGGCCAGGAGCTTCACGACCGCGTCGAGGCCCTCTTCCCACTGGGCGCGGGACTCTTCGGGGTCGAGGCCGAACCCGTACAGCTCCTCGGGCGTGGTCGATCGTCCCGAGCCGAGGTCGACGCGGCCGTTGCTGAGGCAGTCGAGCATGGCGACGCGCTCGGCGATACGGGCGGGATGGTTGTAGGTCGGCGGGGTCAGTGCGAGGCCGAAGCCGAAGCGGATGTGCTCGGTTTGGTACGCGGCGGCACCGAAGACGATCTCGGGGGCCGACATGTGCGAGAAGCCCTTGAGGAAGTGGTGCTCGGTGAGCCACACGTAGTCCCAGCCGAGGCTGTCGGCGTGCACGACTTGATCGACGGTGTTGCGGATGATCGTCGGCTCGAGCTCCATCTGCTCGGGCGGCACGAACATCTCGTAGAAGAGACCGAACTTCATCTGCGTGCTTCTCCCTCTGGAACCGCCACCCCCGACGGTTCACGTATAAGTATCTTAAGTATAGGGAGGATGTTGACGGACGCAAGTCCCCCACGAGTCGATCCGTGCTCGATGCACCTACGCCGCCGGCGCGGCGGGTGACGACTACCGCTCCCGGTGGGAGTCCAGGAAGGTCTCGAGCTCGGTGACGAAGCGCAGGTAGTGCTTCAGCTCGCGACCCGAGGCCGAGAAGATCGTGTCGTTCATCTCGGCGTAGTAGCTCATGATCGCCCCGGTGGCCGCCTGACCCGTGGCCGTGAGCGAGAGCGGACGACGGCGTGCGTTGGTCTCGTCGCGACCCGCGGTGACGAAGCCCTTGTCCTTCAAGCGGCGCAGGACCTGCGACACGGCCGACTGCGTGACCCCGAGCTCGGTGGCGATGTCTGCCGCGATCTCGTGGCCCTGGAAGATCAACGCCACGATCTCGGCTTCGACCATCGTGAGGCTGATGCCGTTGCCGAAGTCGCGCTCGGAGCGCGAGTCGGCCTGCACCTTGTTGAAGACCCGCAGCATCGTCGAAGCGATCTCAACCCGGAGATCGTCATCGGTCTTCGCCACTACCTGCCTCCGTCGGTCGGGATTCGAGCGCCCACTATCGCACGCGCCACAACCCACCCCAGCGATGAGAGCGCTCCCCCACCGAGGCACTGGTTCGGTGTCGAGTCAGTGACGCAGTGACGCCACACCCCGACCGGACACCGGGGGCATCATCGGCGGGTTGAGCATGCCGGGCTCTGCGGCGACCACGGCGGGCACCGCGTTCACGCAGCTCATGGCCACGGTCAACGATGTCGGGCGCTTGGCGTCGGTCTCGGTCGACAGCTCCATCGCGGTGCTCCGGCGAGATGAACGCTGCTAGCTGGCGGATTGCGGGACCATGCCGCCGGCTGCGGGCGGCAGGTCGAGCGCGGACTTCACGCCGGTCGTGGCCTTGCACACGCTGGGAACGTTGTTCACGGCGTTCGTGGCGACGACGATCGACACGATGCGCTTCGAGTCGAAGGTGGTCGTCGCCTCCAGCCGGCACTTGATCGACGGGTCGCCTTCGATCTCCATCTCCCAGTACTCACCGACACCCCATTCGGGGTGGACGTCGTCGGTGACGCGCCACACCCATTCGTTGAAGAACACGTCGCGACCGCCGGACTCGCCGATGTACTGCATGCGGACCACGGCGACCTGACCGGGCTCGATGACGCCGGTGGCGATCTCGATCCGCTCGGTGGCGACGCCCCATTCGGACTCGAAGCGAACCGCGTCGAGCGGTGTGTTGAGCGCGTCGGCGACCATGCGCATGGATGCGTAGAACGGGGTCAGCTCATCCGCGCCTTCGAAGCGCATGTTGCGGTCGCCGAGCTCTTCGGGGGTGAGGCCGAAGCCCATGTAGCCCATGTTCTCGGCCGAGTCGTAGTTCGTCATGTCGCAGACTTCGATGACGCTCAGCCGCTCGATGCGCCTCGACAGCCGTGACATGTCGATGGGCCAGAGGTCCATGGTGAAGCCGGGGTTGATTCCGGCCCCGAGGAACGTCGAGTCGCCCTGGGCGCACGCCTCCTCGAGTCGGCTGAGGACATCGGCGGGCAGCACCTTGGGATAGATGGCGCGTTCGACGGCGCTCGACACCACGTTGAATCCCTTGCTCAACAGGAGGCAGATGTCATCGATCGGCTCGTTGATGTCGCCCTTGGTCATCCCGAGCGGGGTGTACACGACACAGTCGGCGTCGAGGCCGAGGATCTCGTCCACGTCGGTGGTGGCGAGCACGCCCGTGGTCGGGAGATCCACGATGTCGCCGGCGTCGAGTCCGGCCTTGCTGTCGCTGTAGACCTTCACACCGACGAGCTCCAGATCTGGACGCTCGATGATGGAACGCAACGCATGCTTGCCGACGTTGCCGGTACCCCACTGGATGACGCGATACGACACGCTCACTCCCCCTTGTTCAGCGACTTCATAACTTTAGATACTAACTAATCAACCCTGTGCGATCGACTCGACGGATCTGGCCGCCGGATCGAGGTAGCCGAGCACCTCCAGGTCGTCCACGTACTTGGCGATGATCTCGGCGGTGATCCCGGGGATCACGCCGTTGGCGCCGAGTCCGCGTTCAGTGACGGCCTCGGTGAACAGGTCAGCGGTCGCAAACGCTCCTTCGATCGCGGGCTGCTGGAAGCCGAAGCTGTCGGCAAGCGGCAGCAGCGAGGCTTGGCGCAGGTCGTCGGGGAGGTTGCGTAGCGAGGTGGTGAACCGAGCGAACCACTGGTCGAAGTCGGCGATGCGTTCGATTCGGCATCCGGCCTCGATCATCCAGTCGACGTAGGTGTCGAGGCTGACGCCGTCGTCATAGGGGTTCACGACGTGGAAGGTCCGATAGCTGCGGTCGGCCTCGGCTCCGATGGTGGAGATGGCGTCGCTGACGAAGTCGACGGGTAGGCCGTCGAAGTGGGCTCGCGCCCGACCGCCATCGGGGGCCGGGAGGTAGAACGATGCTGGGGCGACTCCGGTGGCGGCCAGGCTGAGCACCAGGCGGGTCACGGTATCGGGCAGGTTCAGCTGCCCGACCCAGGAGGGCTCGGCCATGATCATGTCGCAGCGGAAGACCGTGACGGGGAGTCCGCACAGATCGTGGGCCTCACGGAGCAGGACCTCGCCGGCCCACTTGCTGGACGCGTACCCGCTGGCGTAGGAGTCGTCGACCATGCGGGCCGGGCTCGACACCCGCACATCGGCGTCCTCGGTGAACTGCCCGGCAGCGATGGTCATACCGACGGCGATCGAAGACACGTGGGCGATCGGCTTGAGCTTGGCGGTGACCGCGAGGCGGATCAGCTCGGCGGTGCCGGCCACGTTGGGCCCGAACATCTGCGGGTAGGGCAGCCGGTGGTTGACGAGCGCAGCCGGGTCGACGATGAGGTCGACGGATTCGCACAGCTCGTCCCACGTCGCGTCGTCGAGTCCCATGCGGGCTGCGCCCTTGTCCCCCGCCACGACCTGCAGGTGCTTCTCGGCCAGCGAGCGGTAGCGCTCGAGCACGGCCACGTCGCCGGTGTCGAAGACGTCATCGAGTCGGGCGCGGGCCGCGTCGTCGTCGCGTCCTCGCACGAGACACGTCACCATGCCGCCCACCTCGGACATCCGTTCGAGCCAGTCGAGCGCGAGGTAGCGACCGAGGTAGCCGGTTGCCCCGGTCACGAACACGTGGCGGGGCGGATCCGTCGAAACCGTGAGGTCGCGAGCGCGATCGACGATGTCGGCAGGGATGAACCGGTCGAGCGTGAGGTCGTTCGCCGAGATAGACGTCGCTCCGGCTCCGTGGACGGACGAGAACGTCGGACCGGCAGCTTCGGGGTCGCGGAGCGCCTCGATGTGCTCAGCCAAAGCGGCGAGGTCGGTGACGGGGCTGATCACGACCCCCACCTCGATCTCGACGCCGAACAGGTCCGACAGCGAGGACGCGAACTCCACCGCGGAGAGCGAGTCGCCACCGAGGTCGGTGAAGCGGGCCGACGGATCGGGGTCGACGTCATCCTGGCCGAGCACCGCGCCGGCCGCGGCGCACACCGTCTCGACGATCGGCCGGCTGTCAGCTGTCCCTGCGAGGGACCGCCAGCGCTCCTGCGCGGCGTTCTTGTGTCCGGCGTAGATGCCTTCGAGTCGTTCGGCGTACCGAGCCTTGAGGTTGGGCCGCGACGGCTTGCCGATGCCCGACAACAGGCCGTTGTCGAGCGAGAACGGTTCGCGCTCTATCAGCAGGTCGCGGGGCACCTCATAGGACTGCAGCTCCAGACGGCGAGCTGTGCCCTGGAGCGCTCCGAGCACCGCCTGCTTCAGGTCGGCATCGCTGAGGCTTTCTGCTGCGGTGGCGGTGGGTACGACGACGGCGAGGAGGTAGGGCTCCGCGCTGTTGCCGTACACGTAGATCTGCTCGACGTGATCGGCCTGCGCGTAGGCCGTCTCGAGCTTGGAGACGGTGACGAACTCGCCGTTGGACAGCTTGACCACGTTGTTGCGGCGGTCGACGTACTCGAGCTGGTCGGGTCCCAGCTCAGCCATCACGTCACCGGTGCGGTAGAAGCCGTCCTCGTCGAAGACCTCTGCCGTCAGGTCGGGGCGCTTGTAGTAGCCGGCGAAGAGCGTTTCGGACTTGACCAGCAACTCGCCCCGGGGATGCGGGTGATCGCTCGAGAAGTAGCCGAGCTCCGGAACGTCGACGAGCTTGTAGTCGATGACCGGTGGGCGACGAACGTTGCCATCGACGACGACGGCACCTGCTTCGGTCGAGCCGAACCCGTTCATCAGAGGTCCATCGATCATCTGCTCGACCCACGCCTCGATCTCGGGCGAGATCGGCGCCGACCCGCTGAGCGCGGAGACGTATCGATCGCCCAGCACGTCGTTGCGGATCTCGCTCCGCACGCGCTCCTCCGCGTCGGGATCGCCGAGGTCGGAGCCCAGGCGGGTGAGGTACTCCTGGTGGAGCAGCTCCCAGATACGAGGGATGAGGGTGAGCTGAGTGGGGCGCACCAGCGAGAAGTCCTCGATGATCGTCGAGAAGTCGCTGCGTCCGACGAAGTTCCCGGTGCCGCCGGACCCGAGCCCGGCGGACACGAGGCCCCGTCCGCCGGTGTGGCTCATGGGAAGGTAGTTGACCGTGATCGCCGGCAGGGCGATGCCCTGGTCGATCTGCATCCGTGCGAGGTTCGTCCACCCACCCACGGCGAGCGCCTCCTGGTGGATCGCCCCCTTGGGTGTTCCGGTGCTGCCCGAGGTGTAGATGATCGTCGCGATCCGATCGGGTTCGCTCGCGGGCAACTCGACCGTGTGACCTTGGCCCCGTTCGATGACCTCGGCCAGGGGTTCGAGAACCAGGTTGCGGCCTGAGGCGGTGATCTGGCCGGCGGCGGCAGCGAAGCGGTCGAGGTGGTCATCGACGTCGTCGAAGTAGTCGAAGACCACGACGCGCTGCACCGACGGAGCAGCGATGGCGAGACGCACGGCGGTGTCCAGCTCCTCGATGCTGGAGGCGATGACGGTTGGCTCGACCTCGGCCACCATGGGCGTGAGGACGGACACCGGCGCCGCGGCGTGAAGCGGCACGGCGGTGGCGCTCAGGAACGGGATGGCCAGGTCGATCACGGAGTAGTCGACGCTGGCGAAGCCGAGCGTCGCCACGCGATCCCCCGCCATCACCGGATCACCCTGCAACGAGGCCGCCACAGCTTGGATCCGATCGAGCAGCTCGCCGTAGGTGATCGTCTCGAAGCGCGGCAGCAGGCGCCGACGACGTCGACCACCGACGGTCACGAGCTCGGCGGCCCGCGTGCCCAGCGCGGCTCGATCGCGATACCCCTCACAGATCACGGTGAGTGCCTCGGCGAGCCCCAGCCCCTCGCGCAGCAGCTCGGTCGACACCGCAGCATCCGGCATCGCCGCGGAGAACTCCGGATCGTTCTCGATCAGGTTCACCACCCGAGTCAGCAGCTTCACCGTTTGTTCAGAGGTGAGCATCAGGCCCCTCCATCACTCTCGTGTAGGTGCCCACGTCTCCACTGGAGCGGCACATCGTCCCAACACTTTAGCTACTACAGAGTTGGCCTCGACCTCGCGGGCCGGGCAAGC